>CAUUJL010000031.1:0-23921 GCA_963545375.1 uncultured Oribacterium sp.
ACGTTTACTTCGAGCAAGTACCGATGGCCTCACATTGCCTTCAAAAAGAAGTACTTCTCCCTCTGCCGGAATGCCTCGAAGTGCTAATGTGAAAAAGAAAATCCTTCCAACGATATGGAAAAGCTTGATTTTCCAATAAAAAAATCTTCGGGTTTCAGGAAAAGGAGGAATTTTTGCAAAAAGGTTTAGGGAAACCGGCAAGGGGAGGGAGACTTCTTTTCTCAGGCACGCTCTCGCTAAGCTCGGCTCATAGCGGTACTAAGCTCGAAGCACTACGTTTACTTCGAGCAAGTACCGATGGCCTCACATTGCCTTCAAAAAGAAGTACTCCTCCCTCTGCCGGAATGCCTCGAAGTGCTAATGTGAAAGAGAAAATCCTTCCAAAGATATGGAAAAGCTTGATTTTCCCATGAAAAATCTTCGGGTTTCAGGAAAAGGAGGAATTTTTGCAAAAAGGTTTGGGGAAACCGGCAAGGGAAGGGAGACTTCTTTTCTTTTCCGGTATACCGACATACAGTAAAGCAAGAGCAGTACTCCTTTAAAGGGAATGTTAGGGGTCGCGATATGTGATAGTGTCATTTGTTTTTGGGGGGGCAGTATACAGTAAAGCAGGAGCAGTACTCCTTTAGAGGGAATGTGAGGGGTCGCGACATGTGATAGTGTCATTTGCTTTTGGGGGTGTCAGGATACAGTAAAGCAGAGAGTGGTACTCCTTTAAAGGGAATGTGAGGGGTCGCGACATGTAATAGTGTCATTTGTTTTTTTGGAGTGTCAGTATACAGTAAAGCAGAGAAGTGGTACTCCTTTAAAGGCAATGTGAGGCCGTCGGTACTTGCACTAAGTGCTTTTCTTAGTGCTTAGTACCGCTACGAGCCGAGCTTAGCGAGAGCGTGCCTGCAAAGGAGTACCACTTCTCTGCTTTACGTATTATGTATCACCTCCCTGCAAAAGGAGTCTTACTCCCTGCTTTACGCAGCCTACACTGAAAAGGAGTCCTACTCCTACTTTCCCTTGCAAATTCCCTGTAAAGATTTATAAAACCCTCCCATCTTGCCGATAAAAGAAAAGATAGTGCAAATAGAACTGGAACAAATGACGTTTCACCATATATTTTACAGGAAAAGGGTAAAGATTTAGATGGCAAATGGAATTTCAATCTTAAATGGCATTCAGAATCAGAATGCTGTGCAGGCACAGTCTGCGCTGAATACAAAAACACAGAGCACAACAGGAACTTCTTTCGCCTCCGTAATGCAAAATGTGCAGAAGCAACAGTCCGTGCCTGCAGGTGCGGCTAAATATGATGCCATTTTTGAGGAAGCCAGCAGAACCTACGGAGTCTCCAAGTCTCTGTTGATTGCGGTGGCCAAGGCGGAGTCAAACTTTAATCCTAACGATGTTTCTCATGCAGGAGCTTCAGGAATCATGCAGCTCATGCCAGGCACTGCCAAGAGTCTGGGGGTAAAGAATGTTTTCGATCCCTATGAAAATATTATGGGAGGAGCGAAGCTGTTACGGGATAATATCAAAAGCTTCGGTTCCGTACCTTTGGCTTTGGCTGCCTACAATGCAGGCCCCGGCGCGGTAAAAAAGTACAATGGGGTTCCTCCCTATAAGGAGACTCAGAACTATGTAAAGAAAATCATGGCCGATCTGGGGGATTCCGCGTACAATGTAAAAAGTAATTATTTCGGACAGGGCAGCAGCACAAGCAGCTACGGAAGCTCTTCAAGCAGTATTTCCGCAAACAGTTTGCTGTCTACAGGGGGCTTGGGGGCTTTAACCGGTTCTTCCAACAACCTCTTTTCCGGCCTGGGATTATCCGGAGGTCAAAATGTGCTTTTCTCCGGAGTGCTTCAGTCCATTCTTAGCAGTGCGCTTTTAAATTCCGGCAGAGAAGCGGCAGCGGGAGACGGAGCGGACAATGGTACGGTAACACTGGATAAAAAGAGCTTTCAAAGCTTAGTTTCTCTATTACAAATGCAGATGATGATGCCATCCCGTATCGGGGAAATTTCGGATTGATCAAATGCTGTTCATTTAAGGGAGTAGAATGATGGTATTACGAGATTGCAATAGAGGCATGGTTCATTGGCCGGAGGAGGATAGAAACCTTCCGGTGGATGTGGAATTACAGGGAGAGGAAATCTTTCTCTACTTTAAAGGCTATAAGTTTCAAGACAGCCGTTTTGTTTCGGAAATAGATTTTTATGATAAGCAGCAGGGGATGATTGTGACTCTTGCGGAAGTTGTTATGAAAAGAAATCCGGCCTTTCCGGACAGTCCTTATCCCTGGATGGGCATTTGCGATGTGAAGGAAGTGCTTCGGGTAGTACAGCGGCAAAACGATGTGCGGGTATCCGTAGCGATGGAGCTTCCCTTTGTAAAAGAAGGAGAAGGGGACGAAGAGGTACATTTTTTCGGCATTATCCGGAATTTAAGTGCAGGGGGAATCTTTATGGAGACCCGGGAAGCCTTGAAGGAAGATGATATTGTTCATTTCCGTTACCGCTTTGACAAGATGGATAGAGAGTTAAAGCTGGTGGTGGTCTGGGTAAAGACCAATGATCGGGGAACCTACGGCTATGGCCTTCGTTTCCTCCGAATGAGCTCCGGAGAGGAGTCGGAGGTACGAAATCATGTGTTCCGACTGATTTTTGAGCATGCCAGAAAAAGAAAAAAGGATGAGTAGGGCTTTTCGAAAAGCCGCCAAGGAAGGAAAAAGATGATGCTCTTTAGTAGCATGATGCAGAAAAAATGAAAGGAAATCTTTGGAGCGATGCGTAAAAGCAGCCGCTCCTTTTGTTCTTTATAAGTAAACTATGGGGAACTGAAGGGCTTAGAGCATCTTGTCGGACAGTGTATCTTTTTAGATATAGTATCTTTTTAGACTGAACATTCTGTCAGAGGAAGCATCTAGTCAGGAGGGAAAATTGGAATTTCAAAATGAGTTTTTTTTAGATGAAGTGATAGAGGGATTTTATGTTCCGGGGCTTATGAAGCGAGCCTGGGCAGCAGAATTACAGCTTCTTTCTTTTTTTGATGCATTTTGTAAAAAGAACGCTATCCCTTATTTTCTGGATTATGGTTCCCTTCTCGGTGCGGTACGGCATAAAGGATTTATTCCCTGGGACGATGATCTGGATATTTCCATGTACAGAAAGGATTTTAGACGTTTGGCGGCTTGTATTGAGGAAGAGCTGCCGGAGGAAATCGGCTTTTATTATGTAGGAAAAGATAGAGAAACCGCCAGCTCCATGGCTGCCATCGGGATGAAAGAGCCCGGCTTCAACCCGGAGAAGCAAGCTTATTTTTACCAGTTTCCCTTTTATGCGGGAATGGATATATGCATTTTGGAGGATGTTTTAGAGGATAAGACAGAGGAAGAGAGAAGATATTTGTTTCATCAGCTTTCTTCCCTTTTGAAATCGGTAGAAGGGGAGAAGACCAAGAGCTATAGTCAGCTTCATAAAAAATGGAACAGGGAAATCGTTGCCATTTCGGAGGAAGTAGAAGCTTTCTTAAAGAGGGAGAGGGGCGAGGTTCCCAAGCTTTTTCCCAAGGAGGGAAGCAGCTTTTTAGGAGAGATTTATTTTGCCATGGACAGTCTGTATCGCTGTTTGGAAGATAGGGATACAGAGTACATCGCATGGGGACCTGACTATGCCCTACATCGAAAAGGAAAAATGAAGAGAAACTGGTACCAAGGTGTAGAGGCAAAACAACTTGCCCTTTACGGACAAGATTTTTCTGTTCCTACAGAGCGGGAAAGGGTTCTGGAAGCGGAGTACGGTGATTATAAAATTCCGAAACAAAACTTGGGTGGACATCAATATCCTTTTTACCGAAAGTCGGAAGCAAATTTTCGGAACAGCCTGGGAGAGGAGAATCCCTTTTTATATCAGTTTTCCAAGGAGGATTTGGAAGAATATCCCAGAAAAAATTTAAGAAATCTTATTATTGAAAGCTATGAAAAATTGGAAAAGCTCTGGAAAGAGACAGGGGAACAGGAAATAAAGAAAGAGGAGCTGCAGGCTCTATGTAAAAACAGTCAGGAAGAAGCTCTTGCCATAGGAAATGCCATTGAAAGCAGGGGAGAATTTTCTTCTGTAAAGCTCTTGGAAGAGTTTTGTACCTTGCTTTTTCAAGTCTATGAGGATTTGGAAAATGAAAGGATTCCCGACTTAAAGAAAAAGCTTCCTTCGATACAAAAGGTTTTGTGTGAGTCTAAAACGCAGTTTTTGAAGGATTGGAAGCCGCGAGTTCTCTTTTTGGCGTATTCCTATGAGCGTTTTGAAAAGACCTTAGCAGAGTGCTTTCGGATCTTGGCGGAAACGGAAGAGCTGGAGCTTTACCTCCTGCCGGTGCCCTATGGATTTAAAAATGTCAAGGGAGAGCTGAAAGAACGCTTATATGAGGGGGAGAGCTTTCGAAAGAAGTATTCCGTTTTAGAGTATGAAAGTTTGAATTTACAGAGCTTGCAGGCTGATATTATCGTAATCCCTACGGCCTTTGATCATGTGAACCCGGTTTTTTCTCTGGATCCCTTTTATGACAGTAAGAAAATTAGGGCTTTTACGCCTCATTTGCTCTATCTTCCCGATTTTCAAGTAGCGGTGGCGAAGGAAGGGGAGGACAAGGCTTATTATAATCAACGATATTATATTCCTTTGCCGGGAATTGCACACTGTGACTACAGTGTATTTCAAAAGGAAGAGACCGTGGAGGAATACCTCTCTTATTGGAAAGAAAATGTATTTTCACAGGAAGACAAAGCCGGGTGCGAAGGTCTGTTAAGGAAGAAATGCATTTCTTTGGAAAGCTTGGAAAAAACAAGCAAGAAAGAGAATTTAGGGGCAATGCCCATTATTGCAAGGCTATTTTTGTCGATAGTAGACGAGGAAAATTCTATTTAGTAGAAGCATAAAGGAGAGCAGATGGAGTTTACGAGAGATTTTTTTGAAGATGAAGTAAGAAACGGCTATTATGTACCGGGCATTATGAAGCGTTGCTGGGCGGCTTCCCTTGAAATTTTATTGGAGCTGGACAGAATCTGTAAAAAGTACGATATTCATTATTATATAGATTACGGAACCCTGCTGGGAGCAAAACGAAACGGAGGATTTATTCCCTGGGACGATGACATTGATATTTCCATGAACAGAGAGGATTTTAATCGTTTCAGAGAGGTTGTAGAAGAGGAGATTCCACCGGAGCTGTATTTTAACTGTGTGGAAAAGAGTAGGGACTATGCCTTTATTATCGGTTGTCTGGGCTTTCATGAGGTGAGTTTGGATGAAAATCGCTTAAGTCGCTATCATGAGTTTCCATTTTTGGTGTCTATAGACATTTGCATAAATGATTCTATAGCAAAAGATCAGGAATTGGAAAATGTAAGAGAGTCCGAACTCGTTATTCTGGGACAACTAATGCTGAAGGTTCTTAATAATGAACGTTCAGGGAAGAATTTCGAAAAATCCATGCGGCTGGTGGAAACCAATCTGAAGGTTCATTTTAATCGTAAGGAGAAGTTGGAGCCGCAAATCTATCGTTTACTGAACAGGATATGCAAAGAGTATGAAGGTGATAAGGGAAGAAAAGATTTATATGCTTGGATTCCGCAGATTCTTCAGGCCTCTCATCTGAATTATCCCCAAGAAGAGGTGTTTCCTTTATCCACGATACGATTTGAAGGGATTGAATTTCCTGCGCCGAAAAATGTGGATAAAATGTTAAGAATTGAATACGGAGACTATGAAAAGCCCAGTAAATCCGGAGGTTCTCACGGTTATCCCTGCTTCAGCAAATACGAAAAGGACTTCATTGCTCTGGTGGGTGGAGAAGATAAATGGCATTTCCGTTACCGTTTTAAAAAGGAAGACTTGCAGCATGAGAAGCAAGAAAATGTCAGGGATATGGTATTTTCTCTTCTTCGGGCTTTAGGGCTTCAGGAAGAGGCCATGATGGCAAGAAAAAATGATTACAGCTTTTTGCAGGAGTCCCTGGCCAATGGGCAGGATACGGCTTTAGCCATCGGGAATACCATAGAACAACGCCTTGGAGAAGGTACGGAAAGTGTAAAGCTTCTGTCCCAATACTGCGAGGTTGTATTCCATGCTTATGAAAAGGCGAAGGATGGGGATTCTCCGGAGGAAGAAATCCAGAAACTTGGAGAAATTCGCCGGGAGTGTGAGGCTACTTTAAGCAAGGAATGGAAAAAAACCATGCTGATTCTTTTGGATAAAGCGAAGAATTTTCCTTCTATAGAAGGATTTTACAAGAAGATGCAGGAGAGAGAAGACTGGGAAGTTCTTTTGATGCCTATCCCCTATTTTACCAGAAAAGGTAGTGGAGAGTTTTCCGAAGAATTTATCGATACGGAAGCTTTCCCTAAGGAATATTCCTATGTGGATTATAAAAGCTTTGCTTTTGATACTGTACTTCCGGATTGTATCGTGATGAACAGTCCCTATGATTCCTGTAACATGGTATACAGCATAGATCCCTTCTTCTATAGTGAAAATATGAAGAAATATACCAAGAATCTGTTCTATATTCCCTGGTTTGTAACGGATGAAATCGTTTGGGGGGCAGAGGAAGATGAAAAGGCTGTGGTAATCATGGATTATTACGCTTGCCAGCCGGGACTTGCCCATGCGGACCATAGTTTTGTGCAGTCGGAAGAGATCCGGAAATCCTATATCGAAAAACTCACAGCCTTTGCAGGAGAGGAAAGCAGAGAACAGTGGGAGAAGAAAATTGTGGCAGCAGGTTCCTGCCTACGGGGACAGGAAGAGGAACTGACAAAGCAGGTTTTGGCTTGTATGGAGGGGTAAAGGGTAGAATACTGATTTTTCGATTCTGAACCGAAGCCATCATAAAAAGATAAGGGATTGTTCTTGTTTTTTTAACAAACTTATAAAACTGAGGACAAACGCCGAAGAGTATGACAGTAAAAGTAAAAAAATAGAGTTCTAAAGGAATAGACAAAGGGGTGGAAAATGGAATTTCCAAGAGAGTTTTTTTATGATGAGGTACGGAACGGATTTTATATTCCCGGAATTGTGAAGAGGGCTTGGGCAGCCAGTTTGGAAATCTTGGCTGTTATTGATAAAATTTGTAGAAAACACAAAATACGATATTATGCGGATTTCGGAACCCTGCTTGGTGCAGTAAGAGAAAACAATTTTATTGCCTGGGACGATGATCTGGATATTATGATGTTGCGGGATGATTTTGAACGCTTTGTAAAGGTGGTAAAAAAAGGCCTGCCAAAAGAATTAAAGTTTATGGCTGTGGAAGTCAATAGGGATTCCTGCAGCTTTATTTCCGCAGTTGGTTTACCGGAAATAAAATTCAATGAAGATGTTATGAAGAAGTATCATGAGTTTCCCTATCCTGCCAGTGTGGATATTTTCGTGGTGGATGAGTTGGCGAAAGATCCTGAGGATGAGGCCTATCGCATGGAGCTTCTCTCCATGCTGGCCACAATGACCAAGGGGATCATGGATAAAAAGGAAAATACCAAGATTTTTCAGAAAGAATTGGAAGCCATAGAGGATTTGTTAAAAATCAAGTTTGACAGAGAGCAGTCCTTGGAAGGGCAATTCTATGCCCTGATGAATCGGGTTTTTCAGGAATTTAATGGAGAAGGAGGAGAAATGCTGGCCTGCATGCCCTTTAGAATGTTGCATGCAAAGGCTTGTTTCCCCAAGGCCGCATTTAAGGAGACGGTTTGGCTTCCCTTTTGTAATACAAAGATTCCGGTACCCAAGGATTATGACAGTGTTCTGAAAGCGAAGTACGGAGATTATCATAAGACGGTAAAAGCGGGAGGCGGACATGGTTATCCCTATTTTCAGCATTATATTGACGAATTAAAGAACGAATTACCGGAAGATAAATGGACTTTTGAATACCGTTTTTCTGAGGAGGATTTAGAGCATAAGAAAATCCCTAATTTCCGGGATATGGCTTTGGAGACCTTGGAGTATCTGGTATTAAAGAATAAAAGAATTTTTGAATGCTTTATGGCAGGGGATTTTTCAGCTTGCTTACAGCTTATGGGGCAGATCCAGGAAGAGGCCATTGCCTTTGGAAATGCCGTGGAAGCTAAGAAGGGGGAAGGAAGCGAAACGGTAGCTTACCTGGAGAAATACTGTGAAGCACTTTTCCATTCCTATAAAGCGGTAGAAGAAGCGCTGCCCTTACAGGAAGAATCGGGAGAAAAGAAGGGCCCGGCAGGGGATTTTCCCGCAGCCTTATGGAAGGACTTACAAAACACCGTACAAAAGCCCTCTTCATATTTGAAAAAAGTAAAGTTGGCTTTAGAAAAGGATTTTAAGCGGGTAGTTCTCTTTTTACCCAGCCGATTCGAACAATTAAACAGCTTCCAATCCCTCTATGAAGCTCTGGGAGAGATGGAGGATGTGGAATGTAAAATCATGCCTATCCCTTATTTTGACCGCCTGGGTGGCGGAGCATTGGATGAGATGCATTATGAAGGAGAAGAATTTCAAAAACTCTATCCTATAGTGAATTATAAAGACTTTGATTTTACGATGGAAAGACCGGATTGTATCGTAATGCTCTCTCCCTATGATGAGTTTAATCAGGTATTTTCCGTGGATCCTTTCTTTTACAGTAAGAACCTTAAGAACTTTACCAATAAGCTGGTTTACATTCCAAGCTTCGTAACGGACGAGATCAATCCGAAGGAGGAGGAAGACGGAAAAGCATTCGAAAATATGCGGTATTATGTTACCGTTCCGGGGCTTTTCCATGCGGATTTAAGTATTGTTCAATCTGAAGAGATGAAAAAGGCTTACTTAGCGAAGATTTCCGCTTTTACCAACTCTGTAATCAGAAAGAAGATGACAACAAAGATTTCCGGAGCCGGTTCCTGTCTTTTCGGAGAAGAGGAAGAAAAAGGAAGCAAAGCAGTGATTGCCGCTTTTCGGAGATTTTTAATGAAAAAGGAAGATTTGCAACCGTAGGCCATATCCTGAAGGAAAGTGGAAATTTGGAAAAGGAAAAGGAGATAAGGATGAAGGCCTTAATTTTAAATTCCGGCAAGGGCAGCCGTATGGGGGATCTGACCAAGACTCACCCCAAATGCATGACGGAAATTGCCAGCATGGAAACCATTATCAGTAGACAGCTTCGCCAGGTGGCGGAGCAGGGGATTTCCGAGGTAATCATTACCACAGGTCCCTTTGAGGAAAAGCTGATTCACTATGTGGAAAGTCTTGGACTGCCCCTAAGCTACACCTTTGTGCGGAACCCTAATTACGAGAACACCAATTACATATATTCCATGTATTTGGCGAAAAAATATCTGGAAGATACGGATATTTTGCTACTGCACGGAGATTTGGTGGTGGAAAACGATGTGTTTTTCTCCTTTTGCGAAGCCGAAGGATCTTTGATGGCGGGAAGTAAGACGAAGGAGCTTCCGGAAAAGGATTTTAAGGCGGTGGTGGAGAATGACCGAATCCAAAAGATAGGAATTTCCTACTTTGAACAGGCCTTTGCTGCTCAGCCCTTATATAAATTTGAAAAAGAGGATTTTGGAAAATGGCTTTCCGCCATTGTGGCGTTTTGTGAATCCAAGGATGAGGAGAAGAGGAAACTATACGCGGAGGAAGCTTTAAATACTGTCTTAGAGAACATTCCCCTCAATTTCTATGATGTGGGAAATAAGCTCTGTCAAGAGGTGGATAATCCGGATGACTTGGCGGTGGTTTCTAATATTTTATCGGAAATCAAAAAGCGTACCGTGTACATTTGCTTTTCCACGGATATTTTGCATAACGGACATTTATCCCTCATCAAAAAGGCAAAGCGCCTGGGAAGAGTCATTGTAGGTGTATTGAAGGACGAAGTGATAGCTTCTTATAAGCGCTATCCCCTGGTGCCTTTTTCCGAGCGAAAGGCCATGTTCGAAAACATTTCCGGAGTCTATCAGGTGGTGGAACAGTCCAGTCTTTCCTATAAGGAGAATCTGGAAAAATACCGTCCGGATTATGTGCTTCATGGAGACAACTGGAGAGCAGGCTTCCAGAAGCCTATTCGGGAAGAGGTTTGCAGTGTTTTGGCAAGCTATGGCGGAAAGCTGATTGAACTTCCGTACCATAGAGAAGAAAAGTACGCGGAGCTGGAAAAAAGAACCAAGGCAGAGCTTTCCATGCCGGACGTTCGAAGAGGCAGATTGAAAAAGGAGCTGGAGCTGAAGGGGCTGGTTACCGCCATGGAGGCCCATGACGGTCTTACCGGTTTGATTGTAGAGCAGACCAAGGTGTATAAGGAGGGAGGAGCTCACCAGTTTGACGCCATGTGGGTAAGCTCTCTCTGTGATTCCACTGCTAAGGGAAAGCCGGATATTGAGCTTGTGGATATGAGCTCCCGCTTCAGAACTATTGAGGATATTACCGAGGTTACTACGAAACCCATTATTTTTGATGGAGACACAGGTGGAATCAAGGAGCACTTTGTATATACCGTGCGAAGCCTGGAGCGTCTTGGGGTATCCATGGTGATTATAGAGGATAAGACGGGACTGAAGAAAAATTCTCTCTTCGGGACAGAGGTGGAGCAGACACAGGATAGTATTGAAGCCTTTTCCGAGAAAATCCGGGCAGGCAAGAATGCCCAAAGAACCAAGGACTTTATGATTTGTGCCAGAATCGAAAGTTTGATTTTGGAAAAGGGTATGGAAGATGCTTTGGAGAGAGCTTTTGCTTTCCGAAAGGCAGGGGCGGATGCTATAATGATTCATAGCAGAAAGAAGGATCCCACGGAGATTTTTACCTTTGTGGAGCGTTTCCGGGAAAAAGAGAAAGATTGCTATATCGTTGTGGTACCCACCAGCTTTAACAGTGTAAAGGAAGAGGAATTTAAGCGAAGAGGAGTCAATGTGGTAATTTATGCTAACCAACTGATGCGGGCTACCGTGCCGGCGATTCAGAAGGCGGCTACCTTGATTTTGGAAAAGGAAAGAGCAGAGGAGTGTGACAGCATGCTGATGCCCTTCCAGGACATTATCCGTTTAATTCCGGAAGAAGATTAGAGGAATTATCGGAAGAGATGCCACAGAGAAATCTTTGGCATCTCTTTTTATAAGTCTTAATGCGTATCATAGGCGTTTCCTTGGGAAATCTCGTTTTTATGAGCCTCTGTAGGTGGCTTGTGATATTTTATATCGATGTAGTATGTAATAGCGTGAATGAGAAAGGGATGAATGAGCAATGACCAAAGCGGAAATAGAGAATCAAATTGTACTGGGAAAGAAAAGTCTAAAGGAAGAATTGAAAAGCTTTTTTCAAGAACATTCCTTCCGAAGAATCTTTCTGGTGGCAGGAAGCTCCTTTCCCAGGCTTCCCATCGGGGAAGAATTACAAGAGCTTTTTTCGGAGCTTGGGATTGCTTTTTATCATTTTTCCGATTTCCGGCCCAATCCCCGATTGGAGGAGGTAGAAGAGGGGATTAAGGCATTTTCCGCCTTTCATGGAGACAGTATTTTGGCTGTTGGGGGCGGTTCCGCCTTGGATACGGCTAAGTGCATTAAGCTTTTTACCGGCTTATCCAAGGAAAAGTCCTATCTTGAGCAGAAATATCGAGAGAATGACATTCCCCTGGTGGTACATCCCACCACGGCGGGAACCGGTTCGGAAAGCACTCCCTTTGCGGTTATTTATCAAGATGGAGAAAAATGCTCTGTGGAGCATGAGAGCATTTACCCGAAGTATCGTATAGAGGATGCAAGAAGTCTAAGAAGCTTACCGATGTATCAGAAGAAGGTCACTCTTCTAGATGCTCTAAGTCATGCCATGGAGGCGATTTGGTCAAAATACAGCAACGAAGACAGCAGAGCTTATGGACAGAAGGCTATTTCTTTGATTTTAACGAACTATAAAGCCTATCTTTCTTTGGAAAATGAAAATAATGCAAAAGCTCAAGGAAAAGCCCCTTCAGCTGAGGAACCTTCGAAGCAGGTTTTGGAGTCTATTGCTGAAGCGGCCAATCTTGCGGGGAAGGCTATTGCGGTGACAAGAACCACTGCCGGTCACGCCCTATCCTATAAATTGGGAAGCATCTATCAGCTTCCCCACGGTTTGGCCACCGCCATGGTAAACCGTGCGCTTTATCCTTTTATGTGTAGGGAAAAAAGTCGTATGATACATCCGGAAAACCTGCTGTTTTTGGCAAAATGCTTCCTGGCAGAAACGGAGGAAGAGGGGGCAAAGCGTTACAGGAAAATTTTGGAGGACTTGGAGATTCTTCCCAATCTTTCGGTAAAGGAGGGAGACTTGGAGAACTTAGTCGCAGCTGTGAATCCGGAAAGACTTTCCAATCACCCCATTGCGCTAAGAGAAGAGAATATACGGCTTTTGTATAAGGAAATTTTGGGAGGAGAGTAAAAAAGCAATAGCCAGAAAAGCAAAGAAAGCTTATGATAGAAATATAACAATAAATGACAGCTTGGTAGAACGAGGAGGCCCCTATGAAGGTTGAGAGATTTTTAGAGTTGTGTCCGTCGGATTTTTTTGCCGGAGTTCCGGACTCCCAGTTAAAGGCTCTCTGTGATGAATTAATGGAAAAATACGGTACAGGGAAGCAACACCACATTGTAGCCAATGAAGGCAATGCGGTAGCTCTTGCAGCAGGATATCATCTGGCTAGCGGAAAGGTACCCATGGTTTATCTCCAAAACAGCGGAGAGGGTAATGCCATGAATCCTTTAGTGTCTTTGGCTTCGGAAAGAGTCTACGGGATACCCCTTCTCCTTGTGATCGGATACAGAGGAGAACCGGGAGTGAAGGATGAACCTCAGCATCTTTTTCAGGGCGAAATCACACTGGATTTTCTAAAGCTTTTACAGATTCCCTACTTTGTTTTGGAGAAGGAGAGCAAAGAGGAAGAATTAAAAAAAGCTTTGGAGGGCTTTGCGAAAGAGTTTCAAAAGGGCAGACAGGCTGCTATTGTGGTAAAGAAGGGGGCTTTGGAGAAGGAGCACGGCTATCACTATAACAATGCTTATAACTTTTCCAGAGAAGATGCCATCCGTTGTATCGTAGACTATACCGGAGATTCTCCCATTATTTCCACTACCGGAAAAGCCAGCAGAGAGCTTTATGAAATTCGGGAAGAACGGGGAGAGGACCATAGCAGAGACTTTCTTACCGTAGGTTCCATGGGACATGCCAGTTCCATAGCTTTAGGAATTGCTTTGGAAAAGGAGAACGAAAGAGTAGTTTGTCTGGACGGAGACGGCGCTCTTTTGATGCATATGGGGGCTATGGCAGTTCTTGGAGCATCGGGGCAAAAAAATATTTTACATATCCTTTTAAATAACGAGGCTCATGAGACCGTAGGGGGCCAGCCCACTGTTTCTCCGAACATTGACTATGGCAGTGTGGCAAAGGCTTGCGGATACAGTAAATCCTATCTGGTAAGAAATCAAAAGAACTTAGAAAGAGTTCTTTTGGAGAGTGCCAAGGAAGAGGGGCCGATATTTTTAGAAGTTCGTTGCGCTATGCACTCCCGGGAGAATCTGGGAAGGCCTAAGGAGAGTCCTAAAGAAAATAAAGAGCTGTTTATGAAGAAGCTGGAGCAGTGAGGGAATGTAAAATCAAAATAGTTTTCTAAGCAATATAGGTCTAAATTTGGGGCACGCTCCCGCTAGCTTCGCCACGTAGCGGATACTAAGCGAAAAACTGCGATTCTCTTGTTTTTCGCAAGTACCGACGGGCTCAGACTACCCCTCATTTAGACCTATATTGCCGAAATCTAGTTATTATTTTGATTTTTTTACATCCCCAAGTACTGATGGACTCAAACTGCCCCTTTTCAGACCTATATTGCTGAAAAAGTGTTTGACTTTTTTGATTTTTCACCGCCCCTTTCATTTCGTGCTATAATGTTGTCCATAGAACTTTATTAAACTAATGTAGATAAGGAGGACAATATGACAAGAGAAGCGTTAAAGCAGGAAGTGGAGAGATTCTTGGAGGCATACAGCCTGTGCCCGGAGGGGAAGGCTGCAGCCCAGGCGTATTTGGAGGCCTTTGGAACGGAGCATGAACAGGAAAAGGCAAAGGCTTTGATTCAGGAAATCAAAGAGGATATTACCAGTATCGATGATCTGATTGCCCTTGCGGAAAGTGAAGCCGGAAAAGCTATTTTCGGAGAAGAAGGAGCGAAGAATACTGCCGTTGCCGCAAAGGAAGCTAAGGCAAAGGGAGAGGATACCTGCATTTGCCCGGCCTGCCAAAGCGGAAAGATTCTCTTGGCCAATGAAAGAGAGATTATTGGATAAATGAATTTTAATGTTTAGAAAATAGAGACATGGATTTTTAAAAGATAGGTCCGTAGCAAGGGATAATCTGAGCCCATGGGTTCTTAGCTTTTGTTTTTGAAAAGCTTAGAACCCCTATGAGGCGAAGTTAGCGAGAGCGTGTCCCGGCTACGGACCTATCTTTTTAAAAAGGGGAGAAGGGCTCTATTTCTACCCACTTTTTCATTGGGGAAAATCAATTCTAAAGATTCCGAAAAAGCTCTTGCTAGAGGAAGGATTTCTTGCTATATTGTGTTGGCATGTCTATTGCAACACAAGAATTTGTGTTTTATGAGAAAATTGAAGGGGCAAGGTTTTTCCAAGAAAAAGTGGCTTAAAGCCTTTTTTTATGCGAAAAAATAGAGCTGATACGGTAGTAGAGAAAGATGGGTGCTATGCAAACAATTATTAAAAGAGGCCTTTTGGAAGAGGACTATCAGGGAGAGAAGATTGAAAGAGCGATGGAAAAGGCCTTTCTCTCTGAGGGGATTTCTGTAGAGCAGGAAAAACTGCATTTTCTTTTGGGAAAGGTAGAGGAGAGTCTGGCAGAGAAGCATAGAGTTTCCGTAGAGGAAATTCAAAATGCCGTGGAAGAAGCCCTGATGCATAACGGGGATTACAAGGTAGCCAGAGCCTATATCCTGTACAGAGAGAAGAGAACTCTTTTAAGACATCTTCGCCAGCGAATCAAAGAGGAAATCGGAGATAATGAGATTGATGATGTACTTCGCCGTTGTCAAAAGGATTTTCCGGATTATGATTTGGCAAGACTTTCTGCAAAGTATCTGTCCTTAAGTAAGGGAGAACAGGAGCTTAGCAAGCGTTTGGCTCTCCTCACCAGAGCGGCGGCAGAGCTTACCACCCAGGAGGAACCGGGCTGGGAAAGAATTGCGGGAAGACTTCGTTCCTATCATTTCCATAAGGAATTAAAGAAGGCGGAGGAGAGCAGAAATCTCCACAGCTTTTATGATAAGTTGGTTTATCTTACAGAGCAGGGACTTTACGGCGCTTATATTTTAGAGCACTATTCCAAGGAAGAGGTGGAGGAGCTTGCCAAGTTTATCGACCAGAGCAGAAATGACCTTTTCGGTTATTCCGGCCTGGACCTTCTTTTGTCTCGCTACCTGATTCGAGATCATCAGCATGTGGTACTGGAAAGTCCCCAGGAAATGTATCTGGGAATCTCCATGCACCTTGCCATGAAGGAAAAGGAGAACCGTTTACAGTATGTAAAGGAGTTCTACGATATGATGAGCCTTCATCAGGTGACCATGGCCACCCCTACCCAGTCCAATGCCAGAAAGCCCTACCACCAGTTAAGCTCCTGCTTTATTGATACGGTTCCGGATTCTTTGGACGGCATTTATCAGAGCATTTCCAAGTTTGCGGATGTTTCCAAATACGGCGGCGGTATGGGAATGTATTTTGGAAAGGTGCGTTCCAGAGGGGGAAAGATTCGCGGCTTCGAGGGAGCCAGTGGCGGTGTCATCCGTTGGATTCGTGTGGTAAATGATACTGCAGTGGCTGTGGACCAGCTGGGAATGCGCCAGGGTGCGGTAGCCGTATATTTGGATGCTTGGCACAAGGATTTGCCGGAATTTTTACAGTTGAAGACCAATAACGGGGACGACAGAATGAAAGCCCATGATGTTTTCCCGGCAGTTTGTTATCCTGACCTATTCTGGAAGAAGGTGAAGGAAGATTTAAATCAGGAATGGTACTTAATGGATCCCCACGACATTTTCCTGGTAAAGGGCTATTGCCTGGAGGACTTCTACGGAGAAGAATGGGAAACTCGCTATGAGGACTGCGTACGGGACAACCGAATCAGCAAAAGAGTCTATGTCTTAAAGGATCTGGTGCGTTTGATTCTGAAATCCGCTGTGGAAACCGGAACGCCCTTTGCCTTCTACAGAGATACCGTAAATCGGATGAATCCCAACAAGCATAAGGGAATTATCTACTGCTCCAACCTTTGTACGGAAATCGCCCAGAACATGAAGGAAGCGGAGATTTGCGAGCGGAAGGTAGTGACCAAGGACGGGGATGAAGTGATTGTCAGCACCGTAAAGCCGGGGGACTTCGTGGTTTGTAACCTGGCCTCCCTCTGTCTTGGCAATATTCCGGTGGAGAATCAGTCGGAGCTTGAGAGAATCACCAAAACCGTTGTCCGGGCTTTGGACAATGTTATTGACTTAAACTTCTATCCGGTGGCAGAGGCGGAGATTACCAACAAGCGTTACAGAGCTATCGGTCTTGGCGTATCCGGCTATCATCACATGCTGGCAAAGCACCACATTGCCTGGGAGTCTCAGGAGCATCTGGACTTTGTGGATAAGGTTTTTGAAAATATTAACTATGCGGCGATTAAGGCCAGCAGTGAATTGGCTAAGGAAAGAGGCTCCTACAGTGCTTTTGCAGGCTCTGAATGGGAGTCCGGAGAATACTTTAGCAGAAGAAATTATAACAGTCCCCGTTGGGAGAACTTAAAGCAGGAAGTTCATGAGGGGATTCGCAATGCCTGGATTTTAGCTACCGCGCCCACCAGCTCCACCTCCATTTTGATTGGAACCTCTGCGGGCTTAGACCCCATTATGAATCGCTTCTTCTTAGAGGAGAAGAAGGGGGCAATTCTGCCCAGAGTGGCACCGGAGCTTTCTATGGATACCTACTGGTATTATAAGTCTGCCCACCAGATGGATCAGACCTGGTCCGTACGGGCGGCGGGACTTCGTCAAAGACATATTGACCAGGCCCAGAGTTTTAACTTCTGGATTACCAATGAGTACAAGATGAGTGAGCTTTTAAACCTTTACACTCTGGCATGGGAATGCGGGGTAAAGACCATTTACTATGTAAGGTCCAAGGCATTGGATCCGGAGGATTGTGAGTCCTGCTCCGCATAATGGATTAATCGCCTCCCCTGTATATGCCGCTTAAGGCCTGCTGCGTTTCCTACTCGCCCCATGCGCCGATGCACTCGTGCTCCTTGCGAACTCGCTTCGCTCAGACACGCACCGCACTCGTTGCTAGCATGGGGCTCCTAACGGAAGCCTCGCAATGGCCTTTCGCGGCATATACAGATGAGGCCTTGTAATGGCCTTATCGCGGTATATGCAGAGGAGGCCTTGTAATGGTCTTTTCACGGCATATATAGAGGAAGCCTTATGAATGTCTCTCTTTTGCGTGGAGGCATTTATCTATAGAAGAAAGAGTTTTGGTTCTTGAAAGATAACAAAAAGAGTAGATTACACTACTGCTTTAATGCAGTAGGAAAGGAAATAGAGTATGGAAGAGATTAAGCGTAAGCCCTTATTTAACCCGGAGGGGGATATTGATGTTCGAAATCGTAGGATGATTAATTTCAATACGACCAATATCAATGATTTTAACAACATGAGATATGAGTGGGTGTCGGATTGGTATCGTCAGGCCATGAACAACTTCTGGGTTCCTGAAGAGATTAATTTAAATCAGGACAAGAGTGATTATCCCAAGCTTTCCGAGGCGGAAAGAAGAGCCTATGATAAAATTCTGAGTTTCCTGGTATATTTGGATTCTTTGCAATCCGCAAACCTGCCCAACATTTCCCAGTATGTTACGGCAAATGAGGTGAACCTCTGTCTTTCCATCCAGACTTTCCAGGAGTGTATCCACAGCCAAAGCTACAGCTATATGCTGGATACCATTTGTAATCCTACGGAAAGAAACGATATTCTCTACCAATGGAAGACGGATGAGCATCTTTTACGGAGAAATGAGTTTATCGGAAACCTTTACAATGAATTTGTGGAGCAGCAAAGTAAGGACAGCTTCCTAAGAGTCTGCATTGCCAACTTCATTTTGGAGGGAATCTATTTCTATTCCGGCTTTATGTTCTTCTATAACTTAGGAAGAAACGGAAAGATGCCCGGATCCGTACAGGAAATTCGTTATATTAACCGAGATGAAAATACCCACCTTTGGCTCTTCAGAAATATGCTTTTGGAACTGAAGAAGGAAGAACCGGAGCTTTTTGATGAGGCTCATATTGCGGAAATTACCGAGATGGTAAAGAAGGGTGTGGAGCAGGAAATTGCCTGGGGGCAGTATGTAATCGGAGACTCCATTCCCGGTCTTAACGGGAAAATGGTGGAGGACTACATCCGTTATTTAGGAAACCTTCGTTATCGCTCTCTGGGCTTAGCTAATCTTTATGAGGGCTATGAAAAGGAGCCGGAATCCATGAAGTGGGTGGCCCAGTATGCGGATGCCAACATGGTAAAGACAGACTTCTTTGAGGCTCGTTCCACAGCCTATGCCAAGAGTACAGCCATCGAAGATGATTTGTAAAAATGATGGATATCAGCTTTTCGATTATCCGGAAAAATATGCTTTTTTATTCCATAGAATAATTTAATAGGCATTATTAATTCTTTCTGAAATCTATAGAAAATCTTATAAAAAGCGGTTACTTTGACGAAAATCGAAGTAACCGCTTTTGTGTTAGAAGGAGGCATTTTGCATTCTCCTTTGCATTAGATAGAGATAGAGGGAAAGGCCGAAAAGGGAAAAGTGTGTTCGGCTGATATAGAGGCAGAAAAGGAAAGGAAGGAATGGAAGAAAAGCTATTTGTACGAAGAGATGATATACAGATTGGCATGCAGCTGGGTGAGTCGGTAAAAGACATTCGTGGAAGAGCCATGATTGAAAACGGCGTTTATCTGGATGCCTATCAGGTGCGCTATATCAAAGAAAAAAAGCTGCCGGGAATCTATATTTACCGGGTACGAGATGATAAAGACATCAAAATTCCGGAGAAAACCAAGCAGATTATTCGCCAGCATAGAAAACCGGATCGTGCTAAAATTCAGCTTTCCGTGGAAATGAAGAAACAGCTGGAAGAAAGAATGAACCATATCTTCGATCACACGGAGGATAAGGACTTTGCTGCCAACTCTTTAGATATTTTCGGAGAGCTGGAGTCAGCCATTTTCAAAAATGATGCGGTGGCGATTGACGTGAACCTCATTAAAATCAGTGATGAGTACACCTTTAAGCACAGTGTGGACGTGGCGGCCATTTCCATGATGATTGGAAGAGAATACGGACTGCCAAAGGAAGAGCTTCATCAGCTGGGGATTGCCGGGCTACTGCACGATGTGGGCAAAGCCAGAATTCCCAATGAAATCTTGAATAAGCCGGGAAAGCTGACGGATGATGAGTTTACGGTGATTCAGAACCACAGCCTATTCGGCTATGAAATCTTGAAGGAAAAGAACAGCTTTTCCCCCATTATTTTGGATGGTGTACTGCATCATCACGAGAAGATGAACGGCATGGGCTATCCGGACAACTTGGGCAGCAGCCAGATTTCCCTGTTTTCCAGAATTATTTCCGTGGCGGATGTATTTGATGCCCTGGTAACCAAGCGCCCCTACAAAGGACCGATTACCGGAAGAGAAGCTATGGAAATGGTCTTGGCTATGGGCTCCGAGTTGGACAACGCTATCATTCAAAGCTTTATTGAAAGCGTGATCCTCTATCCGGTAGATACCATTGTGGAGCTGTCCACGGGACAGATGGCCAAGGTGGTAGAGAACAACAAGCGTTATCCCACAAGACCCAAGGTGGTAGAGCTGCAGACCGGAATGGTTTACGATTTATGTCATGACATGGAATGCAACAAAATCATAGTTTTATAATATACAGAGGAAAAGGGATGGGAGAGTAGCTTTTGTCTCTTTTTCTGTTTTTAATGCATTGGAAATATGGAGAAAATCCACTTTTCTATGAATAGGTCCGGAAAAGGGGCAATCTGAGCCCGCCGGTACTTGCTGAAAGCGAAGCTTGAAGCTTAGTACCGATGCGTGGCGAGGTTAGCGAGAGCGTGCCCTCTTTCCGGACCTGTTCTATAGAAAAGAATGTGAGTGCTTATTATACATCCCTTTTTCTCTGTATATTTTAAATACTTTAAAGAGAGAGATTTTATGCTATACTAAATCGTAAAATGCTTTTTTCAAAAAAGCGGGGTCTAGTCCTTTGCGGTAGTAAGGGAGTTACAGGAGGCTTGGATGAAGAAATATGATGTAGCGATTGTTGGTGCAGGACCGGGAGGAATTTACGCGGCTTACGAGCTGATGAAAAAAAACAGTAAGCTTTCCGTGGTGGTTTTGGAAGCGGGACATAGCTTGGAAAAGAGACATTGTCCTATTGACGGAAAGAAGATTAAAAGCTGTATTTCCTGTAAAAGCTGTTCCATTATGAGCGGCTTTGGAGGAGCCGGGGCCTTCTCCGACGGGAAATACAATATTACCAATGACTTTGGGGGAACGCTTTACGAATATATCGGAAAAGAGGAAGCTCTTTCCCTGATGCGGTATGTAGATGAAATCAATATGGAAAACGGAGGAGAAGGAACAAGACTTTTCTCCACCGCAGGAACAAAATTTAAGAAGCTTTGCATGCAAAATCGTTTAAAGCTTCTGGATGCTTCCGTTCGCCACCTTGGAACAGACATCAACTACGTGGTATTGGAAAATCTTTATGCCAAGCTTAAGGATCAGGTGGAATTCCATTTTGATTGTCCGGTGGAAAAGGTGGAAAAGCTGGAGAATGATGGCTTCCATCTCCATACCAAGAAAGATGATTTCTATGCGGATAAATGCATTATCTCTGTAGGTCGTTCCGGAAGTAAGTGGATGGAAACGGTTTGCAAAGACATGAACATTCCCACCAAGTCCAACCGTGTAGATATCGGTGTTCGCGTGGAGCTTCCTGCCGTAATCTTCTCCCATTTAACCGACGAGCTTTATGAGAGTAAGATAGTTTATCGTACCGAGCTTTTTGAGGATAATGTACGTACCTTCTGTATGAATCCCAACGGTATCGTGGTTAATGAAAATACCAACGGCATTGTTACCGTAAACGGACACAGCTACGAGGGAGAAGAACAGCATACGGAAAATACCAACTTCGCTCTTTTGGTGGCTAAGCATTTTTCCGAGCCCTTTAAGGACAGTAACGGATACGGTGAAAGTATTGCCCGACTTTCCAATATGCTGGGAGGCGGTGTAATCGTTCAGCGTTTCGGTGATTTGGTGCGGGGAAGAAGAAGTAACCATAAGAGAATTGAAGAAGGACTGGTTCAGCCTACCCTTCAGGCTACTCCCGGAGATTTGAGCCTGGTGCTTCCGAAGAGAATCTTAGACGGTATTATGGAAATGATTTATGCCTTGGATAAGATTGCTCCCGGTACAGCCAATGAAGATACCCTTCTTTATGGGGTAGAGGTTAAGTTCTACAACATGGAAGTGGCTCTTGATGAACATTTGGAATCCTGTGTAAAGGGGCTCTATGTGATTGGAGACGGTTCCGGTGTGACCCACTCCCTTTCCCATGCCTCCGCATCCGGAATCTTTGTAGCCAGAGAAATCGCAGGCTAGTTATATAAAGCAAAAAATTGCGACTGAGAATTGCAGTATATATATAGTAAAGAAATTAAAAATTCTAAAAAAGACCGACCATGGGGCAGTATTGCCTTGGTCGGTCTTTTAAATTCTTAACGAGTATCGCACGCGTAGTGCGTGATATCTCATTTATTGATATGTTTTCAACTTTTCCCATATAGCTTTGGAAGCATATTTTTCTTTATCTTTATCCTTGTCGAAGAGGGGGCTTCCGAAGGGAAGGAGCTTTTCTTTCCAATAGTTTGCAAACTCCGCTCCGCTTTCTTTTTCTAAAAGGCTTTGATACAGCTTTGCAATTCCTTCCGATTGTAAAATCACATAATCGGAATGTACCGGAGCAGGCATAATCACATAATTTTCCGCATTCACAATGGCTTTTCCATCTTCCGGATCTTCTAAATCAATTTCGGAAGTCACAAACCAGGGAATATAAATCAACTGTTTCGTACAAGACTTTAGCTTTTTGCTAAAAAAGGCCGGATCAATCATAAAGCTTAAGTTATATTCATCGCAGGGATCATTTATGAAAATAAAATCCGGAGAAATCTCCTGTAAATCAACAGTTCTAAAATCCAAAAGAGAAGGATTGTCTTTCCCTAGCTCATCTTCATATAAAGCGTAATCCCATTGTGCCGGAGAACAGCCTCCCAGCCCATCTTTGTAATAATAAGGAAGGGGCATGAGGAAACAATCCACAGAATCATCTTTATTTGCCTCTAAAAATAGCCCTCTCATGGACTCCCAGCGAGAGTAAAGGGAAGGAAGAAAATACAGGCGCGGCTTTTGGAATTCTGGCTTATTTTCTTCTTTAAAGCTAGATAATACATTTGATCTTTTCTTTAAATCATTTTTATCGATGGGATATTCGTAGAAAAGCTTTCCTCCTATTCCATCCCTGTAGGCTGATTCCATTTTACGATATAAAGGATAGTCATGTGCTCCTCCGGCTTTTTTGATCTGCTCATAATGATCGTATTTTTCGGAAATAACCTTCTTGTACTCCTTTGGCACCGGCAGAGCAAGAAATTCAAAATCCAAATAACTTTGTTCGCTATACCATTGTTCTTCAAAAATTCCGTTACCCTGTTCTTTATAAAGAATTAAATCCAGCAAATAAGCAATCCTGGTGCCGCCATCCTGATTAAATTCCTTAAAGCAGTCATTTAAAAGATGAAGGACAGTTTTACGGTAATCCGATGAATGGAAAAGGTCTATACCATAATGATGTTGTACTTTCTTCGCTTCTTCTTGTAGAACCGCTTGATTCTCGCCTTCTATGGAAGGGAAAGAAGCCAGGATACATAAGGATTTCAGTATTTCCTCCCGTTGTTTTTCCTTATTCGGATCTTTTGCAAGGTAGTCATAAGGGAAAATGTCAACACCGGCACCGTAAAGGTAGTTGTGATATTTTCCGATAGCATCAGTGGAAATCAGCATTTCTCTATGCTGAACGGAACTGAAAAGCTCGTAGTTTCCGCTGTTATCCTCCGGAGAGCGGAAAACCAATTCTTTAGGTAATTCATCATTAGCCACTTTTGCGAAGATTTCGTAATCCTTTCGCAGCATCATAATGTCAATGTCATCATCCCAGGGAATAAAGCCTTTGTGGCGGATGGCACCCAAAAGATTTCCATAATCAATAAAATAACGAAGTTTATGTTTTTCGCAAATTTTATCAATTTCAACTAAGATTTCCAATTCCGCAGCCCAAGCCCGTTTCATCATGGCGGGAATAAAAAAACCTTCTCTAACCTCATCCAAAAAGAAATCTATTGGAAACTCCATCGTTTGTACTCCTTTTCCGTAAATGTATATCCATTATATACTTCGGTAAAAAGAAAGCTATCATTATTTTAGCAAGGGAAAAAACTAAACTACAAAATATGGAAGCCAAGCTGGCATATCTTGTATCTTAAAAAAGAGAAAAATCTTTTTCAAAATAAATCTACAATTTTTGTTGACAAGCTTAAGCTCAAGTGTTAATATACACAAGCTGTCGCAAAAAACAAGACAGCAAAAAGCAGAAAGAAAGCAAGGAAAATCAAGGCTTTAGCCAAGATGAACCGGAAAACTTTTTGCAAAACTGAACCTTGAAAATCAAAGATCGAATAATACACAGACCCTGAAGATTCTTGAAA
>CAUUJL010000032.1:0-23260 GCA_963545375.1 uncultured Oribacterium sp.
GAATTTTCTTTGCCTTTTCTTGTCTTTCGACTGATTTTTTGCCTTTTGGCTGTTACGGTCCGAAGACCCATGTCCTCTTCCTAAGGAAGAGATGTTTTGTAACAAGTTTTTTTGTTTTATTCTTGCTACAGTATATATATCGGAGGCAAAAATTAAATAATAAGTATTTCCCTCGAATCTTTTTCAAGTTTTTTCAAAGTCATTTCAGGCTCTTGAAACAACGAAAGATTGTATGCTTTGCGAAGATAGTTTTAAGCATAAAAAATGCGAAAAAAGAAAGCTCTTATCGCATCTCTTTTTTCGCATTCCAATTTTTAAGGAATATCTCTCCCGTAGCATCTGCTATCTCGTTTACTTATCATCCTTAGGGAAGGACCAGGATTTCACACTGACTTCCTTGCCATCCACCTCGGCTGTTTCTATTTTTTCTCCGCTTTGGGACGTCTCCTCTAAAGGAGCAGCTGTATTTTGTGCTTTTTCTTCCGTCTTTGGGAGCTTCGCCTCTAAAGGAGTAGCTTCTTCCTCCGGAAGCATGGCGGAAAGCATAGCCAGTGCCAGTCTTTCCTGCTCTTCCGATAAACCGGCTTCAGTTTTACTACTTTGGCCATCCTCCGAGTCCGCCTTAGCCTTCTCTTCTTTTTGGATAGCCTCCATTTTTGCAAAGGCCTCCTGCAGTAAAGCCTCCGCTGCAGGACTTAATATAGGCTCTGCCTTATTTCCTGTTCCGACTTCGGGGCGCTTTTCTTCCTTTGCAAGGCGGGGAGGCGCTTTAAAGTCCCATAGACTTCCTTCTGTTTCCTGATTCTCATCCTGCTCTAAAGGAAGATCTTCTTCCTCCACCTCTTCCTGTAAAAAGGCGGTATCTTTATATAATGGAAGTTCTTCCTCTTCAGCCTCGCTCTCTCCAACACTGTTAGTTGTAGATAAGGCATCGGATTCGTTATTTCTTCTTCCTTTATAGAAGACTTTCTTTCTGCCGTTCTTTCGGAAAGGATCATCCTGATAGCTCATGGCCTCAATGGATCCAACTCCGCCGGTGCTTTGTCCCCTGGTCTCCGAAGACTTCTCGCCACCGTTCTCTCCCTTTTGTTCCTCAAGCTTATCCGGCAACATCATAATACGAATCAGCTTGAAATCTCTCCTGATCCAGTAAAGAGGCAGTAAGAATGGCGCATTCTCCAATCCGGGATAGAGGCTCTTCATATAGGAGCTTTCCGGGAAAATCCAACGAAGCTGCTTCTTTATGCCGTCAAAGCGGTTCTTCCATTTTTCCTTCCACTTTCTCCACTTGGCTGCCCGTTCTTCTTTATTTTCCGCATCCTTAATGGCTTTACGAAGCTTGGCCGCCTCCGGAATACTGTCCGCTCCCACCATACCGTTGGAAAGAATACGACTTTCCATGTCATCAAAGAGACTGATGCTGTCCTTCGGATAGGGGAACAAAGAGTCCTTACGACTGCTGAACCACATATCCGCCATATGCAACAAGGACTGGGACAATAAAGAAATATCCAGCTCCTTGATTCTGGCATCCAGGAATTTCTTATTCATATCCTTATGGAAAAGCTTATAAAACAGATAAAGATCCAAAAGCTCACGAATCTTTAAGTTATCTGTGCAGAAATGATAGCAAGCCTCCGCCATGCGGAACATATAGCTGCTTTCCAAGGACAGAACCTTCAGTACCGGGTACTTCTTGTCCGGGTAAGCTCTGTCCAGGAGAGACTTCATGTGTTTTTTGTAATTCTTGGTCAGGAAGGGCAAATGATGGTAGATTTCCACCTGAAATCCTCCCGCCCTCTTCATGTGCTCTCCAAAGCCGGTATAGAACTGATCCGTCTCATAGCCCAAGTCAAAAAGATAGCCTCTGGCCATATAATACCGTTCTTCCGGAATATAAAGGCGAAGGGGGGAATTGGCCGCTGTCTCCGGCAAATGATAGAGCCGCCGCACAGCTGCACTTTCCAAAACCACCGCCGGAACCTTTACCGCCTGAAAAGCCCCTAGAATTTCCAACTCGGAAGACTCGTAAATCTCACCGTAGCGAACCGCCTCCTGATAACGATGGAAAAATTTTTCACCGAATAAAGAGGGCACTCTGGCACCTGCGGAAAGCATCCCCAAGTAAATTCCCGAAGCAAGCTCATGGTAATCAGCGATACGGTAAAGTCTGCCCCAGTTCATTCTTCGCATCACAGGGAAGGAATCATCCTGTCGTAAAGTACTCCCCAATAAATTAATTAAAAACTTACCCTCATATACACTACGATTCATCGCCGTCCTTGCAATCCTTTCTCATCCTTGAACAACCTGCTGATATTTCAATTTTTACTTATCTTTTATTTCCTTCGTTAGAAAATAAAGCTACACCACTTCTTCCTTCAGCTCTTCGGGAATCTGCTCCCATAAAAACTTCTGGGTTTGTAACGCCTGAGCTGTGATCCTGGCATCTCTTTCTTTAATGAAACCTATGGATTCCTCAATCTTCCCTCTTAATTCCAGAATTCTTCTTTCCAGGAAGGGATAGCCGGCACTGTGTTTTGGATTTTCCTGTAGGAGTCGTTGAAAAGTTCTTCTTAACTCTTCTTCCTCTTCCACTAAAAGATTCATCTCCACCCAGTTATTTTCCAACTTATTTAAAGCTTCCTGCCGCAAATCCAATAATAAGTCCAGACTCACATTGTCCTGTCTTTGCATGGCTTCGGAAAGCTCATCAGTCTCTTTTTTTAATTCGCTGACGATATTATATCTTCTCTGAAATAGGCTAGCAAGCTTTTCCAGCTGCGGATTCTCTTTTCTCTCCATGATTCTTCCTTTCCGTGACACAGAAGAAAGGAGCTGCATAGGCAGCCCCTTTCTTATCCCACAACCTTCGCTTCTTTTGGGATATGAGTATCTCTGGCAATTTTACTTGCCCCCAGGAAGCCGTCACGCAAATCGGATAAAATATCAACCAGCTTGGGAAGCTCCTCCTGTCTTCTCTCTCTTCCGGCCTGTACCAAGCCTAAGTCAAAGGTAATAAAATCATATAGTCTTGCCAAATCACGGCTAAGAGGCTGCTCCATATCCAAGGTCTGATGCAAATAGCGAATCACTTTGTTGGTCTTCTGCAATGCCTCTTCAAACTTTACGTAGTTTTTGTCTTCCAAAGCAAGGTTGGCCTTCTTAAGACTCTTAATCGCTTCATCAAAGGTTAAAACCAACAGCTCGCCCTGACTCATCTGCATAATACTCTGCTCTAAATACTTCTTTTGATAATCGTTCATACAATCTCCATTTCCAAAGGTTTTTGTCCTACGGAACACATATTTTCAACTCCGAAGATTTCTTCTTATTGTCTTATAATATGTCGTCCGGTCTATGGAAATGTATAAAGGATTTTTACAAAAAATAAAGGAATCGGATGAATTTCCTACGTAGAATGCTTAGGCTTAAGACTTTGCTGCAAGCCTTGCCTGTTTTTTTGCTTCCAGATTAGAAACCACGATGGTACAAGCCGCATCTCCTGTAATATTTACGGTGGTTCTTCCCATATCAAAAATACGGTCTACACCGGCCACCAAGGCGATACCATCCACCGGAAGACCTACAGAGGTAAGCACCATAGCCAACATAATCATACCGGCTCCGGGAACACCTGCGGTTCCAATGGAAGCCAGGGTTGCCGTTAAAATAATGGTCAGCATCTGTCCAAGAGTCAGATGAATACCGTAACAGGAAGCAATAAAGATTGCACAAATTCCCTGATAGATTGCAGTTCCGTCCATGTTAATGGTGGCTCCCAAGGGAAGTACAAAGGCTGCAATTTCCTTTTTAGCCCCCAATTTCTCCGTACACTCCATATTAATAGGAAGAGTACCAACGGAAGAAGCGGAGGAAAAAGCAAACATAATGGCAGGAAGCATTCCTTTAAAGAACTTTATGGGAGAAAGACCTCCCATAAGCTTTACGGTAAGGGAATACACTACCACGGCATGAGCAACATAAGCAATATAGGCTGCCAAAAGCACCATGGCCAAAGAACCGAGAATCTTCGGTCCGTTTACCGCAATAACCGGGCAAAGCAAACAGAACACACCAATCGGGGAGAGGCTTAATACCATTTCCATACACTTCATAAAAATAGCATCAAAATCATTGAAGGCACTAACCACTCTATGGGTTTTCTCTCCTACCAGAATGATAGCGAAGCCCAAAATCAACGCCATCACAATAACCTGCAACATATTGGCTTCCACCATGGGCTGCACGAAGTTGGAGGGGAAGATGTTTACAATGGTGTCCATTAAAGACAGACTTCCCTTAACCTCATAGCTTAAATCCGCAGTAGCTACCACCGGAAACAGATTATGGAAAATGCTTCCGAAAAACAATCCGATACTTACCGCAAAAGCAGTGGTACAAAGGTAGAACACCACCGTTTTCAAGCCTACGGAGCCCACCTGCTTAATATCACTCATGGAAATAATACCGCACATAATGGAAAACAGCACCACCGGCACCACAATGAACTTGACCAAATTCAAGAAAATCGTTCCAAAGGGCTTAATATAATTCTCAGCAATGGAGCTGTGTCCCTGTAATAACAAACCAACAATAATCGCCAAAACCAAAGCAATAAAAATCTGCATCGCTAAAGATAATTTTTTCTTTTCTTTCATTTTTTCTCCTTTCTACAACTCTATTTTTCACAAAGCTAAGATTGTACTGGATTACACCGTATTTTGTAAATGGAAACATTGCACAAAAAAAGAGCTGTAAAAAATCAAAATAAAGAAATAAAATTTCGGCAATATAGGTCTGAATTCGGGGTAGTCTGAGCCCGTCGGTACTTGCGAAAAACAAGAGAAACGCAGTTTTTCGCTTAGTATCCGCTACGTGGCGAAGCTAGCGAGAGCGTGCCCCGTTTCAGACCTATATTGCTTAGAAATTTTTTTGATTTTTTACAACTCTGTTTTTTGTCTTCAGTTTACGTTTTACAAACTACTTAGGTAAGAGGACTGGGTATTCATCTTACTGATTAACTTCTCCAGCTGGGAGAACTGCTTGATATAACGATCCTGCTGATTGCTGAGCATGGTCTTCAGCTTTTCAACCACTTCGGAGTTTTCCTTTAACTTTCCGTAAATTACGGAAGAGGTGTTGGAAAGGGTAACCTTGTTGGAGCCGGCTTCTTTAATCAACTCTCCGTAAGATCCGCCGTTTCTGGATGCATAACGAGTAGCGTAACGAGAAACCGTAGTCTCTACAATCTTTGCCATTCCCTTGGAACCGTTGTGTCCCATCATAACCTTAGCAACCTTCTCCGGTTCTGTTTCCATAGCCTGTTTGAACTTTGTCTCATCAAAGCTAAGCTTTCCACCGTCAAAAGCATCTGTAGAAAGGGATAAGCCCATCTTTTCCATATCCTGATAATCCAAACCTGCAACCTTTAAGTCGGACATCATCTGTGTCATAACACTCTGTAAAGAATCGCTGAAGTTTCTGATGGAGCTTTCTCCGTAAAGAATTCCTTCCTTCGCCTTCTTTTCCCAGTTCTCAACGGATTTTTCACTCATTTGGTTCTTCTGTGCTTCCGTCAAAGGATCATATCCGCTGGTACGTCTGGTTTTCACGTGAGTATTTACAGAGCTTACCAATTCATTGAACTTCTCTACAAACTTCTTCATGGTTTTAGTAGCCTTGTCCACGTCCGCCTTGGCAGTAAAGCTAACTTCCTTGGAGCTGTCAAACTTATAGGAACCATCCGGCTTGGTTACCGCATTTCCGGAAGCATCCAGCTCTACACCGAACTTACCGCTGGCAGTAATCTTTACACCGTCAATGTTAAAGGTGTTGCTGGAAGAAGTAACGGTTTCATTGATGCCGTTTCCGTAGTCAAAAACCATTTCCGCATCGGTACCGTGGTTAACCTGTCCGCCACCGCTTGCCGTTGCGCCAAAGAGCTTATCCTCAATGTCGTTGGCATTGTTTGCATCTCCCAAAGTAATGCTTCTTCCGGAACCGGTTTCGCTGTGAATCAACACAAAACGTCCGGAACCTTCCATATAGCTGGCTTTTACACCTGCATCGGAATCGTTGATTTTCTTCAACATATCCTGTACGGTGCTGTCTGAGGTAATTCCCTTGATTTCTTTACCGTTAATCTTGAACTTGGAAAGAGCCTCATCCAAGCCTGCTTTGTTTCCTACATAGTCGGAAAGTCCCAACTTGTCCAGATTATCCATGATAGAACTGCTGGTGGTAACCTTGTTGGAAGCATTCTTGCTAATCTGCAGGTTCGCTCTTACCTGAGCATCGGAGGAGCTTACGGAGACGGTATCCTTTCCGTTGGCACTGTTAAAGGTGATGCTTCCTGTAGAAGAATCCACTACAATCTTACCTGCACCAAAGGCATTGTTAAGATTTTGCTGAATAGCATCCTTTACCGCATCCAAACGATTCTGGTTATCACTGGCACTTGTACCGGTGTGAGCCGCCTCAATGCTTTGCTTCTGGGCATCAGTCAAAAGAGAAATCTCCTGACTTGTGCCACCGTAGCTGACAGTGAGCTTTTGATCCTTTAAGTAATCCAGCATACCGCCCTGCTTAACGGAAGAAGAAGTAAACTTTCCTTCTGCCTGGGCACTGCTGTTAAATGCTGCAATCTTTACACCGTAGGCATCGGAACCTGTTCCTGTAGGAGCAGTTCCTGCTGCAGGAGCCTTATACCCCAAAGACTCTAATGCGGAGGATTCCGTCTTAATAACATACTGGGAACTTCCACCGTTAATCTGGATATAATCCTCGCCGGGATTGGAGCCCTGATGATAGCTGAAGCTTAAAAACTCATTTTCCCCAAGCTTTACATTTCCCTGCTTAGCCGCCTTGTTTAAATCATCTACCAGCTTCTGCTTATCACCGGTATAGTCGATTTCTACAGTCTTTCCATTGTCATCCTTATAGCTTGCCGGGAATTTAAAGCTGGCCTTCTCCTGGAATACACCTGTAGTGGTGTAGTTACCAAGCTGTAAAGATTTTCCTACCAAGTTGCTGGTTTTTACGTTGCCCACATTTGCCAAAGCATCTGCAGTAATTCCTGTCTTAATGGCGGAAGCGCTGCCCTTCACATCGGAAACAATGGACTCGGAGGTTGCCAGCTTGGTAACTGCCTTCACCTTCAAGTTCTTTGTCAAATCCGAATGTCCTGAAGCGGTAATAAACTTGGTTGCCGCAGCATCACCCTGTGGATTTACCACACTGGATTCATACAAATCCTGATTCTTGATGGAATCTGCAGAGGCGAAAGACAAAAAATCATCCTGTAATGCTATAGTCTTATCGGATAACTCACGAAAAGCATCTCTTTTCCATTCCATTCTTGTGGTCTCCTGTCTTGCTTTGGTAAGCTTAGACTGAGTACCCTTTGTTGCCTGTTCAATTAATGCGTCACGGTCAATTCCGGAGGACATTCCACCAAATCCACGGAGGGAGGTGTTCCCCAAACTGGATGTACCGGACGTTGAATTTGTTGATAAACCTGACATGATTCATCCTCTCTCTCTTTAGTTTATCGAGCTAGCAGGTCTTTTTGGAGAAAGTCCACGCCTTTAGAGAAAATGAAACTTTCCCTAAGAATCTTTCTCTCTCTGAAAAGCCATGGGAACGTCGGACTCCCTTCCACACCGTTCTTTCTGCTAACTTATCAATACCAATATCGGCTGTTTTTCGAGAGTTTATAAGGAATTAGAAAGAGGGATGTAAATCGTGAAAGAGTATCACCTTCCCTCCGGCATAGGTCTGAAGTCGGGGCACGCTCTCGCTAACCTCGCCACGCATCGGATACTAAGCTTCAAGCTGCGCTTTGCTTGCTTTCAGCAAGTACCGGCGGGCTCAGATTACCCCTCTTTCAGACCTATACCGAGGGAAGGTAACTAGGACTTCTCATCTCATACACTCCTCTTTGCTTGTCAGAGAGATGCCACATAGTTTGCTATTGACGATACCCCATGTTTTTAAACGGTAATCGTTAAGACCAAAATAAGGATGTAAATAAATGTAATTTCATTTATTTACATCCCTCTTCTTTATTCTTAACGAATATCGCACGCGTAGTGTGCGATATCTCGTTTACTTATTTGGAAATTTGTTTAGATATTTCGTATTTTACTTCTTCGGGTAGAAGCCGGAGGGCTCTTCCTTCAGGTTAATCAAAATATTCTTCATCTGGGTGTAGTGTTCCAGGATAACCTTATGGGTTTCTCTTCCCACGCCGGAGGTCTTGTAACCGCCGAAGGGGGCTCCTGCCGGAATGGCATTATAGGTATTTACCCACATTCTTCCGGTTTCAATAGCTCTGGACACGCGGATAGCCCGGTTAATGTCTCTGGTCCATACTGCGCCGCCCAAACCGAAGTCGGAGTCATTGGCCATGGCAATCACTTCTTCCTCTGTCTTAAACTTGATGATTACCGCCACCGGTCCGAAGATTTCTTCTCTTGCCGCCTTCATGCTGTTGTCTACATTTACCAAAAGGGTAGGTCTGTAGAAGGCGCCCTTGGAAAGCTCTCCCTCATCAAAAACTCTTCCGCCGCAGGCAATCTTAGCACCGTCCTGTACAGCGATGTCCACGCAGGACTGAATCTTCTCTACCTGTCTGTCATTGACCTGAGAGCCCATCTGGGTATCCGGATCCAAAGGATTTCCCACCTTCACCTTATTGAACTGCTCTACCGCAGCCTCTACGAAGCGGTCGTAAATGTCCTCATGGACAAAGACACGGGAGCCTGCACAGCAAACCTGTCCCTGGTTAAAGAGGATACCAAGCTGTAAACCGTCGATAGCCATATCGAAATCACAATCCGGGAAGAAAATATTGGCAGACTTTCCTCCAAGCTCCAGGGTTGCCGGAATCAGCTTTTCTGCCGCAGCCTTTGCCACGCTGTAGCCCACCTCTGTAGAACCGGTGAAGGCCAGCTTTCTGAAGCCCTTATGCTCCAGCATATACTGTCCGGACTTGGAGCCTGCACCGGAGATAATGTTGATGACGCCCTTCGGTACAATATCCTTAATCAGCTTCATCAACTCCAATACGCTGAGGGGTGTGGCGGAGCTGGTCTTTAAAACGGTACAACATCCGGAGGCCAGTACCGGAGCCAGCTTCCAAGCCGCCATCAGGAAGGGGAAGTTCCAGGGAACAATCTGTCCCACTACGCCGATGGGCTCCCGAATAATTAAGGAGAGGGTATTCTCATCAAAGAAGCTGGCGGAATCCTCCTCCGTACGGATAGCTCCCGCAAAGTAACGGAAGTGGTCTGCCGCAAAGGGAACATCAATATTCATGGTTTCACGGATTGGCTTTCCGTTATCCAAGCTCTCCACCTTTGCCAGATGCTCCTTGTTTTTGTCAATCACATCCGCAATATCCAAAAGAATCTTGGAACGCTGAATTTTATCCAGCTTCTTCCAGCCGTCAAAAGCCTTCCATGCCGCATTCACTGCTCTATCCACATCTTCTCTGGTCGCCTCAGCCACCTTGGCCAATGCCTCTCCTGTAGCAGGAGAATAGGTGGTAAAGGTCGCCTTATCCGAACTCTCGCAAAACTCTCCGTCAATAAACAATCCATACTGTTCCTGTAATCCGTATGCCATAAAAATTCCTTTCTTTGCTAACTGTACCGGTTTAAATGGGATATTTCTTTCATATCCCATCTATTTACTGGGAATAATTGTATCATTATAAATACAAATAAAACAAGGACTTTCCTTTCGGAAAGCCCTTAAATAAATATAAATTGTTTATATAATTTTTTGAATCAATTTCGGGATTTTGTAGTAATCAAGAAACGTCGGAAAATGTGATAATTCCGCTTATTTCGCTTATTTCGCTTATCTCTAAACTGCTACCGAGAAAAGAAATCCTTACGCAATCCCCTGACTGTTCTTCAGATTCTTTCTCTCCTCCGCATCAAACTTGGTGGTATCTCTACCTCTGTTCGGATCATGGTGAGGATGCATCTTAACCTCCAGTACCGCCTTCAACATTGCCACAAAAATGTCGGACTGGTACTTGCTCTGATAGAAACCGATCATAGGAGATGTCTTATCCTTATCCAGCACCACATACTTCGCAGGAAGCTGGGTGAGAGAAAGGGCGGTCACATCGGCGATGCACTTATCACAGGTACAGCCTCCGTGCTTCTGAATCAGCCCCCTTACATCCTTGGTCTTAAGGATATCCAGCATCACATTGACAATGTGGAACTCGGGTTCCGGCTCATCATATTCCGCCAGAAGCTTCTTCTCCAGATTCAACTGAATTTCATTAGTGATTTTATCGTTTTCGGAAGATTCATCAATAACGGTAATCTTACTCTTTTTGTAGGAAGGAAGGGAAGCCGGCTCCTCTTTCTCCTGATTCTCCGCCTTGCTTTCCTCTTCTAATGCTCTTTGCAGCTCTTCTTTCTGCTTTTCCTCTTTCTGCTTTTCTGCCTTCTCGGCCTCTTTCTTATGTTCTTCCTTCATCTGCTCTTCCTTCACATCGAAGTTTTCCACAGCAGATTGGAAGTTGCTTACCGCACCGTCAAAGTGCTCTGCAGCCTCTTTGGTTTTCTTTGCCGCCTCATGGAAGTCGGAAAGCATATTGGGATCAAGCGTTACTCCTGCCCCGCCGGAAGCATTTCCTCCGGCATTTACCTGTGCACTTCCTCCGGCCTGCTCAAGCCCTTCCTCCGCTACAGGAGCTGAAGTTAATAAATTCAATACATGGGATGTTTTGTTGGATTTCGTTGTCTTCTTTGTAGCCATTATCCGATCACCTCTCTTAAATGGATATCCTCTGCGATTTCCTCAATGAATCTTGCGTAATCGGTTACCGCAGGAGAACGTTTGTTATAGGAAAAGATATCTTCCCCATGGGCCGGCGCTTCCGCAATGGCCACTCCGGGACGAATCTTCGTTTCGAAAACCTTGGTGGAAATCTGTTCCGCTAGGCCTCCTGCCATTTCCTCCACGTCTCTTGCCAAAGTGGTTCTCTTGTCAAACTTGTTCAAAAGAATCCCTAAGACCTTTAAATCCTTATTAAGCCCCTGTTTTACCGTATCAATGGTTTCCCTTAGCTGTGACAATCCTACCAAAGACAGGATGTCCGAGGACATGGGAATAATTAAGAAATTCGATACGGCATAGGCATTGATGGTTAATAAATTCAATGCCGGGGGAGTATCAATCACCACATAATCATAGTAATCCATCAGGGGTTGCAGCATCTCCTTCAAAGCCACTTCCCGCTTTCCGGGAGCCAGCTTTTCCAGTCCTGTGGTGGAAAGAGAAATGTCGGAGGGTAAAATATCGCATTTCTTCAGCCGACGAATCGCCTGTTGCACCCGAACCTTGCCCTGTAAGGCATCCAATATGGTGGTGGGGTTGCTTCCCTCTAAGCCCATACAAAAGCCTAAGTTTCCCTGTGGGTCTAAATCAATGCCCAAAACCTTCGCTCCCCGGTCTGCCAGTCCTGCGCAGATGGCTGCCGAGGTGGTGGTTTTTCCTACGCCTCCCTTTTGATTGGATACTGTGATAATGATTGACAAAATGAACCTCCCTGCATCAAAAAATCCTGACTAAGCAAACGAAACAGCATGCTTAGGGAAAAGATTTTTCTTATGCATCTTCCTGTGATGAATAGAAAGAAAGTTCTTCCTTTGTAAAGTTCTTTAAGCCCTCGGTGATACCTGCCTCATCCAGATTAAAACGCTTTCCCGGATAGCTTTCCCCGTACTGATTCTTCAGGGTCAGCAGCTCACTTTGGTACAAGGATTGGGAGATACTGTCGGAAAATGAACGATACTCCGGGTCTCCGTTGGCATTTGCCCCGGTGGACAGGGAGAAAATCTGCTCCAATCCCGCATTCTTTGTGACGCGGAAAATGGAATCGCTGTTCCCGTTATGCCGATAAACTACCGGCTCCCCCGTTAAATTGTTCTTTCTCAGTTCTACCTGATAAGCGCCGTTGGCTTCCTCTTCTAAAAGGGCCGCAAGGCTTCTCTCCTTGTTCTGTGCTACAGAACTTCCCTTCTGCTCTGGTAACTTCTCTTGATAGAGGATAACGGATAATACGGATTTCGGTTCTTCTTTTCCCTCTTCCACGGCTTCTTTATAAAGAACAAGGTCCTTATAGCCGTCCTGATCCATATCGATTAAGGCAAAGGATTTTGGAAAAACTTCCTCTCCGGTAAGCGTCTTTTCGGAGCTTTCCGGATCCGCCACATCCACCGCCTGCTTCTTTCCGAAGTCCTTGGTCTTGTCCTTTTCCAGCTCTTCTCTAAGCATCTGACGATACTTGTTGAAGTTTACAAGCTCTTTTCCTTCCTTCCCGATATAGGTCTTACCGTCCTTGGAAAACTCTTCTTCCAAAAGTCTTCCGTCCTGATCGAAGAAGTACTCTGTCTTGTCTTCCGGATCCACATACTTTCCTGTGGTCATCAGGCCGCCGCTTCCGATATGGTAGGACTGCCCGTTATAGTTAATCCACTCATTTTCCAACGGAGTATTCGGTCCCAGCATAAAATACCAAGATTCTCCCTGCTGCACCCATTCTCCGTCCGAAGCACTGACCTCTGCAAAGGCCGGCACTGCGGATAAACACAATGCGGAAAGACCGAACAGGAAAGCCGCACCCTTTTTGGAAAAGCGACAACGGGACAAAGCGTCCTTTCCGTTTCGGGAAAGAGTCTTTGTCTCCTTCTGCATAAATCCTTTAATCTTCATCCCTTATCTCCTCCATTATACCCAATTCAAAATCCAATGTATAGTATATTGAACAAAAAGGACGAAAGAACTTCTTTCTTCCTGAAAGTGCTCCTCCGTCCTTGGTCCATCTAATTATTATTACAATTTTTCTCTTCTGTCCAGTAAAGTTTTCCTAACATTTTATACCGTTCAGCATAAGTTATTCGACATATCCTGCCCTTTCGTAAAACTTTCCTGACTACTCTATGGCGCAAGAAAATTTTTCCTGATTACTCTTCATTTCTGAAGCCTGCATGCTCAGACTCCAAGAAGCGCTTGATTAAAACGTCTAAAACCTCTACTAGGTGGCCGATTTCCGGCTTGGTCAGCTGCTCGTCCGCTCCTACTTCTTTTCCCTTAACCCGCATCTGATCGTTGATTAAGGAAGAGAAGATTACAACAGGAATTCTCTTCAGACGCATATCTTGTTTTACCAGCTTGGTAAGACGATGTCCGTCCATGATAGGCATCTCAATATCGGTGATTAAGACATTTGCCTTTCTGTAAAGATCCGGATCGTTCTTGAGAGAGGAAAGATAGTCCCAACACTCCTGTCCGTTGTTAAAGATTTTAACATCCTTAAAGCCTGCCTTTTGTAAGGAAGTACCAATCATTTTCTGAAGAAGCACAGAGTCCTCCGCAATGATTACCGGTGCTGTAGTAATGTCTCTTTCTCCCATCTGCTCGATTTCTTCAATCTGAATGCTGGTTTCCGGAGAAATCTCCGCAACAATCTTCTCGAAGTCTAAAATGGTTACCAGCTGATTATCACACTGCGCAATACCGGTAGCCACAGACTCTGCGCCGTTAGCCAGAGTACGATCAGGCTTCTGGATGCTCTGCCAGGAAATACGGCTGATGCCTTCGATAGAATCCACACGGAAAGCTACCATCATTTTATTAAAATGGGTGATAATGAACAGATCTCTTGCTCCCTGCTCCGGTGTAGCGCCGGTCAGATAGTTCGCCAGGTTGATTACGGTAATCAGCTGCTCTCTTGGCTTGAAAAATCCCTCTACGGAAGGATGAGAATGGGGCATAGGCTTAATCTTCTCAGTCATCATGATTTCTTTTACCTTAGCCACATTGATTCCGTAAAACTCTCCCAGAACACGAAACTTCATAATCTCAATTTCGTTGGTTCCGGACTCTAATAAAATGCCTTCCTTTTCGTTTTTCTTCTTCATTTCTATAATCCTCTCCCTTTTCGTTCTTCCCTGAACCCGGGACTAGCCTCTTGCCCGCATTACAGTTTGTTATCTATCCTTAAATCCGAACATCATCCCGTCCGTAGGTCCGTATTAACACTTCCCCCGTTCCGGTGTCCAGACTCATGGTCCTTGCATAATTTGCGCCGGTGTCTTCCGCCACCAGCTGTATTCCCTCTTCCCGAAGAATTTTTTTAACACTTTCAATATTTCGCTGTCCAATGTTTCCGAAGCCCGCATTTCCGCTGATTTCGAACATCTTGGCCCCTCCTGCGATTTTCACCGTGGTACGGCTTTTCACCATACCGAAGGCTGCCATTTTTCGAAGGGTTTCCCTAATCCCCGTATCCGCATATTTGAATACGTTGGGATCCGATAAATTGACCTGTTCCGGCAACATGATATGAAGCAATGCCCCCAGCTTGATATAAGAATCATAAAAGGCCAGTCCTATACAGGAGCCTAAAGCGTAGGTAATAATCACTCCCTCTCCTCGGGTTAACTTCATGTCGCCAATCCCTACCTTGAGCTGTTTCTCCAAAAGCATGGTTTACACTCCCAGCTTTTCCAGAATCGTATTCAAGGAGCTTATATCAGGTAACATCAAAAGCCACGAGGGAAGACTTTTGCCATCCATGACAAATTCCGCATTACAGTACATCAGCTTATCCGTTTCATAGCCAAACTCCACCATGGGAACGGTAAGGATTCCTCCCAGCATATTCACTGTACTGCTGGGTACCGACAGATTTAAGTCCACATGCACCAAATCCGAGAAGGCATTGATGTAGGAGCAAATGACGATATTTCCTACCTCCGCCAGTGCGGAAAAGGCCATGGAATCCATCTCGGCAAATTTGTCGTAGTTCTTATCCAACAGTTTTTCCAAAACCGTATTGGCAAAGTTTCGGTCATAGAGGAAAAGCATCAAACCGTTTAAATCTCCGGACATTTGCACCAGAGTAGCTCCTACGATTTCTTCCTCATCGCCGATTCGTTTTACCGCTCCGTTATAGCCCAAAATCTGCACCTGGGGAATGGTAATCCGTACTTCTTTTTGGAGTAATTGGGAAAGGGCCGTTGCTGCATGTCCCGTTCCTATACTTCCAATCTCCTTCATCACATCCAGTTCCTGAAGGTTCATGTCTTCATAACGATTAATCTTCATTCTTTGCTCCACTCCTTTGGATTCTCTTTCCTTCCACTCCTTGGTTCCTCTGCTTTGAAAGAATGAGTAAGTCTTTAGCTATTATCCTCTAAGCTGGTTGATGGTACCTTCCACTTCATCGGAGGTCTGAACCATCTTTAAGGCATAGGTAAAGGCTCTCTGGCTTTCAATCAGTCTGGTCATCTCCTTTGCCATATCGGTTCCGGAGCTTTCCAGTGTTCCGGACTCCAAAATAGGATTCTGTATTACAGAATCTTTGTTGTTTTGGTCTCCCGGACGAATCGCCAACTCATTATCGCCCTTATTTACTAATCGGCTCGGATAGTTGATTGTATAAACACCAATTTTCTGCTTTACTTCTTCGGTGGCATTGTTGGCGTTCGCCGTATTTCCACCGGTCTGCCCTGCCGCCTCAATCGCTTTTAAAGCAGTGTCATCCGCCAGCATCTTCTTTCCGTTTTCATCCAAAACATGCTTTCCGGACTCTGTAAAAAGGTAGAACTTTCCGTCCGGCATTTCTCCTGCATGAAAATGTCCGTTTCTGGTATAGGTAATCTCCCCGGAGGAAGGATCCTGCAACTTGAAGAAAGCATTGGCATTTCCGATAGCATAGTCATTAGGCTGTCCTGTAGTATGAAAAGCCGCAGGACTATACTCCGTATTGGTACGAACCACCGCGGTTCCCGCCTCTGCCTGCAAATCGGTCTTTGCTTCCGGAGAATCGTTTAAGTTATAGTTAATCAAATCGGAAAAAATAGCATTTTTCGGCTTAAAAGCGGTATTGTTGATATTGGCAAGGTTATTGGAAATAACTCCCATCTTCTTTTGGCTGGCATCTGCTCCCAGAGCCCCCACATAAAAGGACATATTCATCTTAGTTTCTCCTTATATTTAAATTCGTCCCACATCGGAGCTGGCTTTCGCCATTACCGTGTCATACATTCTCAGCATCTGTGCCGCACTTTGCAGTGCTCTTTGGGAACTCATCATGGTAGTCATTTCATCCACCATGTTTACATTGGATTTTTCCAGCATTTTCCAGTTAATACTGCTGTCTGCCGGCTTTTTCAGCTCCGTCTGGTTGGTGGAAAAGAGATTATTATCCTCCTTATGTAAAGCGTTATAATCCGCAAAATCCACCACCTTCAGAGTACCGTAAACGGTTCTGGTGTTTCCCGTACTGTTAGGATCAAAGATGGAACCGTCCGGATCGATGGCAAAGTCATCATTGGGGAGCACGATATCGTGACCTTCCTCACTCTGTACCTTTCCAATCCCTGCCAGCTCTAACACACCGTTTTCATCCACAGAGAAGGCTCCTCCTCTGGTATAGCGGGTTCCCTGGGGGGTGCTGACAGCGAAAAATCCCTTTCCGGAAATGGCGGTATCGTATATTCCGTCCGTAAGCTCATAGGAACCCTGCTCATAATCCGTATAGGTCTTGGAGGCGGACTTGATTCTGGAAGCCATCGCCAAATCCTCAGGTCCCTTCTTATTGTATTTTCCGGTCCGAATCATCATTTCTTCTTTAAAGGTGCTGCTCACCATGGTGTCTTTCTTATATCCGGCGGTCTGGATATTCACCATGTTGTTACTAATATTGTTGAGATTTCTCCTTTGGGTAATCATCCCGGAGGCTAAGTCATAGAATCCTTGATACATTCCTTTTCCTTTCTGTAGACAAGAATCTTTAATCTTCTCTCTTATATCGACAGGCTTTCAGAAAATATTAAGGGGGATTTGGAGGGAAATGGAGAAAATGAAGTGTGGCTCGGGACGCCTGAAGGGGAGGGGGAAGCGGAGGAAGCTCGGGACGCCTGATGGGGAGGGGGAAGCGGAGAAAGCTCGGAACGCCTGATGGGGAGGGGGAAGCGGAGAAAGACACGCTCCCGCTAAACCTCGCCTCGTAGCGGTACTAAGGAGTAAGCTTCGTTTCTCTCGCTTCCTCCAAGTACCGACGGGCTCACATTGTCTTTCTCCCGCTTCCCCTACCCTTCAGGCTGTTGGCATTCCTACTTTCCCTATCTCTCTACTTTCTCCAAGTACCGAAGAGCTCACATTGTCTTTCTTCCTATCCCCTAGCCTTCAGGCTGTTGATTTGCCCTACTTTTTACTACTCTACCCCTCATTTTTCTTCACTTTCTCGACGTACCGTCAGGCTCGCATTTCTTTCTTCCTCTCCCCTAGCCTTCAGGCTGTTGATTTGCCCTACTTTTTACTACTCTACTCCTCATTTTTCTTCACGTTCTCGATGTACTGTCAGGCTCGCATTGGCTTTCTCTCATTTCCCCTATATAATAGGGATACTCATAAATCATTGGAGGTAGCTATTTATGAAAACCGTCAGTATTTGTTTAGAAGATTCTGTCTATGATGAACTGATTAAGATGCTTAAGGAAAAGGGTCAAAGCCCGCAAAGCTTTTACGAAAGTTATACCAAAACTGCACTTCGGGATAGAAGTAGAGCTTTGGTCGTCTGCGTTCCTCGAAAGAATGAAGCTTTAACAAAAAAAGAAAAAACGGAAGCCTTTCAACGTCTGGAAAAAATAAGATTGTCCTCAGCAGGAAACTTGGATTATGAAAAAGAACGGGCACGAGCTTTAGAAGAAAAACTGGAAAGATCATAGCTTTTGGGCAGAATATACGAGAGCAAGAAAGATGGAATAAGCTAAAGAGCAGGGCTACAGTTAGTTCAAAACTTAGGGGAATGGAGAAAGACAAGGTGAGCTCGTCCATCTTTGAAGAAGGTGGACAGGTAAGCGGAAACCCAAAAGTTGGCATGCCAATAGCCTGAAGAATAGGGGGAACGCGAAAGACAAGGTGAGCCCGTCGGCACTTGCCGAAGGAGAAGAGAAAAAAACGGGCATCCCAACAGCCTAAAGCTTAGGGGAAACGACAAAAGACAAGGTGAGCTCGTCCATTTTTGAAGAAAGTGGAGCGATATGAGGAAAACTAAAAGTGGGCATGCCTATAGCCTAAAGCATAGGGGGATGGAAAAAGACAATGTGAGCCCGTCGGTACTTGGAGGAAGCAAGTGAAACGAAGCTTACTCCTTAGTACCGCTACGAGGCGAGGTTTAGCGAGAGCGTGTCTTTTTCCATCCCCTATGCTTTAGGCGTCTCGAACAGCTCTTTTTCTTTCCCCCTACACTTACAAAAAAAGGACTAAGCATCGCTTAGTCCTCTCCATGTTCACCCATATATTTCCGCAGCTTACGGATAGCAATGCTATGCAGCTGGGATACGCGGGGCTGAGATACTTCCATTACCTCCGCAATCTGGTTCATATTTAATTCTTCCACATAATATAAGGAAATAACCAGCTTTTCCTTTTCCTGTAAGGATTCAATGGCCTCTGTCAGCGCACGGACATTTTCCTTCTGCATAAAGCTGAATTCCGGTTGGGTGCTGTGATCCTCGGAAGGAATCTGCAGGAGGGTTTCATTTCCCTCATCATAGGTCATATCCAGAGAAAGCACATTGACCATGTTGCTCATTCTCTGAATCTTCTGCAGCTTCTTCACGTTCATATTCAGATAGTCTGCCAGCTCCTCATCGGTGGGGGCTCTTCCCAGACGATTGTTCAGCTCTACCGTGGCGGTTTCAATGGAACGGCTATCCTTATGGAAATTTCGGGGAAGCCAGTCATTTTTCCGCATCATGTCAATAACCATTCCCCGGATACGTCGGGAAATAAAGGTCTCGAACTTATTGTCCTTACTCTCATCATAGCGTTCAATAGCCCGCATGATTTCGATTACACCTTCGTTTACGATATCATCGGTCTGCATAAAGTCATGGTACATTTCCCGCATTTGATAAGCAATAGAGCGCACGATGTAAACGTAGCGCATGGTAAGCTCCTGCTTAACCTCTTGGGAGCCGGTCTCCTTATAGAGGGCAAAAAGCTCCTCATTTGATTTTTCTTCCAGTTGGGAATAATTCAACACGTTCAATCTCAACCCCTCTTTCCCTTCGTACTCTACTCTTTTTCTTACTCCTGCATGTAGGTCTTTTAAAGTAGAGTCTCAAGTAAGATTTTAAAAATTTTTTTTATTAAATTAAGCGGTTCCCTTTTCCTCCAGGTCATCCTCCAAACGAAGGCTTCCGATGGCCTGAATCTGCACGTTGCTGGCTACCTCATTAAAGGAAAGCACCCGCACATTGGGATAGAACTGCTCTATCAAATGATAGAAATGAATGCGCATCACCTGGGAGGTGAGGATCAAAGGAGGACTGGATAAATTATTAAACTTCCTGCTTTCCTCCGCCACCTGACGAATCAGACTCTGTAAAAGTTCCGGGCTTAAGGCCAGATAAAGGCCGTTTTCTCCTCTGGCCAGAGAGTTTACCATGGTTCTCTCCAGGCCTGCATCCAGGGTAATCACCTTCATGTTACCGTCTTCACAATACATTCTGGTAATGGTTCTCTTTAAAGAAGCACGAACCTTTTCCACAATCTGATCCGTATCCTTCACCGGTAAGCCGGTTTCGCTGATACATTCAAACATGGTCTCTACGATGGTTTCCAAATCTTTAATGGAAACGCCTTCTCGCAAAAGGGTAGTCAGTACCTTTTGCAAAAGGTTGTAGCTGATGACTCCCGGAAAGGCTTCTTCACAAAGCTCCGGTGCGGTTTTCTTTAAGTTTTCCACCAGACGAACCACTTCCTGTCTGGTCATCAATTCATAGGCATGCCGTTTAATGGTCTCCGACAAGTGGGAAAGCATTACGGACAGAGGATCAATAACGGTGTAGCCGTAAAGCTCCGCCCTCTCCCGGTTTTCCGGTCGAATCCACTTGGAGGGGATACCGTAGGCCGGCTCAATGGTTTCAATACCGTCGATGGCATCCTCCACGTCGTCCGGCTCCAGAGCCAGCACATAATCTGTCAGGATTTCACCCTTGGCGATTTCCTCACCCTTAATCTTAATGCTGTATTCATTGGTTCCTAGGCTGGAGGAATCTCTTAGACGGATGGAGGGCACTACAAAGCCGATATCCTGGGCATACTGTCTTCGGAAAATGACAATTCTCTGAATCAATCTTCCTCCTACGGACTCGTCCGCCAAGGGAATCAAGCTGTAGCCGAAGTCCATTTCAATGGGCTCCACCTGCAGAAGGTTGTAAACATTGTTAACATCCTTAAAGTAATCCTCCTCGGATTCTGCAGGAGCCGAAGCTGCTTCTCCCTGGGCTTCCTGGGGCTGGGGAGGCGCTTCCATACTGGGTAACAAACCTTCCCCTTCCGTCCTTGCCCGCTCCGGCTCTTCCTTGATTCTCTTTTCCAGGAAGTAGCCTGCCGCAATAAAGCCTCCGGCAACGGGAAGAATCTGTAAAATCGGCATTCCCGGAATCAGCATCAGTACGCCCATGGCAATTCCCGTAATCATCATGGAACGGGGCTGCTGGGTGAACTGCTTGGAAACGTCCTCGTTTAAGGAGCCTTCGGATACTGCACGGGTTACAATCATACCGGTGGAAACGGAAATCAGCAAAGACGGAATCTGTCCTACCAGACCGTCTCCCACGGTAGCAATAGAATAGGTAGAAAGCACGGTAGCCACCGGTTGTCCGGACTGGACGATACCGATAATACTTCCTCCCACCAGATTGATGGCGGTGGTAATCAGAGACATCACACCGTCTCCCTTTACAATCTTGGTAGCACCATCCATAGAACCGTAGAAGTCGGATTCTCTCTGAATCTTCTCTCTTCGTTCTCTGGCTTGCTGCTCCGTAATCATACCGGAGGAAAGGTCCGCATCAATAGCCATCTGCTTACCGGGCATCGCATCCAACTTAAATCGGGCAGCTACCTCGGAAACACGTTCCGCACCCTTGGTAATAACGATAAACTGCATCAATACGATAATCAGATAAATAATCAAACCGACTACCACGTTTCCTCGTACCACGAAGTCTCCGAAGGCCTTAATAATCGCTCCGGAAGAACCGCCGTTGGTTAAGATATTTCTGGTTGTGGAAACGTTGATTCCCAAACGGAACAGGGTGGTAATTAAAAGCAAAGACGGGAAAATAGACAATTCCAGCGGTTCCCGAATCGTCATGGTAATCACTAGAATCATCATGGAAATGGCCATATTCACCACAATCGCCACGTCAACCATCATGGCGGGGAGGGGAATAATGAGGAGCAATATGAGAACCAGTACAAAAAGTACTACTCCATTTTGCAAAATGTTTTTAACCATCCCTGTTATCTTCCTTCGCTCTTTCTAAAATATCCTGTCTGTTTTCTTTCTGGTAGATATATACTAAGATTTCCGCTACAGCCCCGTAGAAGTCTCCGGGGATTTCTTTCCCCACTTTACAAAGAGGGTACATCGCCCGAGCCAGGGGCTTATTTTCTATAGCCGTTACTCCATTGGCCTCTCCTACGGCCACAATTCGAAGGGCCAATTCATCCTGTCCCTTTGCCAAAACCACCGGAGCGGTGTTTTTGTCCGGATCATACTTTATGGCAATAGCCAAGTGCTCCGGGTTTCGAATGATAACATCCGCTTCCGGAACCTGCTGCATCATTCTCTGGTTGGCTCTGGCACGCATTTGCTGTTTCATTCTTCCCTTGATTTCCGGATTTCCTTCCAGCATCTTGTACTCATCTTTGACTTCCTGTTTGGTCATCTTTAAGTTATTTTCATATTCCCACTTTTGATACATAAAATCAAATAGGGCAATAATCAAAAAAACTCCGCAAACTCTGGTAATCAAGTCAAACATCATGGACACTAAGGCCAGACTGGAATTTTGTATATCCATATGCACCATCTTGGCAATGGGAATAATATCCGCCTTAATGATGGAATAGAGAAAATTAATGAGAATAATAATTTTCAAAATATTCTTCAATAATTCCACTACATTTTTTTTGGAGAAAATCCTTCCTAAGCCCTGCATAGGGTTTAGCTTGGAAAACTTAGGCGTTAATAATTTAAAACTGATGTTAAATCTGGTCTGTACCAAGCTGGCTATCACACCCAAAAACATCGTCACCAGCAGCAAAGGCATGGCAGACTTCACAAAAAGCCAGGTAAATCTAAGATACAGCTTATTGGAAATGGGGCTGGGCTCATCTAAAAGCTCCAGAATATAGGAAAGAAAATTTCTAAGATCTTTATAGATGAAGGGCATCATAAAGCGGACGGCATAAAATACACCGAACAAGACCGCTACAGTGACAATGTCTTTACTTTGAAAAACATTACCTTCTTTTCTGGCGTCACTTCGCTTTTTTTCGGAAGGCGCTTCGGTCTTGTCGCCGTCTGCCACTGTTAACCCTCTCTTTCCCCAGTATTCCTATTCTTTTACATCCTGATGAGTTTAGCTAATGCTTTTCAATTCGTCTATAGGCAATTTCACTAGTTTTTAAGTTTTTTTTAATCTGAATTATGCTTTTCCCCGGAAAAATCAAAAGAAGGATTAAAAATATTTATTATTTCAATTCTTCTGATTCTGTTCCTTTTTTTCTTTTCCTTAAACTTGGCTATTTCTCTTGCTGTTTTACGGATTCTTCACTTTTTCGAGCTCTTCAGCATTTTTCTAAAGCAGTCCCATAACCTTGTTCAGACTCTCAAAGGCAAATGCAATAAAATCTTTCATCTTGTCTGTAATGGGAATCAAAAGAAAATAGAGCATGAAAAAACCCAGAATGATTTTCAGCTGGAAATTAACCGCAAAAATATTAATTTGGGGAATAATACGCATAAGGATTCCCAAAGCAATCTCGGACATCAACTCTAAGCCCATAATCGGGAAGGCCAGCTCTAAGCCCATCTTCATAGAAGCCACAAAAAGGGACAGCATAAGCTTCGGCATCAATAAGAGCTTTATGGAAATGCCTCCAAAAGGATGGGTGTCTATCGTTTGAAATAAAAGTTCCAAAAAACGCAGATGCCCGTCCATAGAAAAAAACAGAAGCATCATAAAACCATAGAACAAGCCCGTACTCACCGTGGCCTGAGAACCGCTTTGAGGGTCGAAAACCTGTGCCATGTTTAAGCCCATGGAAAAGTCCATAATGGAAGTGGCAAAGCGCAGGCAGGTAAAGGCCAGCTCCATGGCAAAGCCCAGACAAAACCCTACGAAAAGCTCCTTCA
>CAUUJL010000033.1:0-22537 GCA_963545375.1 uncultured Oribacterium sp.
TTTTTTTTAGACAATTCTTGGAATCTTTCTTTTCATCAATAAATTTTTTAATTTTATCAAAAGACACAACCAAATAAAGACTCTATTTTGTGTCTTTAATATCGCATAAATTCATCATTTTTATTCATACTAATGAATAAAAATGAATTTATAATCTTAACGAGTATCAACCGCCCGGTGTGCAATATCTGCTTTAGAGCAAAAAAAGAGAAGGGACTGTAAAAAATCAAAACAAGAAAACTATTTTGATTTTTACAGTCCCTTCTCCGTATAGGATCGAAAACTCTATGGTAGAAAAATATCTTATTCACTTTCTCCCGGCATCAGCCAGCCCTTTTGACTGGTATGCAGAAGCTCTTCCGCTCTTTCAGATAAGGGTTTCTCCAGATAATCCTGGTAAACCAGCTTAATAGAAGGATTCTCATGACAGAAACGAAGGGTTCCTTCCCGATCCTGCTTATAAAGAACCGGTGCACGATGGTCAGCCATTTCCTACTGATCATGAATCGGCTGGCCACCACCGCCTACACAACCTCCCGGGCAAGCCATGACTTCTACAAAGTCATAATGCACCTGTCCCTTCTTTAGAGCTGTTAAAAGGCGATCTGCATTAGCCAATCCGTTAACTACGGCAATCTTTAGCTTATTGCCGGCAATATCAAAGGAGGATTCTTTCCAGCCGTCCATTCCTCTTACATCCTTGAAAGCATCCGGATCCGGATTCTCTCCTGTTGCCAGATAATATGCGGAACGTAAAGCCGCCTCCATAACACCGCCGGTTGCGCCGAAAATATTACCTGCACCGGAGCCCAGTCCTAAAGGCATATCCAGCTCTATATCCTTCATCTTCTTGGGTGAAATATGCATAGCCCGAATCAAGCGATTCACCTCTCTTGTGGTTAAAGCTACATCTACATCAAAATTGCCTTCGCTGTCTGTCATATTGGGATAGGAGCATTCCGCTTTTTTCGCAAGACAGGGCATGATGCTGACAGAGAAGATTTTCTTAGGGCTTACCTTTAAAATATCCGCATAATAGCTCTTGGCAATAGCACCGAACATTTGCTGGGGAGACTTGGAGGTAGAAACCTGCGGAATATACTCGGGATAATGACTCTTAATAAATCTAACCCAACCCGGACAGCAGCTGGTAAACATAGGGAAGTCCCCTTCCTGATGGGTTAACTTATGTAAGAACTCGGAAGCTTCCTCCATAATGGTTAAATCCGCTGCAAAGTCGGTATCGAATACATAGTCAAAGCCCATTTCCTTTAAGCAGCTGGCAAGTCTCTGCACAGAGGCTTCTTCCGCATCCAAGCCGAATTCCTCTCCCCATGCCGTACGAATGGATGGGGCGATCTGTGCCAGTACAATGGTCTCCGGATCATCTAAAGCATCCAAAACCTTATCCGTATCATCTCTTTCTCTAAGAGCACCTACAGGACAATGGGTAATACACTGTCCGCAAAGAGAACAGGGGGAATCCTCCAAACGATAGAAATCTCGAACATCTACCGTACTCTTTCCGCCACTGTTGATAACATCCCAAACATGGGTAGCCTGAATCTTATCGCAGACCTGAATACAACGCATACACTTAATACATTTGTCATATTCTCGAATCAAGGGGAAGCTTTTGGATCCCTTTTGCTTCGGCAAATCCTTAGGAAAGCTTTCTCCCATAATATTTAAGTCATTGGCAACGTGCTGTAACGCACAGTTCCCGGAACGAACACAGGTGGTGCAGGTAACATTGTGCTGAGATAAAATCAGCTCTACGTTACATTTTCTGGCTTCTCTCGCCTTTTTGGAATTGGTATGCACTACCATTCCCTCCAGCACAGGGCTGTTACAAGCGGCATGAAGTCTCTGGTCTCCTTCCACCTCTACAACGCAGACACGGCAGGCACCAATTTCGTTTAAGTCCTTGAAGTAGCAGAGGGTAGGGATATAAACACCAATTTCCTTCGCCGCTTCCAAGATGGTGGTATGCTCCGGAACACATACTTTTTTTCCATCGATTGTACAATTTACCATTTGCATTCTCTGCCTCCCTTAAAGATACCATAACCAAAGTGATCACAGTGAAGACATCTGCCCGACTCTTGGCAAGCCTCTTCATCTGTCATGCCGTACTCCATAAGCTTAAAGTCCTTAACCCGCTCATCGGCAGGACGCTCTTTCATATTGACACGGCCGGTAGGTGCATTGTCATCGAAACGAACCGGTGGAAGTTCGATTTCAGAGGTAATCTCATGGCAATAGCCAAGGTACTCATCGATGTTAGCCGCAGCAGTCTTTCCTGCAGCAATCGCACGAATTACGGTTGCAGGACCGGTTACACAGTCTCCTCCTGCAAAAATGCCGTCAACATCCTTCAGTGCAGAAGTATCTAAGGCATTAATTCTTCCGGATTCAATAGGAATTTCCTGATATTCCTCGAACTTACGGAAGTCGATACCCTGACCGATGGCTACCAGAACCAGATCTGCCTTAAGCTCTACTTCAGGTGCCTGAGAATCCTTGGGGGAAGGTCTTCCATAACGTACTCCTCCAATAATCTGGGGCTTAAGCACCAGACCCTTACAATGTCCATTCTCATCCTTCTCAATGCGAACCGGGGAATGAAGCTCTACGATATCGCAACCGTCTGCGATTGCGCCCTCTACCTCTTCCGGTAGAGCGGTCATATCTACTCTACGTCTTCTGTAGGCAATTTTTACGGTCTTTGCTCCCAGACGAATTGCGGAACGCGCCACGTCCATAGCCACGTTTCCTCCGCCCACTACAATGACATTCAATCCGCTAAAATCGGGATAATCATCATCTCCAATATTTCTAAGCATCTCTACAGCGGAAATTACGCCCTGAGCATCTTCTCCCGGAATACCCAGCTTCTTATCTGTGTGGGCACCGATAGATACGTAAACCGCATCATACTGCTTTCTTAAATCCTTTAAGCTGATATCATGTCCGATGGAGACATCCGTCTTAACCTGGAAGCCGGCCTTCTTTAAGCCGTCAATTTCGTGATCCAGGATTTCTCTGGGAAGTCTATAAGCCGGAATTCCATAACGGAGCATTCCTCCCAGCTGCTTTCTCTGCTCATATACCATAACATCATGTCCCATAATGCTAAGGTAATAAGCAGCACTTAAGCCGGAGGGACCGCCACCTACGATAGCAATCTTCTTTCCGGTCTTATCCATAATCTTCGGTGCGGGAATCTCTCCCTCATGCTCCACCGCATAGCGCTTAAGTCCACGAATATTAATCGCCTTATCCACCATGGTTCTTCTGCAACGAAGCTCACAGGGATGCTCGCAGATTAAACCGCAGGCAGCAGGGAAGGGATTATCCTTTCGAATCAACTGTACCGCATCTCCGTAACGACCTTCATGAATCAAAGAAACATATCCGGGAACGTCTACATGGGCAGGGCAAAGGGATACGCAAGGAACCGGCTGGCTTAGCTTGGCAAAACAACGTCCATGCTGTACATGCTCCGCATAGTCCTCGTAGAAACCGCGGATTCCTCTAAGCACCATCTTCGCCGCTTCAAATCCAATGGCGCAATCTGCAGAGTTATAGATTCCTTCTGCAGTTTTCTCGATGGTCTTTAAAGTATCCATATCCGCAGAACCGTCCAATACGGATTCAATCAGACCTTCCAACTGTCCAAGTCCCACTCTACAGGGAGTACACTTTCCACAGGATTGGGAATGACATACATGAACAAAAGCCTCCGCCAAGTCAACAGGACAAAGACCAGGCTGGGACGCCTGAATTCTTCGCTCTATGTCTCGGTAAAGGCCTTCTACGGTTTTTTGGGCTTCATTTTCAGTTACAATTATTAACCTGCTCATTTTTTCTCCTTTGCCAAGACGCTATTGCGTCTTGCTATAGACTCTTCCATCCCTAGCTTAGGGTTCATACTCGCAGTATAACACAAAAAACTTTTTCTTTCTGTTAAAAAAAAGAATTAATTTTTTGTACATAGTGCATAATAGACAAAAAATTAACAGGGCGTTTTTTTGTTAGTATACACTAACAATTATAAAAAAAGAAAAAACCGTCAAGGATTTATTTCATCTTTCAATAAGTATTTTCCCGACAGTTTTTTCTAAATTATGTATCCGGTAAACAATATAGGATAGCTCTATTGTACTGATTCCCTTTACGCATCCGACGTTTAGGAATGGAATAATTTTTTATTTTGATACTGTGGCTCACAGCTTAAACGAATTCCCAATTTTCCAAGGGTTTTTTCATCAATCTGAGAAAGAATCACCGTGGAATGCATTTCACACTGATTGAGCTGTGCCAGCTGCTCCATACACTTCTCCGCATTTTCATCCGTATTGGCGGAAATTGTTAAAGCAATCAAAATCTCATCGGTATGAAGTCTTGGATTATGATTTCCCAGATGCTCCACCTTTAAATGCTGAATAGGCTCAATGATTTCCGGAGAAATCACCTTTACATCATCCGGAAGTCCCGCACATTTTTTCAATGCATTAAGCAGCATGGCTGCACAAGCTCCCAATAAAGGAGTGGTCTTTCCGGTAACAATACTGCCATCCGGAAGAGAAATTGCGGCAGCGGGGCCATTGGTCAATTCCGCCTTTTGTTTTGCAGCAGCAACAACGGGACGATCCACTATACTGATATTGGCTTTCTCCATTAAAAGCTCTTCCTTCTCCACTATATCAGAAGAAATGCTTCCCTTTCTTTTTTCTACCAAAGCTGCATAATATCTTCGGATAATTTCCTGTTGAGAGGCCTTACAAACCGCGTCCTCATCGATAATACAGTTTCCGGCCATATTGACTCCCATATCCGTAGGTGACTGGTAGGGAGAGCTTCCGTAAATTTTATTAAACATGGCCTTTAAAACCGGAAAGACCTCCACATCACGATTATAGTTTACGGTGCTTACACCGTAAGCCTCCAAATGATATGGGTCAATCATATTGATATCATTTAAATCTGCTGTAGCCGCTTCATAGGCCAGATTTACCGGGTGCTGCAAGGGAATATTCCAAATCGGGAAGGTCTCAAACTTGGCATATCCTGCATTTACCCCATGCTTATGCTCTTGATAAAGCTGAGAAAGACAAACTGCCATCTTTCCTGAACCCGGTCCCGGTGCTGTTACCACAATCAAGGAGCGGGAGGTTTCAATATAATCATTTTTTCCGAAGCCCTCCTCACTGATAATCAGGGGAACATTGGAGGGATAGGAAGGAATGGAATAGTGGCGATAGACCTTTATTCCCAGGGACTCAAGCTTACGCTGATAAGCAATAGCGCTTTCCTGTCCGGCAAAACGAGTTAAAACCACAGAACCCACATACAGGCCATATCCCCGGAAGGCGTCAATTAAACGAAGCACATCCATGTCATAGGTAATGCCCAAATCGCCTCTAACCTTATTCTTCTCTATATCACCGGCATGGATAGCAATCACGATTTCCGCATCATCCTTAAGCTCTCCCAGCATCCGAATCTTACTGTCCGGATGGAATCCAGGCAATACTCTGCTGGCATGATAGTCGTCAAAGAGTTTTCCGCCAAATTCCAGATATAGCTTCCCGCCGAACTTCGCAATTCTTTCCTTGATATGCTCTGACTGGGTTTTTAAATACTGCTCATTATCAAAACCGATCTTGTCCATCTTTCCCTCCTATTTTTTTACTAAACTGCCACATTATTAAAAAAGCTCTTTTCGTAAGATTCATTTTGCATGAAATCCACGCCAAATCCCCTACAACAAAAAAGCTATTATACTGCTTTTTGGAATTTTTGCATCTGTTTTTTTATTCTTTATTCCAGAAATAAATCCATATTCTTTTTTTGGTGTTCCACCTCTTTGGAAAAGAATACCGCCACTCTGAAAAAGGCCTTTTCCTCCCCAAAGAAGAAAAGCTTTTTTTCCTCTTCCTTTGCATAATATTGTAAGAGCGAATCTGTATAAACCATCCAAAGAATACACTTTCTGATAAGATGAAATAAAGGCAAAATGGATTTTTTCTTTAACCCTGTCATTAAGTAGCGAAAAGTGTAATATCTGCAAAACTCTTCCAAATATAGCTTTTCTCTTTCTTTGTAAAAGCTTTGCATTTTATTCTGCAAATCCTTTTCCGCCCTATGAAAAATTGTCAGAAAACTCTTCCACAATTCGCCTCTCCCTTGAATTTTCTCATTCATTTTACAATATTCTCTAAAGCTTTCCTCTGAAAAAAACGGCTCCGTTAATCCGTTTTCCAAGGCTTCCAATTCTTTGCAATAGGGAAAAGCTGTATTTTCATAAAACAAAAGCTCTTCTCCCTGTAAAAATACCGTTTTCAGCTCCGCAAAAAATCCATGAATATCCTTAGGAAAGTCGGGTAAGGCCTCCCAAAGACTTTGGCGAAAAGCCAAAAGAGAAACCAGGTTTTCATTCTGTCCGTTATGGTCAAAGCCGTTTTCCGGCATATCCTCCTCTTCGGAAATTCTTTCATCCTCCACCTCTTCTCGAATCAGTTCCCCTTTCCAGGACAGAATAGCCTTTGCTGCCTCTTCACAGGATAAATGCAGATCCAGCTGCATATAAGGATGAACAATATATTCCTTTCTGGGATAAGCATCGCAGACCTTGGAAAGCTCCTCTTCTCCCCTTTCTCTCTGAATTTCACAAAGGCCGTCCTCCTGAAGAAATGGACATCTTCCATCCTTCTCCACCTCAAAATAAAATTCACCCTCCTTCTTATGGAGCTTCTTTCTAAGCTTCTCTCCCAAAGCACCGCCCATTTTTTGATATTTTTCCGCAGTATCAAAATCAATGTCAATTAACCAGTCTTTGCAACAGCTGTCTTTACAATCTTTCCCTATACAGGCAAAATCCGGATAAAAAAGAGGATACTCTAAAAGCATAGGCCTAATCCCTCCCTTACTTGAAAATGGCTTTCCGCAAAAAAGCGATATTTGGCCGCCTTGTATTCCGCCAAATTTTTAGCCTTTCGAATCTCCTTTAAGCCTTTTTCACCGCCTTGATAGGACTTGGCAAAATAGCTCCAAAATTCTTTGTACTTTGCCAATATATTTCTTTCTCCTTGAATTTCTTTGGCAAAATTCTCTTCCACCAAACTGAGAAAATCCTTAAACTCTCCTTCCTCCAATACCTTTCCGCCTCGAACTTCCCGAAAAAGAGCCGGATTGGACAGGAGCCCTCGACCGCACATAATTCCCTGTATCCCGGGGAAATGTTCCTGTAGGAACAAAATATCCTCCTTTGTTTCCACATCTCCATTATATACAAGGGGAAGCTTAGAGCATTTACAAATATTTTGAAAACAATGTAAATTCACTCGGCCGGAATAATACTGCTTTTGGGTTCTGGGATGAACGATGATTTCCGAAAAAGGAAAATGATTGAATACCTCAAAAAGCTCTTCCCATTCTCCTTCTGTATTTAAACCTATTCTTGTCTTTATGGAGACTCTCATTTTCGAATTCTTCAGCAAGGAAAAAAGCTCTTGAAAGAAGTCTTCCAATACCATCGGATTTCTAAGCATGCCGGAGCCTTTCCCCTTAGCCACCACGGTTCCGCTGGGACAGCCCAGATTTAAATTACACTCTTGATATCTCAAACCCTCCAGATATTCCATAGTCGCATGAACAAACTCCGGACGATTTCCCATAATTTGGGGAATCAGCACTAAGCTATTATTGTTCTCTACTGCACAATCCCGTTCAATTCTTCCGGTATAATGCCCTTCCTCATTGGAGGAAATAAAGGGACTAAAATATCCATCCGTTTCCGGAAACAAGGCTCTATGGGCATTCCTAAGGGGATAGCCTGTAATGGACTCCAATGGGGCAAAATAATACTTCATGATCTCTCCTAAAAATTCCCGGTAAAAAAGGCCAAAAACAGCAGAATAATCAGCATTTGCCCATGCACAATAAGATAATGCAGAAGGAAAAGCTTCAGATTCACAAGCTTAGCTCTTCGCAAGAAAACAATAGCCATAATACTGCTGTAATTCCATGCAAAAGGATGAATTGTGGATAAGATGGAAGCCACAATCAATTGTCTTCCCTTCGTACTAAAGGAAGACAAAAGGACACTGGCCGGAAGTCTTGTGAATATTTCCGACAAAATAAATCCTCGACTTGTTTCATGGCCTAAAATCCATTCGCCAAATAGTTGGCTGAGAAGCGCACTATGATAAGTGCTTTCCTTTAGCAATAAAATCAAAAACAAAAAGAGAAATAAAAAGCCATCCAGCTTTAAGAAAATTCTTCTTCGAAAGATAAGCGTATAAAAGCTAAGAATGGGGAAGAGCAAAAGAATCGGAAGAATCCTTAGATAGGATAAAAAAATAAAAATGGAAAACACAAAAAAATGAAGCAGGGAATTGGTGTCCAATCTGCTTTCCCTGAAATTCCCCTGAAATACGTTATTTTCTTCCTCTTTTAAAATCAGTACATAGGGAAGCAAAAAGATTCCTCCAAAAAGGAAGAAGATAAAGCTAATCCGTAAGAAGGACAGAAAGCTATAGCCATATTCCAAAAACAAATATAGGGAAGAAAGGCTGGTGTAAGGAAAGAGAAAACTTCCGATCTCTCCGGCTAAAACCTGTAGAACCAGAGTATGCACCAAAAGATATTTACAATTCTTTTCTTTTCCCAGGCTGTCCAATGTGATGGGAATCATCACAAACAGACTCAATGTATCTCCAAAAAAGGTAGAAAATAGAAAGCTAAAGAAAATCAGTCTGCGGGATAAGCCTTTTCTTGTTTTACTGCGGTTTAACTGCTTGTACACCAAATGATGCAAATATTGGCTTTCCATCAAATACACGGAAAGAAGCAAAATGGAAAGCATGGAGAAATACTTCTCTACGGGAAAACTCTTTAGGAAAGAAAGATCCCGGTACTGAAAAAGGCAGGATAGAAGCACCAATCCTGCCAAGATAAGCAATACAATATTTTTGGATTTACGAATGGTAATACTTTTAATCTTCATTATGATTGATAAAACCCTCGCCATGTACTTCTCGCACATCGGAAATGATAAAGAATGCTTTATCATCCATACTATAAACCTGGTCCTTCAATCTGGTCACCTCTCTGGGACTCAGCACACAGTATAGCATGGTAATTCCCTGTCTGGTATACATTCCCTTCGCATCAATACCGGTAACGCCTCGTTCCAGCTCTTTCATAATCCATTGAGAAATCTCTTCTCCCTTGTTGGAAATGATGGTAACCGCCTTGGCAAAGTGCATACCGTCAATAAAGGAATCACAAAGCTTGGTGAAAACATATACGGATACAATGGCATAGCAGGCCTTGGTTACCCCAAAGAGCTGTAATCCCCAAAGCACTACAGCACCGTCGCAGAACTGTAAAAGCTTCGCAATGGATATATGCTTAAAGCGAGTTTGAATAATCGCAGCCATCAAATCCGTTCCACCGGTAGTGCTGGATGCCGCAAAGACCAAGCCGCAGCCAATTCCCATAAGAATGGCACCAATCACAGAGTCTAAAAATAAATCATCTGCAGGAATCAGAGTATAATCCGGAAGTACATACAAAATAAAGGAGCATAGCATGGTGGCAAATATGGTTCTGGCAATGAATTTCCATCCCTTAGTGAGATATCCAAGACCAAAAAGCGGAATATTAATAACGGTATTACTTAACCACAAGGGCAGACCGAATAAGTGTCGAAGGATAATGGATATACCGGAAACTCCTCCGATAATTAATCCTGCCGGATCATAAATATTTTTGGAGGCAATGGAAATTAATAGGGAGCCTATAATCATATAACAATAGTCCCGAATCAAACGTTTTTTCTTGTTATCCATTTCTCCTCCTTCAATACTATGGATTCCATTCCATAGTTCCTTACAACATTTTATAAAAATGTCTTAAAACGCTTCAAAAGCTTTTATGCTCTTCAAAAGCTTTTATGCTCTTCAAAAACTTTCATACTCTTTAAAGCTCTTTATATACTTCCGAATATTTTAATACTTTTGAAGTTCATCCTCTTTTTGTAAGGTAATAATACTCAGCTTCTCCTTTAGTAAAGGAAGTAAGTCTTCCATCGCTTGCTTTTCAATAGTGATACAGCCGGAGCTCTCCCAGGTATCCGGTGCCTTGATATGTAGGAAAATAGCGGAGCCCCTACCAAATACCACGGGATTTTGATTAAATCCGATGGCCAGAGCCTTCTCATAGCAAATCTTATAGGAATACAGTTTTTCTCCGGCAATCTTTGTAGGACTTTCCACCCAGGTGTTGTAAGTATTTTTCTCTCCGGACCAATAGGAAGTCTTTTGAATCTGCTTATAAGAAAGCTTGGTATTCACAGAGCTTGGAAAGCCAAAGGCAAAGGAAATAGGATAAGCACCTAAAGGCGTGGTTCCGTCTCCTTCCTTTCTTTCCGTCCCTTCCTTCAAACCGTTTCTGCCATATCCGCTATAGGTCTTCCATTGTAAATAATACCGATTCTCTCCCTTGTTCCAAAGGCTCAATTCATGGTCCAACATTACAAGAAGCTGATCTTCCTTTTTTCCTACCTCTGTTTGGAATAGTTTTTTGCCAATCCGAATCTCCGTATCGTTATTGGACGTGGAAGTTTGGGATTCCAGTTTTTTCTGATAAAGCTCCCCCGGACCTGCAAATGCTGTAAATATCATAGACAGGCAAAAAAGACTAAGGATTAGGATACCGGTAAGTACCATCTTAGTCTTTTTTTGCTGTTTTTTTTGAGAGAATAAATTCATAGCTTTCCTTTCCTTTATCGCTCTGAAATATTTTGATACAATCCATATCATCATATCCAATTCAGGAAAGCTTGTAAAGGAAAAATAGAATTCATACCCTTAGCTTATTTAAATTTATCCTGCCTGATTACTCTCTGTTCCCTGAGTAGCCTGTTTATTTCCAGCCTGAGTATTCTTCTTTGAAGAATTATTCTTAGAACTCTTCTGCTTATTCTTCTTACTTCCCTGTCCATCCGGTCTGTTTCCTCTTTCCATGCCCTGACCATTGTTCATGCCGCCCTGAGCTCTATCTCCGGGCATTCCCGGATTTCCATTCATGCCACCCTGTCCTCTGCCGCCGGGCATTCCCTGGTCACCGTTCATACCGCCTCGTTCCATACCCTGACCGTTATTCATTGGAGGCATTCCCATGCCATTGTCGCTGGGTGGATTGCCGGGAAAGTTGTTGCCATCCCCACCGGGGAATCCGCCCATCTCGCCGGGCATTCCTTGACCGCCGTTCTGACCGTCTTGGCCTCTACCGCCATGTCCACCTTGGCGTCCATTCATGCCACCCTGTTCTCTGTCTCCGGGCATTCCCTGACCGCCATTTTGACTTCCTCTACTTCTGCCCCCTTGTCTTCCTTGATCACCGTTCATGCCACCTTGGAATCCTCCGTTTGGAGGGCCACCCTGAGGACCGCCGCCATTCTGGCCTCCATTTTGACCACCGTTAAAGCCTCCATTTGGAGGGCCGCCCTGCGGACCGCCGCCATTCTGTCCTCCATTTTGTCCGCCGTTAAAGCCTCCATTTGGAGTAGCTCCCTGTGGGCCGCCATGACCCATTCCGCCGCCCATAGCATTAGCGTTTCCTAAAGTATTGGCAATAGCGCTTACCGTAAATTCCTCTGTGTTTTCTCCTACGGAAAGCTTATAGCTCTGATTATTGCTAAGCTCCGGGGAGGAGAACAGTACTACGCCGTAGCTGTTTTGCAAATCGGAAACATCGAAGATTTCTTTTCCCTTGCTGTTTGTAATTTTAATTGTGCTTCCCGCATTTTGATTATTGCTGAGATAATCTACTACAAAGGCCTGGGTAGAGCTGTTTCCGTCAAAGGTCTGGAACATTTCGTTGTTTCCGGCTACCAAAACCGTACCGCCGGTAATGGTGCCTGTTCCGTTGTAATCTAAGGGTCCGTTTCCGTGTCCGGCGCCATCTACTATAAGAGTTCCGCCGCTAATGCTTAAGTCTCCGTTGGAATCCAGACCGTCACCTCCTGCATTTACCCGAAGGGTACCGCCATTGATGTTGATATATACCCCTTCCTGTGCCGCAAATTCGTTTCCGGAACTGTTATCGCTGGCCGCATTTAAACCGTCGTCCTGAGACTTTACGGTAATCGTACCTCCATTAATATCAATAGAAGCGCCCTCCAGTCCCTCATTGGAGTTCTCGATATTTACGTTTCCTTCATTTACCACCAGCTTACCGTCTGCATGCATACCGTCATCAGAAACGGAAAGAGTATAGCTTCCCTTGGATACCGTCATATCTCCATTGGTGTTAAAGCCGTCATGTCCGGCAGTTATCGTAAAGCTTCCGTCATTGATGGTCAGATTATCTTTACCGTTAATGCCGTGCTTTGTCGCTCCAACAGTATAGTTTCCGCCTTCAATCGTTAAGCTGTCCTTTCCATGGATACCGTCCTCGTAATTTCCTTTCACTTCCAGACTGCCGCTTCCGCTTAGAATCAAATCGGATTTACTGTAAATTGCCGCATCGGGAATATCCTCTGTCTTGCTATTGGAGGAATTGGAATTACTGTCTTCTGTGGTATTGGCCACTCTAAGATCCTGTACGGAGTTCTTGGAAGTCTCCGCCAGAGTTAGGGTGATATCTCCGGAGGTCTTCACATAGATTGGAGCTGTTTCCTTATTGCTGATGCTAAAGTTATCCAAAATCAAATTGACCTTATGGGTATCTCCCGCCGCAATCACCACCTGACCGTCCTCCAAATTTCCGGAAAGTCTGTAGTTCCCCGCAGCGCAAATGGTAATGGTTTTTCCCTCTACAGAAACGCCATTTCCGTTTGTTTTAATCTCTCCGTTTTCCACGGTAATCTTCGTTTCACTTCCCGTAGACTTTTCCGCCAGCTTTTGGCTTGTAGCTTGTGTATTATTGCTCACTGTTTTATTCTGTGCCGCATTGGCTGTACTTCCACAGGCCACCATAATACTACTTAATCCCAGACCTAAAGCCAAGGCTGCAAGCTTATTGTAATTTACCTTCATTTTCTTCTTCATTTTTTTCTTTTCCTTTCTGTACTCTTCAGATAAATAATTCTCCCTAAAATAATCCTTCTTCATTTTTCCATAGATTCCCTTTTTCATCCTTTTCTTGTTCCCAAAAAGAATATGTTCTGCTTTTTCAATTTCAACATCTCCTTTCTTTTTGAGATAGCCCCAGTATAGAAAGCTTTGCTGAAATGAAACTGAAAAAATTTCAGAAAGTTTCAAACGAGATATCGCACACGACGCGTGCGATACTCGTTAAGAACATGAAAAAAGACCGATAAATCGGTTTGAGCCGAATTTATCGATCTTTTGCTGATTTTTTTATCTATGAAATTAAAGAAAAGAAAATTATTTTGTGTATCTTCCGTATCCGTATGGCTTCTTGTAGAAAACATCGTGCTCCCGAACAAAGTCACCGGTTCTGGTACAGTGGATAATGGTTCCGTTTCCGGAATAAATTCCCACATGATAAATGGTGCTTGGGGAGGAGCCGTAAAATACTAAATCGCCGGGCTGTAACTCTTCTGCGGAAATCTTCTGTGCGGAAGCATACTGAGAACGGGAATCTCTGGGAATGGAAATGCCGAACTTCTTAAATACCTCCTGGGTAAATCCGGAACAATCCGCACCGGTGCTAAGAGAAGTTCCTGCCACCTTATAAGGAAGCACTGCAATAAAAGAACGGGCATAGCTGATCAGCTCCGTAGCCTCGGACTTCTTCAAATCCTGTGCACTGTTTCCAACATTTCCGCTGAAATTCTCAGCCTTATTCTTAGCAGGTTTTTCCGTTGCAAGATTGCTGTCCCCTTCCACTTCGGGGCCGGAATAAGAGCCGGAAACCTCCAGAACATCCTGTCCGCTCTTCTTTTCTTCCTTTGCACTTGCCTTCTTGGAAGCGGAGCTCTTTTTCTCCACAGAAGGCTTCTGGTTTTCCTGATCGGAAACTGCTGTTCCCAAATCCAAGTCAGAACCCATCACATCAATGGTTCCGGAGCTGGACTCGCTCTTACCGTTGGTATAAACTCCCGCTTCTCCGATAGCCTTCACCTGCACAACACCATCTTTAAGCCAGGCACCGGTAGTATCTACCTTATATCCCTCCACCGTGGTATTGGACTTTAGCCATCCGTTGGCATCAAAATAATAGCACTCTGCAATGCCGTCACCGTTACCGTCAATCCAAGCCCAGGTAGCCTTTGGATAGGTTCCATCCTGATGATTGTACCACCATTTATTGCTGTTCTTGCCGTTTCCCTTCTGCCAACGACCTGCATAAGCCGGGATGGCAGAAAAAAGAGAAATCAGACAAATAGAGTTCACTACTAAAATTTTCCAATTCTTCTTCATTTTCTTTTCCTTTTTTAATAAAACGATACCTTTGCATGATAAGGCATAGCTTCTCTTTTCGCAATATGGAAATGAGATTTGTAAACTAATCTCGGGAAATGTTAGGATTTTGTAATAATTTGAATGATTAATCCATGGGGTAGGCAAACAATGGGTAAATCCTGATTTTCCTCACTGATGGCCGGAGTATGTACACAGATTTGATTATTACAGTTGGATTCCGTACAAAGCACCTTTCCGTCCTTAATTTCTATAAAGATCACCTCATGTTTTGCCGGATTTACCTCATCGTCGGAAAGGGATGCCAGATTCTCCTTAAAGTCTACTTCTCTGGCTTCGTTATCCATAATCAAGATTTTGCTGTTTTCCGAGAGGTTTTTTTCAATCAAAACAATTCCGTTTTTTAAAATCTGTACCTTTCTGGCATCCTTTTTGGCATAAGCCTTTGGAAGAAAAAAAGATAAAGCTGCCATCAGGAATACCAAAAACAGGATGATAGCAACTCGCTTTTGTTCCTTTTTCTTCTCTCCATCCCCAGGACTATTCCTATCCGAAAAATCCTGCCTTTCCTTTTCCTCATTCTTCAACTCTATGCTTAATTTCTTCTCTTCCTTCCCCTGCTCTTCCATATCCTTCAAACTCCCTATTCTATCTATCGACCGCTTTTTCCAAAAATAGCATCCACCGAAACAAAAAAGCAGGGAAGCCAAGACCACTTCCCTGCTGAAGAGAGGCCACAAACCAGACTTGAACTGGTGACCTTCTGATTACGAATCAGATGCACTACCGACTGTGCTATTGTGGCATCTCCCGCAGTATAGCACAGCTTCTTTCTTCATGGCAAGAGCGAAATACAAGCTTATTCCGGTCCAAGCTACAAAAACTGCAAGCTTATTTTGCTCTAAAGCTACAAAAATACTAAGACTACTCCAGCTCAAAGGCTCCGGTATAGAGCTGATAGTACTTTCCCTTCGCTGCAATCAGATCCTTATGACTGCCTCGCTCTATAATTTCTCCCTGTTCCAAAACCATGATGACATCAGAGTTTTGTACGGTAGAAAGTCTGTGGGCAATCACAAAAACGGTTCTTCCCGCCATCAAAGCATCCATACCCTTCTGTACTATAGCCTCCGTTCTGGTATCAATGGAGCTGGTAGCTTCATCCATGATTAGGACAGGGGGATCATTTACCGCTGCTCTGGCAATGGATAAAAGCTGTCTCTGTCCCTGGGACAGGTTGCCGCCATTAGCACTTAGCTCCGTATCATAGCCCTTTGGAAGTCTTGTAATGAAATCATCCGCTCCCGCAAGCTTTGCCGCCGCAATACATTCTTCATCCGTTGCATCCAGCTTTCCGTAACGAATATTTTCCATTACGGTTCCGGTAAAGAGTACTGTGTCCTGCAAAATTACCGCAATAGATCTTCTTAAATCCGAAATGGCAATATCTCGAATATTGATGCCGTCGTAGATAATTTCTCCCCTTTGAATATCATAGAAACGATTCAAAAGGTTGGTGATGGTGGTTTTTCCCGCACCGGTGGCTCCTACAAAGGCTACTTTTTCTCCCGGTCTTGCAAAAACATCAATATTCTTTAGAATCTGACGCTTTCCATCATAGGAAAAATCCACTCCCTTAAGCTCCATGTCCCCTTTCAGTTCTTTCAGGGAAATGCTTCCATCCGGTAAAATGCTCTTCCAAGCCCAGAGCTCTGTTCTCTTCTTGCTTTCTACCAAACGGTCTCCCTCGTGGGAACAGTTCACAAGGCAAACCTTTCCTTCGTCCTCTTCCACCTCTTCATCAATCATCTGATAAACTCTGTTCGCACCGGCAACACCCATAACCACGGCATTAACTTCCGAGGAAATCTGTCCCACCACACCGGCAAACTGCTTGGTCATATTCAGGAAGGGGATCACGATAGCAATGCTTAAGCCTAATCCGGAAATGGAAATATTGGGCACATGGAAGGCCAAAAGTGCTCCTCCCACAATGGCAACCAAAACATAAAGGATATTTCCGATATTGTTTAGGATAGGCATAATCACATTGGAGTAACGGTTAGCCTCATTGGAAACCCGAAACAGTTCATCATTATAGCGGTCAAAGTCCTGAATACTCTTTTCTTCATGATTAAAGACCTTAATGACCTTCTGTCCGTTCATCATTTCCTGGATAAAGCCTTCGGAACGGGCCAGCTCCTCCTGTTGACGAACAAAGTAATGGCTGGACTTTCCTCCGATTACCTTTACAATCCGAAGCATAAAGAAGGATCCAAGCACAACCAGGAGGCTTAGCCAAAGGGAGTAATACAGCATAATGGAAACTACCGTAATCACCGTAATCAGGGAAGAAATAGCCTGAGGAATACAGATAGAGATAAACTGTCTCATGGCATCAATGTCATTGGTATAATGACTCATGATATCCCCGGTTTTGTTTTGGTCGAAAAATGCAATGGGCAGATCCTGCATATGGTTAAACAGTTTCAGACGATATTGTTTTAAGGAGCCCTGGGTAATGGTGGCCATATTCATATTGTAGCAATAGGCACAAATCAGGGAAATGGTGTAAAACACCAGCAAAATCCCAACCAGTCTTAAAATATCGGAGGATACTGCATCCCAGTTTCCTTCCTTATAAACCGTTTCAATCAAACTGATAATCTTTTGCTGGAAAATAGCCGGGATAGAGGTTACTACCGCATTAATTACAATAAACAAAAGAGTAATAGGCAGAAGTGTTGGATAAAAGGAAAATAAGTCCTTTATGATTCTGCCCAAGGTCTTCATAAAATTCTTCGGTCTTCCCTTATTCTCCATCCTCTACCTCCTTTCTGTTCTGAGAATCATAAGTCTCTCTGTAAATCGGAGAATTCTCCATCAGTTCCAGAAGAAACTCTTTGGGCAATAATAATCTTCGTGGTATCCGGAATAAATTCCTTAAAGCCCTTCCGAATAAAGGCATCTGTTTTGGTATCCACCGCCGAGGTGGAATCGTCCAAAATTAAAATCTTTGGTTTTTTCAGCAAGGCTCTGGCAATACAAAGTCTTTGCTTCTGCCCTCCGGAGAAATTGCTTCCCCCCTGTTCCACATGACTTTCGTAGCCTTCCTTCATTCGCTCAATAAATTCCGCCGCCTGGGAAAGCCTGCAGGCTTCTTCCAGCTCAGCCTGGCTAGCATTGGGATTTCCCCAGCGAAGATTCTCCGCCACCGTTCCGGAAAAAAGAATATTCTTCTGTAATACCACAGCCACTTGATCTCTCAATGCTTGAATATCGTATTTTCGAACATCCTCACCGCCAACCAGCACTTCTCCCTTTGTCACATCATACAGTCGGGAAATCAACTGGGTCAGAGACGACTTGGCAGAACCGGTTCCTCCCAGGATTCCCACGGTTTGTCCTGAAGGAATATGAAGGGAAATGTCAGTTAATACATTCTTTTTCGCATCCTTGGAATACTTAAAGTATACATGATTAAAATCAATGGAGCCGTCCTTCACTAGCTTAATACCCTCTGCCGGATTCTCCATGGTGCTTTCTTCCGTTAAAACTTCAGCGATTCTTCGAGAGGAAGCTGCGGAAATCACTACCATCACAAATACCATGGCCACCAGCATCAGGCTGGAAAGAATCTGATAGCTGTAGGTTAAGAGGGCGGAAAGTTGTCCTACATCTAAAGCAGAACCGCTGGTACTAACCACCAAATAAGAACCGAAGCTTAAGACAAAAAGTACAACCACAAAAAGGCAGAACTGCATCAAGGGGTTGGCCAGGGCGATCAGCTTTTCCGCTGAAATAAAGTCCAGAGCCAAAGACTCCGCCTTTCCATTAAACTTTTCTTTCTCATAATCTTCCCGAACATAGGTTTTCACTACCCGCATGCCCTGAATATTTTCTTCCACAGACTCATTTAAGGCATCATAGCGCTTAAAGATCTCGTTAAAAATACCCATAGCCTTTTTGGTGATAAGGATCAACCCAATAGCCAAAACAGGAACCACAAAGCAGAAAATAATAGCCATTTTCCCGCCTATCAAAAATGCTGCCGTAAAGGAAAAAACAATCATCAAGGGACCTCGGAATGCGGTACGAACCAGCATCATATAGGCCATCTGTACATTGCTGATATCCGTGGTCAATCTAGTTACCAGGGAAGAACTTTCAAAACGGTCAATATTCTCGAAGGAAAAGCCCTGAATTCTTTGAAACATATCTCTTCGAATATTCCGGGCAAAACCGGTGGAAGCGGAAGCGGCATAATTTCCCGCCCAAAGTCCAAAAAGAAGGGAAAGTATGGCCATCACCACAAGAATCAATCCATAATGCAAAATCATCTGCATGGAGGCATTTTCCTTCATTCTGTTCACTAATTGGGCAGTGAAAAAAGGAATCATACATTCCAGAATGACTTCTCCGGTAACCAATAACGGACAAAGTATGGAGTCTTTTTTAAATTCACGAATGGATTTAGACAATATTTTCAATACCTGCAGCTTATCCTCCTGCATGACTTTTTCCTCTTGCACTATATCTCCCTCCTTATCATGAGCTATCCTGACGGAATCACATACTGATTTGTGTCTTACGACTCTTACGTAATCCTTATCCTAAAATATACTGTTCCATTTATCTTATAATTTTTCTAAACTTTGCAATTTTAAGGAGAATTTAACAGCTTGTCAAGCGCCGGTAAATTACCCTTTTCTGTTCTTTTGCAAGATTCAATTCTCTGCTCCCTGAAATTGACTTTCATAAAGATTCTTATAGAAGCCCTTTTGTCGTAAAAGCTCCTCATGACTTCCCTTTTCAATCACATTACCATCTTTCATCACCAAAATGCAATCCGCATTCTGGATTGTAGAAAGGCGATGTGCCACGATAAAGGCGGTTCTGCCCTTCAGCATTTCCTGGAAGGCTTTTTGTACTTTTTCTTCCGTTCTGGTATCAATGGAGCTGGTGGCCTCATCCAAAATCAAAATGGCCGGATCTCTTAGCATCACTCTGGCGATACAAAGAAGCTGCTTCTGTCCCTGGGAAAGATTTCCGCCATCCTCCGGAAGAAGCGTATCATAGCCCTTTGGAAGCTGCATAATAAAATGATGACAACCGGCACGTTTAGCGGCTTCAATGACCTCTTCTATACTCTTCTCCGGCGATCCGTAACGAATGTTTTCCAAAACCGTATCGGATTTTAGCCAGCTGTCCTGAAGAACCATGCCATAGGCAGAACGAAGGCTATGGTCGGATAGCTTTTCATAGGAAATTCCGTCAATGGAAATCCCTCCCTGATTCGGCTCATAAAAACGCATCAAAAGATTGATTAAGGTTGTTTTTCCGCATCCTGTGGGACCAACAATAGCAATGTTCTGTCCGGCTTCTACGGAAAGGCTCAAATCCTGAATCAACTTTTGCTCCTTGGTATAGGAGAAATACAATCCGGAAAGCTCCAAGTATCCTTCCACCGGCTTCGGAAGTTCCCTTTCCTCCGCCTTTGGCTGCATTTCCGCTTCTTCCAGAAAGTCAAAGACACGAGATGCGGCAGCTAATGCATTTTGAATTTCCGTAATTACGGAAGTAATGTCGTTAAAGGGCTTGGCATACTGGGTGGCATAAGCCAATAAAGAGGATAACTGACCGATGCTTAAAGTTCCTCTCAGGCAAAACAGAGCCCCGATTCCCCCCACTAAAGCATAGCCTAGGGCATTTAAAAAACGGGTAAATGGGTTAACCAAAGAGCTGTAAAAGTTTGCTTGCATACTGTATCGGGAAAGTCTCTCATTTTTCTCCTGATACAAGGACTCTTTGGGGGCTTCCTGCATAAAAGCTTTCAGAAGCTTCACATTTCCGATAGCCTCTGTGCTGAAGGCGGCTATCTCACCTCTACTCTTGGACTGGTTTTGAAAATACAGGTAAGAGCGTTTGGAAATAAACTTTGCAATAAAAAAGGACAAAGGCGTGAGAGCCAAAAGAATTAAAGCAATCCTCCATTCTAAAAGGAAGAGAAAAAAGGCAGTTTCCAGAATACTGAACACGGCCTGTAAGAACTGATTCAATAAAACAAATAATCCCTGTGAAATCTGTTCTATGTCTGTGGTCAAACGACTTAAAATCTCCCCCGGTTCCTTGGAATCGATGGAGGATAAGGGAACAGCCTGAATATGGGAAAAAGCCTTCTCTCGTAAATCTTCAATCACATGAAAGGTCAAATAGGTATTCACCTGGTTCATCAACCATTGAAAAAGCACTGCCAATATAAGAACCAAAAGCATAGTCTTAAAAATCTGTCCCAGTCCGGGAAAATCCACTGTGACCTTTCCGGAAATCTTATCGATGGCCTTTCCTAAAAGAATCGGCAAAAAAAGAGAAAATACTACGGACAGAAAGGCTGAGACAATGGAAAGGAGCAAAGCGAATTTATAGGGTTTCATAAAGTGAAAGAGCTTCCGAAAGGCTTCTCCCGCAGTTCTGTTTTCCTTAGACATCTTACTCCTCCTTTCCCTGCTTCTGCGAAGCACAGATTTCCTGATATACCGAACAATGCTCCAAAAGCTCCTGATGACTTCCTACACCGATGAGCCTTCCTTGGTCCAAAACCAAAATCTTCGGTAAATGTCTGATGCTGGACACTCTTTGAGAAATCACCAAAAGACTTTTCTTTCCTTGATATTCCTCCTCCAGTGCCGTTCGAAGCTTCCTTTCTGTCAGCATATCCAATGCGGAGGAGGAATCATCCAAAATCAAAAGCTTGGAATCTCCCACCAGGGCTCTGGCTATAGAAAGTCTTTGTCTTTGTCCCCCTGAAAAATTCTTGCCTTCTATGCTGACGGATAAATTCAGACCTTCCCCCTTTGCCTCTACAAATTCCTTTCCCTGAGCAATTTCCAAGGCTTTCCAGAGCTCTTCATCCTTTGCATCCTTCTTTCTCCAAAGGAGATTTTCCTTAAGCGTTCCGGAAAAAAGTACTGCCTTTTGCGGGACATAGGCAATGCTTTCCCGAAGCTCTTGTTCCGAATACTCTTTTAAGTTTCTTCCCCAGAGGAAAATATCTCCCTCATAATCCCTATAAAATCCGCAAATCAGGGAAACCAGAGTGGATTTTCCGGATCCGGTACCGCCGATAATTCCTAAGCTCTCCCCTTCTTCTAGAGAAAAGCTGATATCGGAAAGAGCTCTTTCCTCTCCGCTGTCATAGGAAAAGGAAAGAGTATTCATAAGAATTCCCGGCTTCTTTCCGGCTTCAGCCGGATTAGATTGGACTACTTTTTCATAAGGCTTAGTAGAAATACCCTTGGACTCAGGCTCGCCATCGCTCTTTCGTTCCATTACTTCTTCAACTCTGCTGATACTGGCATAGGCCTTGACCATCAGGATAATAAGATTGGCAAGCTTTAATAGCTCTACCAAAATCTGGCTCATATAGTTGGTCAGAGCCACCACATTTCCCTGAAAGAGCCTGCCGTCATTGACCAATTTTGAGGAAAAATACAGAATGCCCATAAGCCCCAGCTGAATCAGCAGCATGCTCATGGGATTCAGTAAGGCGGAAATCTTTCCCACTGCAATCTGTACCTTGGTATAATTTTGGTTCTTTTCCAGGAATTCCTCTTCTTCCTTCTCTTCCTGACAAAAGGCCCGTACCACACGGATACCCATAATATTTTCTCTATATTTTCTGGTAATGTTTTCCAAACTTACTTGAATCTTTTTGTAAAAAGGCATGGTAAGGGCCATAATCCCGAAAACCACAAAGGATAGAAGAATCAATACCACAAAAAACAAAAGCGATAGGCCGGGGCTGATTCGAAAGGCCATGATGCAAGCCCCCACAACAATAAAGGGGGAGCGCATTAAAAGCCTAAGCACCATATTCACCGTAGATTCAATCTGAAAGATATCCGGACCGATTCTGGTAATCAGGGAAGATGCGGAAAGCTCATTATAATCTTTATAGGGTAAAGAAAGAATTTTGTGAAACAAGTCCCTACGATAGGATTTTCCCACCACCATAGCTACCTCTGCCGCAAAATACTGGGCAATGACAGCGGTAAGACAACCTACACAGGCCAAAGCTAAAAGCAGGAAAAGGCTATGCCAAATCACCCCTATATTCTCCTTCCGGATTCCCTGAT
>CAUUJL010000034.1:0-22186 GCA_963545375.1 uncultured Oribacterium sp.
CTTATAGGGCTTTAGGGAAATTACCTTCGCCTGAATTTCCTTTTCCCGTAAAATTAATAACCATAACGAGGGACAACAATCCCAGAACCAGTTTAATGGCTATATTAATATAAGATACAATCATCTACATTTTCTCCACTACTTCCTATTTTTGATCCACATCCACAATTTCAATCTGCGGATTCTGTAACTCCATCTTCTCCAAAAGAACATCGTTGTCCACCGATATAATACGGTAGTACTGATCTTCTTTTGTTTTTACAATAGCCCCGTCTCGGGCTGCTTGAGTATTAATATACAAATCACCCTTATCCACCCCTAAAAGTCCTGAAACCTGTTCAATCACTTTTAAAGCGGTACTGTATTGGTCATCCACCCTTTTATGACTCTGAAAATTATTAATATGAATTCCAATGGCAATCACAACCAATAAAAGCGCAATTAAAGATAACTCTCTATATTTCGTAGTTTTTTTATCTCTAAAAGACATAAACAATGCAAACAACAATAGAAGTGCCGAAATGGCTGCAAAGGTGATTTGCAGCCAGTTGGTCACTTCTATCCTACTTAATAAATATTCATAGGAATAAAATTTCATATTAGATCTCCGCAATAGCCTCGATTTCGCAAAGAACATTCTTTGGTAAGGTCTTTACTGCCACGCAAGAACGTGCCGGCTTGGAAGTAAAGTACTTCTCATAAATGCTGTTAAAGGTAGCAAAATCAGCCATATCAGCAAGGAAACAAGTGGTCTTGAAAACCTTGGAAATATCACTTCCGCCTGCCTCGATTACAGCCTTAACATTCTTGCAGCTCTGCTCAGCCTGTGCTGCGATGTCCGGTCCTGCAACCTCTCCTGTAGCAGGATCTACAGGAATCTGTCCGGAAGCAAATACTAAATTTCCTACAACATAGCCCTGAGAATAAGGTCCGATAGCTGCCGGTGCATTTGTTGTTGATACGTTTTTCATTGTACATCTCCTTTTCTGTGGAAAACAATTGAACATCTTTGATATTATCGCAAATCTTTTGTGAAAATACAAGAAATACTCTATGGCTTCTTTTTTATTTTCTTCCTATTTTTCTCCCTGTTCTATGGAAAAATTATTATTTTTTTCTTATAATCCGGAATTTCTGCCTCTTCTCCTCTTAGGCATTTCCTTCCGACAGCTTTAACATGGCTAAGGTTCCGGTTCTGGCACATTCCAAAATACTCACCGTCTTTAAAGTGTCGAGAAACATCTGGATTCTTTCCGGAGTATCACACATTTCAATCACCATCTGGTTCTTACTAAGCTCTAAAATCTTAGCCCCCAGAATCTGACAGTTTTCCATAATGTCTTTTCGGTTTTCCCGATTATAACGAAGCTTTACCAAAAGCAATTCTCTGGTAATCCCCTGGGTTTCCGTAAAGGTACGAACCTTAATAATATCCAGCTTTTTGTTCAGTTGCTTTTCCACCTGTTCCAGTGTCTTTTTCTCACCACTGGAGACAATCACCATGTTGGAAACGGAATGATCTTCAGTTTCTCCTACAGTCAAGGAATCGATGTTAAAGCATCTTCTCCAGAACAATCCTGCAACCTTTGCCAAAACACCGGACTGGTTTTCCACTAAAATAGAATATATTTTTTTCATCACACTACCTCATGACTGTCAATATACACTTCTAAAATTCCGCCTTCCTTATTGCTAAGGAACGCAGTGATTTTAGAAGAAACTTCCTCATTTTTTGAAATGGCATCATAGGAAAGTCCGTAGGCCTTGGCCAAAATGGAAAGGTCGGGATTTCCACTAAGATCCACCATAGTAAAACGGTCATGATAGGTTTTATGCTGATATTGGTGAACCAAACCCAATACTCCATTATGGAAGACAATCAGCTTAATGGGGATATTATATTGTTTCATGGTAGCCAATTCCATCATACTCATCTGAAAGGAACCGTCTCCCATAACTGCCACCACCTGCTTCTTCGAATCGGCCAGGTAAGCACCGATAGCTGCCGGCGTAGAATATCCCATCGTACCCATACCACCTGAAGTAAGGAAGTGTCCCTCTTTCATTTGATAATTGGCGCAGGACCACAGCTGATTCTGTCCTACATCAGCCACATAAACCGCGTCCTGATTCAACTGCTTATTCAGCTCTTCCAGGAAATATTCGGGATGAACCAAATGATTTTTAGCCATTCCCTCTTCTTTCTTCTTCTGAAGAACTTTTTGAATTTCTCCCTTAATATTCTCCAATTCGGAAATCCAGGAGGAATAATGAAATTCTCCCTCTTCCTCCAGGCAGGCATCCAACACGCTGGCAATATCTCCCACCAATGGAATCTCCGGTCCTGCATTCTTTCCGATTTCCGCGGGATCCACGTCGATGTGAATCAAGGTCTTATTATCTGTAATTAAGTCCGGCTGACTAATGGAACGGTCTGCTACTCTGGCACCCATCATAATGATAAGGTCTGCATGATTCATAGCCTTATTTCCGTAGGGCTTTCCGTTATTCCCCACCATACCGAAGAAAAGGGGATCATTTTCCTCCATTACACCAAGTCCCATCATGGTACAAACCACAGGAATATTGAATTTCTTGGAAAAAGCCCGAACCCTTTCCTTAGCATCTGCCAGATGTACGCCACCGCCCACGCAAAGAATAGGACGCTTTGTAGCTGCCAATCTCTGGAACATCTTTTTAATCTGTACCGGATTTCCCTGTACCGTAGGCTTGTAGGTTCTAATCTTAACCTCCTCCGGATACTGGAACTTCCGAAGAGAAGCATTTTGTACATCGATAGGAATGTCAATGAGAACCGGCCCCTTTCTTCCGGTCATGGCAATGTGGAAGGCTTCCTTAAAAATTTTCGGAATTTCCTCTACATTTCGTACGGTATAGCTGTATTTGACAAAGGATTCACAGGCACCGCAAATATCCGCCTCCTGGAAGACGTCGGACCCCAGTAAAGCACTCTCCACCTGTCCTGTGATTACAATCAAAGGAATACTGTCTGCAAAGGCAGTGGCAATTCCCGTGATAATGTTGGTGGCACCCGGGCCGGAGGTTACTGCACAAACTCCCGGCTTTCCGCTGATTCTGGCATACCCGTTGGCTTCGTGGGCTGCATTTTGTTCCGTACGCACCAAAATGGACCGAATCTCGCTGTCTTCCAGGCTATCATAAAAGGGACATATTGCTACCCCCGGATAGCCGAAGACAAAGTCCACCTTTTCCAACTCCAAACATTTTACAATGGCAGCAGCTCCTGTCATCTTTCCTCCTACTCTATTTTCCAATCCCTGGATAAACTCTTTCAACGCTCTAAAGAATAGTAAATCCTCTTTGAATAAAGGCTTGCTTGATTTGCTCAATATGGGCAAAGTCTCTGGTATCAATCTGTAAGGTCAGGTGACATCCGTTAATGTCGGAATCCTCCACATTGATATTGTGATCCACCTTGGTCACATTGGCTCCCTGCTCGGCAATAATCTTGGAAACTTCTTCCAGCTGTCCGGGCTTGTCTAAAAGAGGAATGGTAAGGCTTGCTTTTCTTCCGGTTTTTAAGAGACCACGATTGATCACACGGGCCAGAATATTTACATCGATATTTCCGCCGGAAATAACCGCAACAACCTTTTTTCCTTTTACCGGAATTTTATTGAAAAGGACTGCCGCTACGGAAACCGCTCCCGCACCCTCGGAAACAATCTTTTGTCTTTCCATAAGGGTTAAAATCGCTGCGGCAGTTTCATCGTCTGTAACTGTTACCAGCTCATCCACATATTTTTCTACCATGGCATAGCTTAAGCTGCCGGGGGATTTTACTGCAATACCATCCGCAAAGGTATGTACTTCTTCCAGACTTTCCAGATGGTGATCCTTCACAGCCTGCACCATGGAAGCCGCGCCCTGTGCCTGTACGCCGTATACCTTACATTTTGGATTTAATTTCTTAATCACAAAGGAAATTCCGGAAATGAGTCCGCCTCCGCCTACAGGCACAACCACGGCATCCGCATCCTCCAGCTGATCCAAGATTTCCATTCCGATGGTACCCTGTCCTGCCATAACATCCACATCATTAAAGGGATGGATAAAGACAGAACCATGCTCCTCCTGGAACTTCACTGCCGCTTCATAGGCATCGTCATAGACACCGTCAATCATTTTCACACTGGCCCCGTAGCTTCTGGTGGCCTCTACTTTGGAAATAGGGGCAATGGCTGGTAAAAAGATGGTAGACTTGGTGCCGCTGGCCTGCGCCGCCAGTGCCACACCCTGAGCATGATTTCCTGCGGAGCAGGCTACCACTCCCTTCTTTCTCTCTTCCTCGGATAGGGTGGATATCTTAAAGTAAGCCCCTCGAATCTTAAAAGAACCGGTGTTTTGTAAGTTTTCCGTCTTTAAGTATAAATCACAATCTGTTTGAATTCTTGTAGCATGTACCAAATCCGTCTTATGTATTACGGGCTTTAAAACATGGGCTGCCTGATATACCCGATCCAATGTTAATTCCATCTTTCTACTTCCTTTTTCTTTTAAAAAAAGCGGCACAAAATGTGCCGCTGGCCTAGGGCAATTATCTCGCTTGATCCAAATCCTGAACCTGCTTCCATCCCATCTTCTGACGTAAATCCTGACCGGTCTTGGAAGCCAAGGTCTCTGCATGTTCCTCTCTCATTGCTAAGAAGTGAGGTCTTCCTGCCTGGTTCTCCAAAATCCAATCCTTCGCAAAAGTTCCGTCCTGAATATCGGAAAGAATCTGCTTCATAGCCTTCTTTGCTTCCTCGCCGATTACCTTTGGTCCTGCAGTATAGTCTCCATACTCAGCTGTATCGGAAATGGAATAACGCATTCCCTCAAATCCCGCATTGAAAATCAGGTCTACGATCAGCTTCATCTCATGTACACACTCAAAATATGCATTTTCCGGCTTGTAACCTGCCTCAACAAGAGTATTGAAACCTGCCTCCATCAAAGCGCAAACGCCACCGCAAAGTACTGCCTGCTCTCCGAAAAGGTCTGTCTCTGTCTCTTCCTTAAAGGTTGTCTCTAAGATTCCGCCTCTTGCACCGCCGATAGCAGCTGCATAAGCCTTAGCCACATCCATAGAGTTTCCGGAGTAATCCTGCTCACAAGCTACAAGACAGGGAACACCCTTTCCGTCTACATACTGAGAACGAACGGTGTGTCCGGGTCCCTTTGGTGCTACCATGATGATATTTACATTCTTTGGAGGAACAATAGCATGATAATGAATGTTGAAGCCGTGAGCAAAAGCAAGAGTCTTACCTTCACTTAAGTTTGCCTGAATCTGATCCTTGTAAAGCTTAGCCTGCTTCTCGTCATTTACCAAAATCATGATAATATCGGACTTCTTTACAGCCTCGTCTGTGTTGTATACGGTAAAGCCGTCTTCTCTTGCCTTATCAGCAGACTTGGAACCTTCATAAAGACCGATGACTACATCCACACCGCTGTCCCGTAAGTTCAGGGCATGAGCATGACCCTGAGAGCCATAACCGATCACGGCAACCTTCTTACCGTTTAATAACTGTAAGTCACAATCCTTCTCATAGTACATAATAGCCATTGTTTTCTCTCCTTCTATACATTTCCCCCTAAGGGGGATCCCTTGGAACAAATGCAGGACTTTCCTCAAAGCACTGTTCCGCCTCTCTATTGTGAAGCCGTATTCCGGCATTTCACGACTTTATTCACCATCCATCTCCGAAAGGAGATCCACCTTCCGTACATCATATAACTTCTCCAGCTGAGAAATTACCTGAGTACGCATATAGTCATCCCCGGTGGAAACGATTTCAATCTTGGTACATCCGGGAATTTCTGTGGGGCCGGCTTGGATGGATTCGATATTGTACCCTCTTTTACAGTAAAGTCCTGTAATACGGTTCAAAACGCCGAAGCGGTTGTTTACAAACAAATCAATGGTAAACTTCTTCATCTTTCCTCCCCTCCTTATAAAATAATATCATCCACGGATTTTCCGGGAGGAATCATCGGAAGCACCTTCTCATCCGGATTAATGGAGCAGTTAATCAAAATCGGGCCTTTATAATGCTCTCTTTCCTTTAAAGCGTCTTCCAACTCCTTGCAGTTTTTGGCGTTAAAGCCCTTTCCGCCGTAAGCTTCCATCAGCTTTACGAAGTCCGTAGCTCTATCCAAAACTGTTTCGGAATAACGCTTTCCAAAAAAGGCTGTCTGCCACTGTCTTACCATACCCAAAACACGATTGTTCATCAGAATAATGGTAATCGGCAAATTCTCATGAACCGCTGTACACAACTCGTTACAGTTCATCCCGAAGGATCCCTCGGAAGTAATCAAAACGGTATGGGCCTTCTTTCTTCCGAAGCAGCCTCCAATGGCTGCCCCTAAGCCGTAGCCCATGGTTCCCAATCCTCCGGAGCTTAAGAAAGTTCTTCCTTTTTCAAAACGATAGTACTGTGCTGTCCACATCTGATGCTGTCCCACATCGGTAGCCACCACCGTGTCATCTTCCGTATACTTACGTAAGGTCTCCAAGATGTGCTTAGGATGGAAATCTCCCTCCACTTTACTCTTGGTTTTTTCAAATCCATGGATTTCTTCCCACCACTTAGGATGCTTTTGCTCCTTCAGCTTTGGAAGAATTTCTTTAATCCACTTCTTCACATCTCCTTGTACGGAATAATCCGGGCTTATGTTCTTTCCGATTTCCGCCTTATCGATGTCCACATGGATAACTTTGCAATTTTGTGTATACCGGGCAATATTTCCGGTGGCACGGTCTGAAAAACGAACTCCCAAAGCCAATAACACATCACATTCCGACTGGGTTTTTGCCGCCACATAGCTTCCGTGCATTCCCACTAAGCCAAGACTCAAGGGATGGGAATCGGGAAATGCTGTCCTTCCCATAATACTGACGGTAACCGGAATATTCAGCTTCTCCGCCAAGGCAATCAGCTCTTTCTCCGCCTTAGCCGCCGTAATACCTCCACCGGCATAAATTAACGGCTTCTTCGCCTGACTCAGTAAAGCAATGACTCCTTCCTGATCATAGGGGAGCTTCGGCTTGTCCGGCATCTTCGGAAGAACGGCTACCCCATATTCACATTCACTAATCTGTACGTCCTTGGGGATATCAATGAGCACCGGACCCTTTCTGCCGGAATTAGCAATCTGAAAAGCCTCTTTAATCGTCTGCTCCAGCTCTGTAACATCCTTTACCATAAAGTTATGCTTTACTACAGGCTGGGTAATGGATACGATATCCACCTCCTGAAAGCTGTCTCTTCCCAGTGCTTCCGTAGCCACGTTACCGGTAATGGCAACCATAGGTACGGAATCCAGATAGGCATTGGCAATACCGGTTACAAGGTTGGTTGCTCCCGGACCGGAAGTCGCAATAACCACGCCCACCTTGCCGCTGGCTCTGGCATAGCCGTCTGCAGCATGGGCTGCCCCCTGCTCATGGGCGGTAAGAACATGATGAATCCGATCCTTACACTTATACAGCTCATCATATATCTGTAAAACTGCACCTCCGGGATAGCCGAATACGGTATCCACCCCCTGATGAATCAACTCTTCAATTAATAGCCTTGCCCCTGATAATTTCATTTTCTCTCCCGTTTCATTGAAAAAGCCTTACAGCGTAACGCTGTAAGGCTAAAGGCTCAAATCATGTCTTTATCTTTCCAAAGTGGCGTTACGCAAACAAACATTATCGTGTAAGACAATAATGACTGCAAGAATCATAATAATTGCCAGCCAAATGTTCTGCATAACCCTTTCCTCCTTGAAAAAATCTGAAGGAATTATCCCATAGGCTTATTTCTCTGTCAAGAAACTTTTCATTATATCTGCTATAACTTCATTATATCTGCTATAACTTTTGCATTTTTTATGATTCTGCCGGGTTTACGCTACCCATGCTCCACTTTGATTTACATAATAGCCGTCCGGTGTTCTGGTATTGGTGAGCATTGCACCGTCTGCACCAAGATAATACCAAATTCCGTTGGTCTGTACCCAACCGGTCTTCATATAGCCGGACTTATTGAAGTAATACCACTTTCCGTTAATCATCTTCCAGGTGTTGGCAGGATAAGAACGATCCGGATTTAAGAACCACCAGCCATGTGCATCTAAAATCCAACGTCCGTTCTCAGTACCTCCCTGAGAAGAGCTTGCTCTCATCTCCAGTTCTTCAGAGCTTACCCAGTCACCATAGCTTCCATAAGCATAGGCTCTAATCTTGTAGCTGTAGTTTCCGTTCTGGGTGATCGCGGAACGAAAATCATAGCTGGTTCCGGTAGTTTCACCGCTGGTAATAAACTGGCTACCTCTGTAGAGCTTTACCAGATACTTTTCCGCATTGTCCACGCTGGACCACTCTGCTACCCCGTTTTCATCTCTCCAGCTTACATCTCCTACAGTCAAGTCTCCGGGATTTGCCTTCAGCTTCTTGGTCTTGATGGTGAGAGTGATGGAATTTGCAGTACCTGTAGCCTTTACAAATCCTACCTCAGCTCCGCTAAATTTATAAAAATTCGCAGTCTTCAAATTATTGGTATTGAACTTATGCTCGGAATCCGCCTTTAAAATCACTTTGAACTGGGGAGTCGTGTTGCTTTTCCAAACATTGCCCTGCATATTTAAAGCGGTTCCTTCATCATTTTGAATGGTGAAGCCGTCATCTCCGCTACTTACGGAAATCTTCTTTGCAGCCGAGCCTATTTCGATATCCGAACTGTCAATCTGTAAATTCACCGATCCGATTTCCGCCTTGTTTCCTGCGGCAAAGGCGGAAAATGCGGAAACCGCCATAATACTCATAAACACTGCCATTCCTTTTAAAAATGATTTCGCTTTCATAGAAACCTCCTTTTGTCTATTCGCTATCAAAAGTATAGACAAAAGTCTTTCTTCATGTGTTACAAGTTTTCTGCCATTTCATAAATTTTTCTTTACAGTTTTTCTTTTTAAGTATTTGCAAGGTCTTTTTTAAGTTTTTTAGCCACAACTCCCCTTGTATTTATAAAGCGATAGTCCCGTAATCCTTCCATAACAATGGGGTTTCATGGCTGGCAAAGATTACCGGGCGTTTGCTTTGATGAGAAAGCAGATACTCCTCCATTTTCTTCCTGTTCTCCTCATCCAACCCGGTAAAGGGTTCGTCCAAAAGCAGGAAGTCAAAGGGAAAAAGCATTGCTCTTAGAAAGCTTAAGCGTCTCTTCATTCCCCCGGAATATTTTTCAACTTTTTTCCGAAAATCTTCTTCTTCGAAAAAAACAGCCATTTCCGTTAGAATTTCCTTTTTTGACAGCATGGGTAAAGCTATCTGAAGATTTTCTAATCCGCTACATTTTTCCAGCAATCGATTCTCCTGAAAAAGCATGGAAAGCTTAAAGCTCCCCTCACCCCCGGCAGCCTCTCCGAAGAGAAACTGAAGCTCCCCCCGATCCAGTTTTTCCAGAGAAGCCAAAATTCGCAGCAAGGTAGTCTTCCCCTTTCCGGATTCACCGGAAATTCTATAAATAGAATGTTTGTGGAAATCCATTTGGCAGGAAAAATCGGAAAAAAGGATTTTTTCTCCAAAACGCTTCTCTCCATTTTCAATTCGAATTTCCATTACACACATCCCTTCCTGCACAAAGCCTTAATCAGCAGTATGACCAGGATTTCCCAGAACTGAGACAAAGCAATAATCACGATGCTCCAGGCAAAGACGTCCGCCATTTCCAGGCCCACCTTGGCCTCCATCAACTGATAGCCTATACTTTTTCCCACTTGCCCAATCAGCTCCGCCGCAATGCCGCTTTTCCAGGAAAGTCCCATGGCTAATTTCGCTGCCCCAAGCAATAAGGGATATACTGCCGGAAGATGAATATACCGAAGTCTTCTATATAGGGAAAAATGAAAGACCTCCGCCATTTCCAGTAATTTACGGTCTGTTTTATGAAAGCCCTCCAGCAGATTAATATAGAAAATCGGAAAGGACATAAAGCCGCTTATGGTGAAGGAAAGCTTGTCCCTTCCCAGAAAGAACAAAAGAATAATAATAAAACTGGCCACAGGTAAGCTTCTTAACACAAAAACCCCCGGCTTTAAAAAATCCTCCAACAGAGAATTTCTATAGGAAAGATAAGATAGTATCAAAGCCAGGAAAAAACTAAAAAGATAAGCCGAAAGAATCCCCAGAGAGCTTTTCCACAGGGTTCCGTAGAATTCCTGCTGCTGCAATAGTCGACTTAAGGCTTTAGCACTTTCCATAGGACCAACCAAAAGAAAGGAATTGTTCACCAATTTGGCAAACAATTCCCATAGAAGCATCCAAAATAGTATAATTCCCGCTTTACGCCATTGCTTCACATTCTTTCCTTCCTAATCATCGGAATGCATTTCGTTCTTTTCTATATCCAGGCTATGGCTTTTAAAAAGAACTGTCACTTCCCTACTATCTAAGACTGAGCATAAAAGCCCTCTTCCGGTAAGGCTCCTCCCACAGACTTAGGATTGGACTTAAAAAGAACTTGATAATACTGCTCCAAAGCTTTCTTCATCTCTTCTCCGTCAATGAAATGAATATTACAGTTTGGAATAGCCTTGGCTGCCAAAGCTTCTTTCTCTAAAATTCCCTGTTTTACCACAAGCTCCGCAGTCTTCTGAACATCCTTTTCCACAGCGGCAATGCTTTCCTTTTCCTCCTCCAGAAAAGCCTTTACAATTTCAGGATGTTCCTCGGCATAAGACTTTCTGACAATGGTTACTGCTGTAGGCAACTCCACTCCGTCAAAGGACTTCTTCCACTCCTCTGTAATTGAGATTTTTCTTTGTAAATTACTGTTTTGTAAAAGGGTTGCAGTGGCAAAGGGCTCCGGAAGAATCGCCACATTGTTGGGATTCTTCTGCAAATGCGCTACCGCCTCGGCGGGTTCCGTTACAAAGTTAAGATTTCCCTCCACATTGTTCTTGGCAAGCAGGGCGCGAAGCACATACTCCGGTGTGGCTCCCTGTCCCGGCATATAAATATCCTTTCCGGCTAAATCCGCAATGCTGCTTACCTCCTCATTTCCGGTAATAACATACAAGATTCCCAAGGTATTAATATTCAAGACTTCCACGTCCTTGTCCAGCTTTTGATATAAAACTGCCGCCATATTGGCCGGAACTGTGGCAATCTGTCCCTTTCCGGATACAAACTCCGGAAGTAAAGCATCCGGGCTTGCTTCCATTTGAAATTGATAAGGAAGTTTTTCTTCTTCACTTTTTTCCATCAAATGCACAAGACCGATGGTGGTGGGACCCTTCAGGCTTAAAATCGTCGGCTCTTCTCCTGCCTCAGTCTTATTCTCAGTCTTATTCTCAGCCTTGGATTCTTCCGCATTTTCAGATCTTTCTACCGAAGAGCTTTTCTCTTCTACAGAAGGAGTAGATTCCTTCTTCACTTCCGTAGAGCTCTCTCCCCCCTTGGTACAGGCAAAAAGGCCAAGGCAAAGAAGACAAAGTAACAGCCATTTCCAAAGATTTCTTTTCATATACATCCTTTCTTCTTAAACCGTAAATATAATTTTACCGCTTTCATGCCATAATTTTCCCTCTTCATGCAGCAGCGGGTACACTGAGTAAATAGAGAATATCTAAAATACAATCTTCAACAAATCCAAAGGCTTTTCAATGGAATACTCCGCCTGTTCGATTTCTTTCCGTTCTCCATAGCCGTAGAGCGCTGCCACAGAGTCAATCCCCGCATCCTTTGCTCCTTGAATATCGTAAACGGTATCTCCTACCATGAGACAATCTTCTCTTTGAAAAGCGCCCTTTTCTATGGCACTCTCCATCAAAAAGCTCTTGTCGGAATGTTGTTCCTTAAGCTCTGTGCCGATTTCCAGGAAAAAATAAGGGGATAAACCAAAGTGGGCTATGATTTGTGTGGCAAAAAACAGAGGCTTAGAGGTTAAAAGCACAAGCTTCTTCCCTCCTTCATACATCTTCTTCATGCATTCCTCCATCCCGGGATATAAAAAGGCGTCATACATTCCCTTCTCGGGATAATATTCCCGATAATAGGAAATGGCTTCTTTAGCCTTTTCTTCAGAAAAGCCGTAGAATCGCATAAAAGAATCCTGCAAGGAGGGTCCCACAAATCTTCTCAGCTTTTCCTCCGGTTCATTGGGTAAGGAAAAATGATCCAAGGCATATTGCACCGACTTCATAATTCCGGAGCCGGAATCCATAATGGTTCCGTCCAAATCCAAAAATATATTCTGATACTGCTTTTTCATAAGCACTTCTTCTCCCTTTTTATCTACTATAATTTCCTATATATTTTCCTATATGCTTTTCTATATGCTTTCCTACTCTTTTAATCCTTTTCCTTCAAATCGAAATGTGATTTCCTACTCTTTTAATCTTTCTCCTTCAAATCGAAATATTATGTCCTGCTCTTTTAATCCTTCGGCTTCATATAAAAATGCCCGGTAATATCCTTAGAACGAATCGTATTCATAAAGGCTTTGGGATCAATTTCGTTAATCTTCATCTTTACTTTCTTGATATCCGCTGATGAAATTACGGAATACACCATATAATGGTCTTTTCTTTCAAATGCTCCCATGGCGTGCATAATAGAGGCGCCGTGATGACAGACCTCATGGATTCCCGCCGCTATTTCATTGGGATAGTCCGTTATCACAAAAAGCGTAAGCTTTTGATAATTTCTGTAAAGTGCGGAAATGGTTTGTGTAGACACATATTGGAAAATGATGGAGTATAACGCCTTCTCCCAACCGAAAAGATATCCGGCAACGGCCAAAAGGGCGGCGTTAAAATAGAAAATCAAATTCCAAGTGTCCACTCCCTTTTTCTGAGACAGATAAATCGCGATAAAATCCGTTCCTCCGGAGGTAGCATCCATCCTGAGACAAAGCGTAATGGCACAGGCATTTAAGATTCCTCCGAAAATAGAAATTAAAAGCATATCGGAGGTAATGGGCTGTAAATTCACACTATCCGTTACAAAGCCTGTGAACAAAATCATAATCAAAGATAAGATTGTGAATTTCTTTCCCACATACCGAAAACCGATATAGACCGGAATGATATTGATAATGATATTCAGTACAGAATATGGAAGCGCTAAATTAAAATAGCGTAATGCCACTCTTTGCAAGAGAACCGTAAGTCCTGTAGCTCCTCCCGGAAAAAGTCCTCCCGCAGAAACGAAGGTTTTCAAGTTTAAAGCCAACAAAGTGGCTCCCGCCAAAACGCCAAGCAGCCTTTTTATATCTCTTTTCGTATCAAATTTCATAACACCCCTCCAAGATTAGTCTTCTCATTCTAACATTCTCTTTCTCTTTTGCCTAGGGTTCAAAAGGAATGTCTTTGGGAATGTCTTTTGGAATGTCTTTGGGAATGTCTTTGGGAATGTCTTTAGGAATGTCTTTAGGAACATCTAGGGGAATATCTTTGAAAATGTTCATTATCAAAGATTTTGACAGTGCTCTTTAAATTCAGCGAATGCAGCGCTATTTCTTAACAATTTCGATAGGAAGTCCTAATTGCATAGAAGTTATCTTGTAAGCAAAAGGAAGATTTGGTATACTTTCTTGCCGTAGTATCTAGAAAAAGCTGAGGAGAAAAACATGTCCAACCAAAAAGATTATAGAAGTTCCAAAGGGTCACAGAAAAAGAAGTCCGGCTTCCTTTCTATACTTCTTCATTATGTCCTGCCTTATCTGGTGATTAATTCCATTATTTTGTTTTTTGTTTTGGCTACCCCGAAGTTAAAGGTGAATGAAGCTACGGAAACGGATGATCCTGCTGTACGAACACTTTTGGTTCATGTGGATTCCGTTCTTCCTATTAAAGAGTTCACCGCAAAATTAGAGGGAAAAGAGCAAAATTTCACAAAGGAAAATCAAAATTACATCATTTCTCTTACCGGAAACGGAAATCTTCGAATTTCCGCAAAATCCATCAACGGGATGATGCAAGTCAGCAATACCCAAATCAATAGTTTTGACGAAAATCCCCCCGTCATTGATGAGGATAATGTTGTTCTCGGATCCGGATATGTTGAGTTTACCGTTACCGATGATCAGTCCGGAGTGGATTATGCCACAATTTACGGAATCGATAAGGATGGAGACAATCTTAAGCCCACCAACATTGATGAAGCTAGCGGCAAGGTAACATTTTCCATGAAAAGTAATGGACTTACCGTGTATGTTTCTGACAAATCAGGAAATCAGGTTACCGGCAACTTCACTTTAGAAGAATCTCCTTACCCGAAAACCAAGGCGGATGAAGAAGCTGCTAAGGACGAAGATAGCAAGAACGAAAACAGCAAAAACAAAGATAGTAAGAGCAACACACATAATGGTAAGTCAGGTAATAAAGAGGAGGAAAGCGACTCAGAAAAAACCGGTTCTTCCAAAAATCATACCGGTGAAAGTTCTGAAAAAAGCAATTCTGAAAAGAGCAGTTCTGAAAAAAGCTCTTCAAAGAATAGTTCGGGAAAGACTTCCTCTCACGATAACAGCAAGAGCAGTTCCGGAAAGAGCAAGTCTAATTAGAGAAATCTATCATTTAATAAGGAATAGAAAATATCTACCGTCAAGTTTTTACAGTAAATAAAGAATAGGAGTACAAGGGATGAATTCAGAAAGAATGGAAAAATTATTGTTTTACCGAAATCTTTTAGAAACAGATTTCGTACAGGATTTACAGGCGGATGCTCCTTACGCCGCCCTCTCCCGTCTCTTTCAAAACTATTCCGCCATGCCAAAGGGAACAAACCTTTGGCATATTTTTCTTGCCGATTTTCTTTTACAGGACGAGAATGCACTAAGTTTATCTGCTGAAAAAAAAGGCTGGAATAGTTTCTCTTATCCGGAATTTATCCAAAGAGAAATGGAAATCCTCTATTCCCTCTACCATTTAAACCTGTCTTTCTTCTTTTTTCCGAAGGAAGAAAAGACTATCGATTCCGTATTTCGAGGAAAAGCATCCGAAACAGTCGAGACAGAGCACTTTCCCTCCTATTCCTACGAAGCACAGCTGCTTTCCTTTAACAATAAGCTGGAAGCAGCAAAGGATGCTTTAGAATTCTCCTCTATTTTGGAAAGGGAATATAAGGAAAAGGGTGTAGGACTTTTCCGTTGTCATTCCGCCTTTAGCCTGGAAAAAGAAAATATTTTCGGTACAAGCTCTTCCGAATACTCTTTGGAAGGTCTTCCCTTGCAGAAGTATCCCGGATTTTCTACCCTTTTGGGCTATGAAAAGGAAATTTCCGCCTTGAAAGAGAATACAGAAGCCTTTTTGGCAGGAAAGAAGGCAAATCATGTCTTACTTTACGGAGATGCGGGAACCGGAAAATCCAGCTGTATGAAGGCGCTTTTGGAGGAATACCATTCTAAAGGACTCCGCTTTGTTTCTCTTTTCAAAAAGGATCTGGAAGGAATTCCCTTCCTCTTGCAAACCCTTAGAGAAAGACCTTATTTCTTTATTCTTTACTTTGACGACCTTTCCTTCGAGAATTTTGAAGTGGAATATAAACTGCTGAAGGCGGTCATGGAAGGTGGCTTGGAAGGAAGGGCAGACAATATTCTGCTTTATGCCACCTCTAATCGAAGACATTTGGTAAAGGAAAATCTTTCCGATAAAAATGATATCGAATACCAAGAGGACTTACACCATTCCGATACTACGGAAGAAAAGCTTTCCTTGGCAGATCGTTTTGGGCTTTCCATCCTCTTCCAAAAGCCGGCCTATACCCTTTATCAAAAAATCGTGCTTTCTCTGGCCAATAAGTACAAGCTTTCCATTTCAGAGGAAAAGCTTCTGACCATGGCCAACGCCTGGTCTATCCGAAGAGGAGCCGCCACAGGACGAACAGCAGAGCAATTTATCCAGTCCTTACTGGTGCAGAAAAAGGACTAGGATTGTCCTCCTCCAGCATCTCCTCATAGCCCTTTAAGGCGGCAAAGGGAGCGAATTGTGCAGCTCGACTCTCCTTGGACATCCTCTTCCGAAGAAGGGGAATGGGATAGCTGGTATATAAAATGGATTGATAGGAGTTTTCTCCTATCTTTTCTTTTTTTCTATCTTTCATAATCCTGTCCTTCCACGATATTCTTCGCTATAGTGGATTCCTCCTTTCTCCTGATGGAAACCAAGTCCGAAACGCCGCTGTTATGGCCTCCAATCTGCCGGTTTCTCTCCCTTCCTCTGGCTCCCTCCAGATACTGATAGCCCTTCAGTAAGGCATTCTTTCCGAATTTCTCCATTACCACTAAAGCTGCTCCTCTGGCCTTCTCTTCCTTCTCCAAAAACTGCTTCTTTTCCACACATTCTTTTTCTTCCTCATCCGAGGGCAAAAAATGCTGAAACAAATCCAGCTGTCCCTCCGGCAAGGCTTCACAATCCCTTACATCCTCTGCGGAAATACTGAGCTTTCTGATTCTTAATCTTCTGTCCATGATTCGGTCATAGATAGCCAAAACCGCCTCTCGAAAGACTCTGCCCTGATTGCTCCTTTTCGGAAAATGATATAGACCATGGACGGATTTCGGTACCCTTTTTCCATAGTGATTTTGGACAAGATTCCCTTCATAGCTTTCTCCCGCATTTTCCTCGTCAAAAGAAAGATAGAGTTGCACAAAGGCAGAGTCCTTCCCTTTCTTTAGTAAATCCAGTGCCAAATCCTCCGCCATCTCCTCTGCCACCATCCTCCCCTCCGTAAATCCGTAGGGGGAAGGCAAAACCTGCCCGCTATGCAGACTGTTGCTTTTACTGTGAAAGGCCTTAATATCCTCTATCTTGCAAGTTTCATAGCCAAAGGCATGGTCAATTAAAAGCTCTGCCTGTATTCCAAAAAGCTTATACAGGAGTGCCTGATTTTTCTTTTCTTTGCTTCCGGAAAGCGCCGCCAGGGCAATATCCCCCATGGTATAGATTCCATAGTGAGCCAGACGATTCTCAATTCCCCGGCCAATCCGCCAAAAGTCATGGAGTGGCTTATGCTGCCAAAGACATTCCCGATAGGATTGCTCCGTCAACATGGCCAGCCGAATTCCTTCTTTGGAAGCTTGCATGTGCTTAGCCTCGATATCCATGGCCACCTTGGCCAGATAAAGATTCTCCCCTAAGCCGACGGTGGCAATCATGCCCACCTCCTCATAAACTCTTCTGCAAATCTCCTCCGCCAAGGCCCTACTGCTTTTTTGATAAATTCTCTCATAGGGCTTAAGGTCCATAAAAACCTCATCCACGGAATAGACATGAATATCCTCTTTGGATACAAATTGCAGGTAAACCTCATAAACCCGCCTGCTGTAGGCCATATACAAAGCCATCCTGGGAGGGGCGGTGATGTAGTTTACCGCCAAAAAAGGATAGGTCTTGCAGTCAGAATCAAAGCAGGACTTCCCCACAAGGGGCTGTCCTCCGTAAAGCTTCACCCTTTGGTAATTGATCTTTCGTACCTTTTCCACCACCTCAAAAAGTCTGGCTCTTCCCGGAACACCATAGGCCTTTAAGGCAGGACTTACCGCAAGACAGATGGTTTTTTCCGTCCTTTCTCCATCCGCCACCACCAAATAAGCATCCATCGGATCCAAGCCTCTTTCTCTGCACTCGCAGGAAGCATAAAAAGACTTTAAATCAATGGCCATATAGTGACAGGATTTCTCCTCCTGTCGCCCTACTATTCCACACCCGGCTGCTTCAGCATTCTTTTGGGCTTTTCTCTTCCGACTGTCTTCCTCATGCCTACCTCCTTTAGCTTCCTTTTGCGCTTCCCCATACACATCCATGGCTCTATCTCCATTCTTCTTCCTTTCCTTCTTTATTGTAAAACCAAACATTTGTTTTGTAAATAAAAAAGCAAACATTTGTTCTTAAAATGTTTGCTTAGTCTTTCTCTTAATCTTTTCTTGATCTTTCGCTTAATCTTTCTCTTTGGCTTTTCCTTGATATTTTCCTTGATATTTTTCTTGAGCTTTTCCTTGAGTTTTTCCTTGATCTTTCTCTTGTTCTTTTCCTTAATTCTTTATATGGACTTTAAACCTTCTCCCCGGCATCAATTCTTTTCTGAAGCTCCGTCAAATACTCGAAACGCTCATATTTTTCCAAAAGCTTTCCTTCCGCTTCTTCCTTCTGCTCCTGTAATTTCGCAAGATAGACGTAATCCCTGCCGTTGGCTTCGCTTTCCTTTTCTATAAAAGCAAGCTCTTCCTCCAAGGCGGCAATTTCCTCTTCAATATGCTCAAAATCCTTCTTCTCCTGGTACGTCATCTTTAAAAGCCTTGCCCCCTGCCAGGATTTCTTCTTATCCCCCTCGGACTTTTCTTCTCCTTTATCCTCTTTATACTCTGCTTTGCCGCCCTTTTCTACATTTTCCGCCTCTTCCTTTTCCTTCAAAAGCTGTACCTGGTAGTCGGTATAGCCTCCCTCAAACTGGCGAATCTGTCCATTTTCCTGGAAAATAAAGAGACGATTCACCGTACGATCCAGAAAATATCGGTCATGGCTAATCACAAACACAATGCCCGGAAAGCTGTCCAAAAAATCCTCCAGAACAATCAGGCTACTTAAATCCAGGTCATTGCTGGGCTCATCCAGGAACAGTACATTGGGGGCGGACATCAAAATACGAAGCAGATAAAGTCTTCTCTTTTCTCCACCGGAAAGCTTCTCAATGGGGGCATACTGCATTTCCGGAGAAAAAAGGAAACGCTCCGCCATTTGGGATGCGGAAATCAAACCTTCCTTTGTGGGCAGATATTCCGCAATTTCCTTGATGCTGTCGATTACCCTTTCCTTTTCCGGCAAATCTTCATTTTCCTGACGAAAATAGGCAATCCGCACGGTTTGTCCGATTTCCACCTTTCCCTCATCCACCGGAATCTCTCCCAAAATTGCCTTCATCAGAGTAGACTTTCCTGCCCCGTTCTTCCCGATAATGCCGATACGGTCATTCCGTAAAAAATTATAGCTGAAATCGGAGAATAAAAGCTTATCCCCATAGCGCTTTGTCAGGTTTTCACAGTTTATGGTACTCTTCCCCAGGCGCACGAATATGGAGGCCAGGCTCAGCTCTTCCTCCTCCGTTGGACCATGCATTTGGGAAAGCTTTTCATAGCGTTGCAGTCTTCCCTTTTGTTTGGTAGTTCTGGCCTTGGCGCCTCTTCGTACCCAAGCCAATTCCTTCCGAAGCAGACTTTGTCTGGCTCTTTCCTGGGCCTTTTCGATATTGAATCGCTCCGCCTTTCTTTCCAGATAAGAGGAATAGGAGCATTCGTAGCGAGTAAAGCCTTCTCTTTCCAGCTCTACAATCACATCACAAACCGTATCCAAAAAATAGCGGTCATGACTCACCAGCAAAATCGCCCCCTTAAAGCGCTTTAATTTTTCCTCCAGCCACTCCGCCATTTCCTCGTCCAAATGGTTGGTAGGCTCGTCCAAAAGCAGCAAATCCGGCTCTGTGTTTAAGGCCGCTAAAAGAGCCAGCTGTTTCTTCTGTCCTCCGGATAAAATCTTGCAGGGAGAATAGAAATCCTCCAAACCAATCTCCTGCATAACCTTCTTTCCAAAGGCCTCTCTTTCCTGCTCTCCCATACGAAGGGCAAAGTTCTCTACCAGAGCCTCCAAAATACTCTTCTCCTCCGGAAAATGACTTTCCTGGGTAAGATAGCTGATTTTCAAGCTCCTTCTTCGTACAATGCTTCCGCTATCCAGCTCCTCTTCTCCGGCAATAATCCGAAGCAGAGTAGACTTCCCTCCTCCGTTTCTTCCGATTAATGCCACCTTCTCTCCTTCTTGAATCGAGAACTGGGCATCGGAAAATAAAACTTTATTTTGAAAGCTTTTGCTGCCTTTTTCTATATTTACAATACTTCCTGCCATAGAATCTTCCTCTTTCCTCTCCTTTTTAAGAGATTTTTCCTTGCTATAATAGCAAAGGTACCGCTAAAATAGCAATGCACTGATGGAACTATCGTAGTAAGTGAGTATGCAAAGCGACAAACTTTCTTCTTAAAAATTCATCTAAGCCTTCGACGGCAAAGCAAGAAAAGGGAAGTGCCGAACTTGCATAAGTCCGGTAAGAAATCGAAGTTTTCTGCACCTTGCATTACTCAGCGTAAAGAAAGGAGTTGCATGTCTATTCGTCAATTCATTTTCCCCAAAGAAAAAACCAAGAATCTTTGTTTCTATGACGTTATCATCATTACCTTGATTTTATTCGGAGAATTTATTATTCGCTCCAATCAGCTATTTCTGGACAGCCTAAATGCTGTAAAGTCTGCTATGTTTTACGCTTTCCCCCTCTCCCCCATCCTTCTTAGCCAAAATGCGGAAAGCATTACGGAAACGGTAGCGGAAACCGTGGATACCGCCACTGAAGGGGTAGCTTATTCCAGCAACCTGCAATTCCAGTTCTTTATGCTGCTTTTGGTTTTTCTGTATCTGATTGTTCGTAACTTTGATTTTAAACAAATCCCCTTCCGCTTTAAGCTCTCCGTAATTCCCTGGTACTTTGTATTGCTTGCCATTATGGGACTAAGTGCAGACGTTCTTTACCTTCTCTTTGACAACGGCTATAACTACTTCACCAAGGAAGTTCTTCTTTCCATGGATTTTTTTGAGTTATTTCGAAAAATAGCCGCCTTAAGCCCCATTGCCATTATCTATGCTTTATTGAATGCCTTCTACGAAGAATTCTTCTTTTTGGGCTTACTGGGCACCGTAGACCAAAAATACAAATGGCAAACTCTGCTTTATTCCACGATGATTCGTATTTCCTTCCACACCTATCAGGGTATGACCTCCGCTATTATTATCGGTGTGGTATTCGGACTTCTGTACTATTACTTCTATACCTATAGAATCAAAAATCTCTTACCGGTGGTACTGGTACACTCCATGGCGGATATGTTCGGTTCAGGATTTGTGTATTTGTTTGCAAGGTTTTAGGAGAGGGAGAATTGAAATGAGTATCCCAAAATGGATTGTCACTGATGTGAAGGCTTCTAAAAACTATGAATTACATCTTTCTTTTTCCAATGGAAAAAAAGGAATTTTCAACTTTCTTTCAGAGCTTCAAAAACCTATATATCAACAATTAAATGATCTGGATTTTTTTCTTACTGCTCATGTAGAAGACGGTACTGTGGTCTGGAATGACGAGCTTGATATTGCTCCGGAGTACCTTTACGAAAATTCTGCATGTTAATTCCTTCATCTGTAGTAAAATCTGCCATCTTTAAGGCATAGGGAATGGTCTTAGTAGCCAGTCCTAAGCTTACCGCTTGCATAGTAGCAAACTGCTCAAGCTTCCCCTCCCGTGATGTATCCTTCTTTCAGAAGCATAGCCATAGGCCTTGACCATATCGGAAGGCTGAGTCCTAGATCCTACGGAGAAAGTAGCTTGCTGTCCCACTCTTCCAAGTCCATTGCCTTATGCAGGATGGATAGAATCCTGTAAATTTGTTTGAATTGTTCCATAGCTACTCCTTTTTAGGCAACAAAATACCACCGAAGACCGGTGGTAGATTAGTTTTCCTTTATGATGCCTTTCTTTTTGAGCTCTTCAACTTCTTCCTTGGTGAGAATATGACTCTCAATTTTCTCTTCTCGCCAAGATTTGTACCTTTCAGCTAGAAGCCTTTTATACTCTTTTTTCGTCATGTTGCCACCTCCAATTCAATAGAGACCGTATTTGTGAGCTATTTCGTCACGGCCTTCTCTCAATCTCTCTCTTAAGTCTGGTGGAATCACGATTTTTTTAGACTCCTCAGCACTCGGCATCTTACTGTCGTCAATAAAATAAGGCCCATTTATAACATCCTCAAAGGTTGCTTTTTTATCCATACGATTATCTCCTTGTGAATATTAGGTGTTCTGATCTCTCCAAAGCTTCAATAATCCACATCGAGGCTTTCTCCTCGATTGAGCCGTCCGGTAATCCAGAAAACTGTTCTTTCGCGTTATTATATACATCCTGAATAAGTCCGTCAATATTATCCAAAAACTTTAACTTTTCAAGATCCACGGATATAGTTACGAATAAAATCTACTACATGGCTGAAATAATCTGCATCCGGTAGTTTGACAGTTACATAGTTCCAAAATCTCCTCAGGCCTGGAAAAGCCTGTATTTTTTTGTCAAATTTTT
>CAUUJL010000035.1:0-20981 GCA_963545375.1 uncultured Oribacterium sp.
AGCAGGAAAAGGCTATGCCAAATCACCCCTATATTCTCCTTCCGGATTCCCTGATCGATCATTCCGGCAATGACTAGAGGAACAAAGAGCTCAAACATACTTTCCAAACACTTAAACAGGGGGGCCAAAATACTTTTCCCCTTCACCTTATCCATATAGGACAGTATTCTTCTCATCTTACTACTCCTCTTACTATTGACTCCTTAAACGACCTTCATTCTCCTATAACTGCTCTTTTCTTCTTGCAAAAAAATTTAGAGCTATGGAAGGAATACCCTTTTTATCCTTCTTTATGAAAATATTGATCCAATACCTTTCTGGCGATAGGAGCCGCGGTCTTACCGCCGGTTTCTCCCTCTTCCACAATAACGGAAATCGCAATCTCCGGATCCTCCATGGGGGCAAAGCCTACAAACCAGGCATTGGTCTTTAATTCACTTCCCACCTTCACCTGGGCGGAACCGGTTTTTCCGCAAACCTTATAGGCATCCGTCTGTAAAGCACTGGCGGTTCCCTCCGTGACTACCTTTCTCATAAACTGCTTTAAGGCATCACTTTCCCCTTGGGAAAGAAGGCTATGACTCTCCCCATAAGGGAATTCCTTTACCATTGTGCCATTGGCATTTTGTACAGAAGAAAGAAGGCTTGGATAGACCAGATTTCCACCATTGGCAATGGCGGAAACCATGCAAAGGTTTTGCAGAGGAGTGCAAAGAGTGGCTCCCTGCCCGATAGCGGTTTGCATCTTGTCCCAAACATCCGCATTCTCCGCTAAAGTGAATTGCCCTGCATTGGCAGACAAACCGATGTCTATTTTTTGATTGTAGTAAAAGCTTTCCGCTAAAGCCTTTAATCGAATGGGATCAATCTCCGTTCCCAGCTTGGCAAAGGCGGAGTTACAGGAATCCGCAATGGCCGATTCCAAATCTACCTTTCCGTGAACCTCTCCGTTATAACAATGCACAACATAGGAGGAATTCTCCGGATCCACATATTCACCCTTGCAGGTATAGCTAAAGCTCTGCCAATCCGCGGGATGCTCCCGAATATACTCCAAAGCCATCAAAAGCTTAAAGGTCGAGCCGGGAGGATAAAGTCCCTGGGTAGCCCTGTTCAGAAGATTTCCGTCTTTGTTGTCGGAGGAAGTTAAGGCCTCCCAGTTGTTTTGGATATCCTCTTCCGTAAAGGAAGGTGCGGAAACCATAGCCAGAATTCTTCCGGTCTTGGGATTCATACAAACAATGCTTCCCTTCTTGTCCTTTAGTAAAGAATAGGCAAGAGACTGCAAAGTGGAATTCAAGCTAAGCACCACAGAATCTCCCGGATTCTTGATTTCCTCTGCCTGATTAATGATTTTTTGTAAGGGGTTAATACTGGAACGGCTCAGATAGAAGTTCGCCATGGACTCCACCCCGGTTTTCCCCTTACTGCTGTAGCCGATAGGATGGGAAAAGGCAATCCCCTCCGGATATACTCTTTTCTCTCCTCCCTCTCCGGTTTCCGTTTTCGCCAATACCTTTCCATCCGAAGACAAGATACTGCCTCTGATTACCTTGGAAGAAAGATAATCAATTCTGGCATTGTAGGGGCTGGAAATCTGATTCGGAGCCAAGACCAGTATAAAATAACAAAAATATACAATCATAGAAAAGAAAAGCAGGACAAAGAAATAGGTAATTCCCTTCATCTCCCTGTTGCTTGGCTTTCTTCTGGAATTATTATACTTTTTCATAATTTACCCTTCTTCCGGAATTTCTCAGCTTATTCATAAATGGCTCTTCTCCTCTTTCCCTTCGGTGCCTGCTGTTCTTCTTCCTCTTCATCCATGGCATCTTCCTTTCCTTGGATAACAAAGAGAGATTGGAAGATGGCAAAAAGAATACAACTGGAAATCATACTGGAACCGCCATAGCTGACAAAGGGCAAAGTCACTCCCGTGGAGGGGATAAATTTAATGGCTCCACCGATAGTTAAAAAGACCTGCATCACATAAATCACACTTAAACCGATACAGATGAGTTTATAGAAGAGGCTTTCCATATCCATTCCCATCATCATCATTTGCATAAAACAGGAAAGACAGACGAGAATCAGGCAAATCGCCACAATTCCTCCCATTTCTTCGGATAAGGCGGAGAAAATAAAATCATTTTCCACGATGGGAATCTTGTTGGGCAAGCCCTGAAAAAGGCCTAAACCGAGAAATCCTCCCGTGCCGATGGCAAAAAGAGACTGGGTAATCTGATATCCCTTTCCCGCAATATCCTTCCATGGGTCCATAAAAGCAAAAACTCTGGTCCGTACATGAGAGAATAAATGATAGGATACAAAGCCCGCCAGGGCGGAAAGTCCAAAGCCCAGGGCCAGATACAAAAATTGGCTGCTGGAAACATAAAGCATAAACAAAAAGGCCATAAAAAGAATCAGGGCGGAACCCAAATCCTTACACAGCACCAGCACAATGCCGTGAAGCATAGCCACTATTGCCGCCTTGTATATCCCCCTTTGATTTTGCTCCTCCGATAAAAATCCCGCCACGGAGAAAACAAAGCTGATTTTGACAAATTCGGAAGCCTGGAAGGAAAAGCCGAAGAAATTCAAACTCATCTTGGCACCAAAGCTTACCCGACCTACAATCAGCACCAAAGAAAGCAGGAAAATACCCAGTACCGCAAAGGCAATTCTTCCCTTTTGAAAATCCCAGATTTTATCGATGACATAGGGAATAAGCAAAGCCAGGAGACTGGCTGCCACGGAAATGGCAAACTGCTTCATAGCCTTATCCGTATTTAATCTTTCCAGCATAATCCATCCCAAGCTTAAGAGAAGACACTGGTTATACAAGAGCGTCTCGCTGAAGGTAGGATAGATTTTCTTCCAAAGGAAGGGATAGAGCAGAAGAAAAAACAGCTCCGCCCCATACATCATCAGATAAAAGAAGTCCTTCGTATGGAAGAACAAAACGCCATGACAAAGAAAATGTAAGAACAATAAAATCTGGTAAAGAAACTTTGCCAGTCTTCTTTTTCCATCCCCATAATCCAGGGAAAGGTTTCGAAACAGACTGTAACAATACAGCAGCATCAACACCATACATACAATCTTCGTAAATGTACTAAAAAGACTACCCATCTTTTCTCCCCTACTCTATTCCTTTATGAAAATGCCCCCTGGTAAACTGCTTTAAAGGCCTTCCCTGAAAAAGCTCCAGGATTTCCTTTTCCGATTCCACCGTAAAATCAAAGCGGAAAGAAGAGGCGCCGAGCCTTTCCACTTCCTTTTCCAGCCCCAACAAGGATAAAACATCGCTGTTATAGATTTGATTATAGCAGTATTTGCAATAGAGGCGAACCGGCATACTCTTGTTCTGCCTATCCTGTAAAGACACCACATTGTTTCCTCTAGTACAGCCATTTCTGGTTTTTTCTATACAGTTGGCGCTGACCATCATAGGAAGGTGCCCGTAGCAAAGAAGCTCCGTGGAGATTCCTCTGCTTCTTGCCCATTCCGAAAAGGCCATATCCTCCTGAAAACGAAATTCAATGGGAAAGCACATTTCTTTTGCTCCCAAGGATTCCCATACTTCCATAGCAGCCTGATTATAGCTATAAAGGGTGTAGTCAAAGCAGGTGGAAAACTGCCTATCCGGAAAATCCTGCAGCATAGCCACCTGATCCAGGGTACGAAGGAGAAAATGACGGAAACCCTCTCCATTTTTTGCCTCCTCCATCCAATCCTTAGGGCTTTTTCCCCAGTCTTCCCTTCTTTGAATTCTTCGAAAACGAAGTCCCGCCCATTTTCCGCTGTTCTGAATCTCCCCACGATATTTCAGGAGCTCTTCCTCGGAAAATGCGCCTTCATCCAGATAAATTCCTTTAATATAGGGGAACTGAAGAACAGCCTTAAGCTGTTCTCCTCTTTCTATGGAAACCCTAATTTCCCCCAAGTCTTTGATTCCGTCTATACTGCCCAAGAATGGCCTCCCTCATTTTCTCTACACCGTCTCTCCGTAACTGATTCAGAAAAGAAAGGGGATAGAAAATATCTTCCTCCCCAAGAATGGAAAATTCTTCCAGGGAAAATTCCGTATTTCCCATCTTCTTCATTTGTTTTGTAATCTGTTCCCGGGAAAGCACCTTTTCCTTGGCCTTTTCCACAGGCTGGCTTCCTTCTATGGAAATGGAAAGTCCATCTTCTCCCTCCAGGGTAAAATGGGGAACTTCATTATAGGACAAGTACAAGCTTCCCTTTAAAGGAATCTTTCTTTCTCTCTCTTCCATTTCCTGCTTCAGCTTGGAAAGCACTTCTTCCTTTTCCTTTCGGAAGGGCTTTTCCCCGAAGGCAATCATATCTTCCCCGTTATGTTGTTCCAGATAGGAGCTGTAGCCTCCTCTATCATATACCTCTTTCAAAAGGGCTTTATCCTCCTCGGAAACCTGATAGGACCTTCCCTGAAGAGCCAAGTCCAGATATTTTCTGTAAATGGAAACCACCGTTCCGGTATAAAGAGCGGACTTCATTCTTCCCTCAATCTTTAATGAATAGGCGCCTGCCTCCAATAGCTCCTTCAAAAGATCCAGGGTAAACATATCCTTCATACTAAGATAGTTTCCCTTTTTCCCCTTACTGCTATAGCAAAGCCTACAGGTTCCGGCACATCTTCCCCGGTTTCCGGATCGACCTCCCAGAAGAGAAGACATAAAACAGGCTCCGGAGTAGCTATAGCACATGGAACCGTGAATAAAGACCTCTAACTCCAAGGGAGAAGCTTTGGCAATGTCGGAAATATCCTCTAAGGAACATTCCCTGGAGAGTACAACCCTTTCCATGCCCAGCTTTTCCATTAAACCCACGGCTTCTTTGGTATGTACCGTCATCTGGGTGCTGGCATGAAGAGGAAGGTCCGGATAGGCCTCAGCCAACATTTTCCCAATACCCAGATCCTGAATGATTACCCCGTCCAAGCCCGCTTCATAATAGGGATCCATATAGCTGAATAGCTCTTTTCTTTCTCCTTCTTTAAACAGGGTGTTCAAGGTCATGTAAATTTTTTTCTTGTATAGATGACAAAAATGAATGGCCTCCAAAAGCTCATCCTCTTCCGATAAGGAAGACTTGGCAAAGGCTCTTGCGGAATATTTTTGTCCTCCCATATAAATGGCATCCGCTCCGGCAAAAACAGCCACCTTGCATACTTCCAAGGAGGCTGCCGGGGCCAAAAGCTCTGCTTCATAAGGCTCTTTTTCTCTTAAATTTTCTTTGTTTTGGATTGGCATCCTTACTTACTCCATCCTATCCCTTTTCTTTCGCTTCTTTCTTTTCCAAAGCCAGAAGCTTCTTCTGGGTACTTTCCAATTCCTGTAACACCCCGTCCAGCTTTAACTTGGTCTTTACCAGGTCGTGCTTATAGGAGTAGCTCTCACTTTTTTCCTGATCCAAAAGCTCCTGCATCTCCTCCACTTTCTTTCTTTCCTGAAATAGTTCATCACAAATATTAATCTGAAGCAGAAGGGATCGAACCGATTCCTCCAGCTTATTATAATTCCACATTTCCTTACGAATACTTTCAATTTTATGGTTCAAATAATCTGCCACATCATGAAGGTAAGACTCGGAATTCTCCCCACTTAGGACATAAATTTTTCCGTCAATAATGACCTGTATTGTCTTTTTATCTGCCATGTTCTCCACCTTTTCCTATGCTTCACTCAGTCCTAAATGTTGATAGGCATGCTTTGTCGCAATCCTTCCCCTGGGAGTTCTGTCTATAAGACCTTGTAAAATCAAATAGGGTTCTATCATATCCTCTAAGGTTCCCCGGTCTTCTCCCAGACTGGTGGCTAAAGTCTCCACCCCCACCGGTCCTCCGGAAAATTTCTCAATCAAGTTCCAAAGATACTGTCTGTCATAGGTATCCAGGCCTAAGGTATCCACATCCAGTAAATCCAGAGCATCCTCTGCCACCTCCTTGTGAATAACTCCATTATACTTGATTTCCGCAAAATCTCGTACCCTCTTTAGCAAACGATTGGCAAGCCTTGGGGTACCTCTGGAACGCAGGGCAATGCTTTTCGCTCCACCTTTATCAATAGAAATGGATAGTACCTTGGCACTTCGAAGGACAATCTCCTCCAATTCCTCTTCGTTATAAAACTCCAGCTTTCCGATAATCCCGAAACGATCTCGAAGAGGAGCGGAAAGGAGTCCTGCTCTGGTGGTTGCTCCCACTAAGGTAAAACGGGGTAAATCCAGACGAATGGAACGGGTGCTGCTTTCCTTTCCCAAAAGCACATCTATGGCAAAATCTTCCATAGCCGGGTAAAGCACTTCCTCCACCTGTCGATTCAGTCTGTGGATTTCATCCACAAATAGCACATCTCCTTCGGAAAGGTTATTGAGAATCGCCGCAATTTCTCCCGGCTTTTCTATAGCCGGTCCGGAGGTAATCTTACAATGGACTCCCAATTCATTGGCAATAATATTGGAAATCGTAGTCTTTCCTAATCCCGGAGGTCCGTAAAAGAGGCAATGATCCAGACTTTGCTTTCTTTTTTTCGCGGCTTCTATAAAGATAGACAGGGTTTCCTTTAACTTTTCCTGTCCGATATAGTCTTTCAAAAATTGAGGTCGAATCTTAGGATCAAAAGATAAATCCTCCTTACTCTCCTCTGTTTGTATCAGTTTTCTTTCCATAAAAATCCCTTACAACGCAAACTGTTTCAGGCTAAGTCGTAGCAAATCTTCGGCGGACTTTTCCTCATAATTCGGAATCTTTGTAATCCATCTTTTTGCTTCTATTGCAGAATATCCCAGGGAGACCAAGGCTTCCACCGCTTCCTCCACCGCTACGGAAGCAGTAGTTGTCACAACAGCTTCTTCTCCGGAAAATGTAATCTCTTCCTTAGGCACCTTATCCCGTAGTTCCACAATCAATCTTTCCGCAGACTTCTTTCCAAGTCCCGGAGCCTGCTGTATCTTCTTGCTGTCATTGCTGATAATGGCATGTATCAGTTCCTCCCTGCTCATACAAGAGAAAATTCCCAGAGCGGTCTTGGGACCAATGCCGGAAACGGAAAGTAACTTGATGAAAAAATCCCTGTCCCTTTCCTCCCAAAAGCCGAAGAGCTCCTGACTGTCCTCTCGCACCGAAAAATAAGTGTGAAGAAGAATTTCCTCTCCCGTCTTAGGGGCTTTATCAAAAACAGAAGCAGGAATGCGAACCCCATATCCCAGTCCTCCTGCTTCTATTACCAACATATCCTCTTTTACTTCCCGTAAAATGCCATGAATAAATCGAATCATAATCTCTCCAATCCGCACTAGTCTAGCATAGATGCCTGATTTTCTCAATGGAGGGAAGAAAATTGCTTTGCTTTTTGTGAAGAAAAAAGACCTGAAATCGTGGGCACACTTGGATACCCCAATTTCAGGCCTAACTTGCCGTAAATCTAAACGTCTTATTTTACAGGCTTAAACCCAGTGGAAATTCTCTTTTCCGGCAGCCGCTTCAAAATGATACTTTACCAAACCGGAATCAATTCCCTGGAACTCGCCCTCTTTATAGGTGAACTGCACCTCATTTCCCTTGCCCTTTAAATAGAAGGACTGACGGTTATAAGCGGTAGGTGCCATCAAAGCATACTCTACACCATCCTTAAACCAATCCGGTACGGTTCCTTCATAGCTGCATACCTCAAAATCTTCCTTGGAAGCATGAGGAGTACCCTGGGTCTCTCCATAACCGATGGAAATCACACCATAAACAGGATGGTCAGGGCTTAATTTAGCAACAGCCTCCTTGTTAAAGCTTGCACCTACCCACCAGGTGTTCAGACCGAGAGTTTGGGCATAGAGCATAATGTCCGCACTGGCATAACCAACACGCTCCTCCACGCCTTCCTTTCCGTCTCCGGCCAATACGATGTAATTCTTGGCATTTTTGGTAATCAATTTATCAATTAATTCCGCAAATGCAGCTCCATCCTCAGTTTTTAAGAAAAAATGCAGAGAATACTTCTGATTGCATTCCTGAATGCGCTCCTCTAAAGCCTTCACCACATCCTGAGGAATTACTTCATCCTTGTACTTACGAACCATATGTCGTTTTTCCATTGCTTCTCTAAGGGTCATCATAACCTCCTTTACCATAATCCGAAATTTCTCCTGAAAATAGGAATATCACTCATCTTTAGTATAGCTTTTTTCGCCTTATTGTCCAGTGATTCATCAAGGAATGCTCTTAATAAAAGCTATTCCGGAAAGGCTTTCCCCGGAAGAAGCATATGCATGATTCTTCCATGGCTTGGGTGCCTAATTCCTTATTCATATCTAAGGGCCACAATAGGATCTTCCTTTGCCGCCTTATTGGCCGGATAAATACCGAAAAAGATACCTACAATAGCGGAAAATACCACGGCAATCAGAATAATCCCCGGACGAATCACTACGGATAAGCCGAAGGCGGTAGCTCCCAAGGAAACCAGTCCCATGGCCAGCAAAACCCCAATCAAGCCTCCCAGGGCGGATAACAGAGCGGATTCCGTTAAGAACTGCACCAAAATATCTCCCGTACTGGCTCCCAAAGCCTTTCTGATACCGATCTCTCTGGTTCTCTCCGTAACGGAAACCAGCATGATATTCATAATACCGATACCGCCTACCAAAAGAGAAATGGCGGCAATACCGCCCACAGCTGCGGAAATTCCACCCATTACCCCATCCACCTGTTTCATTTCATCCTGAATGGAGGAAATATACCAATCGGAGGGCTGGCGGTTTTTTGCCTTAGAAAAATATGCTTTCAATTCAGTATTCAGCTGTTTCATCTCCAGGTCGGACATTCCGGTTTTTCCGTAGTATCGAATAACGGAAAAAGTACTGGACTGTGGGGAAAGCAGAGTCCAGGGCACAATTCCTTCTCCGTTCTTATCATCAGAACCCATTAAGAGTTTTTGAATAGGACTGATATCCTTTCTATATACCCCGATAATACTGAATTCCCGATTCTCTCCCAGAAGATCTGAACGAAAGCTTTTTCCGGTGACATTCACAGTACCATAGAGCTTCATGGCTGTACTCTCGGAAATCATAATCACCGCTCTTCTTTCCGCCACATCGCTTTTGGAGATATACCGTCCATTTAAAATCTGCACCGGCTGAAGCTTTTGATAAGCCGTATCCACTCCCTCAACATTGGTTTTTAAACGATTCAATCCATTCTTAATGTCTAAGGATCCGCTGGACATATTATCAATATAATCCAGCCGATCACCAAAAACTTCCTTCACCTTCTCCAAATCATCCATGGTAAAAAAATCACTGTCTCGAATTTCCTCCTGATCCATGTAAGGGTTAATCATAATGGCCGCCTGGGTCACACCTGCATTTTTATAAAGATCGGAGAACATTTTCCGCATGGTGTCTCCGATGGAAACAATGGAGATGACGGAACCGATTCCTATAATAATTCCCAACATGGTAAGGATAGAACGAAGCTTATTGGCTCGGAGAGAGCTTAAGGCCATTTTCATATTTTCAAGAAGCATGGTTCCCTCCTCTGTACATTCCTTCGAAGATTGTCAAATCTCTTACCGGAGTAGGATTCTCATTTTTGATATCGGAAATCAGTTTTCCGTCTGAAAAGCGAAGCATCCTATCCGTATAGGCGGCAATATTCTCCTCATGGGTAACCACCACTACGGTAGCTCCTGCCTTATGAAGAGCAGAGAACATTTCCATAATTTCAATGGAGCTGGCAGTGTCTAAGTTTCCGGTGGGCTCATCCGCCAAAATCAAAGGCGGTTCATTGGCTAAGGCTCTGGCAATTGCCACTCTCTGCCTCTGTCCTCCGGACATTTCATTGGGCTGGTGATGGATTCTGCCGGAAAGACCTACTTTTTCCAAAAGCATGGACGCTCTTTCCGACCTTTGCTTTTGCGAACGAATATGAGCGTAAATCATGGGGATTTCCACATTTTTCAAAGCGCTCATACGACTAATCAAATTAAAACTCTGGAACACGAAGCCGATTTTTTGATTTCTTACCTTATTCAAAGTATTGGGCTCCATGGCTGCCACATCTTCTCCGTCCAGAAAGTAATTGCCAAGACTGGGCTTATCCAAACAGCCTAAGATATTCATTAGAGTAGATTTTCCGGAGCCGGACTGTCCCATAATGGCTACGAACTCTCCTCTTTTAATTTTTAAATTAATCTGATTTAATCCCAATACCTTCACCGCACCGGTATCATAGATTTTCACCAGATTGCGTAATTCAATTAAAGTATCTTCCATCTTTCTATCCTGTCTGTACTACAACCCCGGCTTCTTCCGGACTAACGGACTCTGAACCTTGGGCTTTGGGATCTACGGTTACCGGACTTCCCTCTGTAAGACTGGCATCAGGAGAAAGAATATAATTGCTTCCCTCTTTAAATGCGGAATCCTCTTTCACAGGTTTTACCTCCATGGAAACATCACTGGTAACTCCGGTAGTTACCGGAACAAAATGCACGGTTCCGTTTACAACAAAGGCCATTTTATTGCTTCCGTCTTCCCCGGTCATCACTGCAGAAATAGGTACTACATACACATCCTTAGCTTCGGATAAGAGTAAATCCGCCTTAGCGGTAATACCGGAAAGCAATCCCTTTTTATCTCCGGTAATCTGTACCTTAATCGGAATAACTCTTTCGCTGGTGTTGGCATTTTTCTCTTCTCCTGTGGGGGAAATGGAAGAAACCACACCTTCTAAAGATTCTCCGCCTAAAATATCCGCCGTAATAGTGGCTTTTTGACCAAGATGTACCTTTCCGATATTGTATTCGGAAACCGCAATGCTGAGCTCCAGCTGATCCAGATTCTCTACGGTAAAGTCATATTTATTTTCTGTCGGGGTATCTGCAAATTCTCCCACCTTGATGTTCACTCTGGTAATGGTTCCGGCTATGGGGGAGATTAAATCCGCATCAGAAACCTTACTTTCCGCCTTCTCCAGCTCCTGTTCCGCCGTCTTAATCTGCAAATCATAAGTGTCCGGAACCTGTACTGCTCCCTTTATCACCTTGTAATTTGCCATAGTAGCCTTGGCATCCTTTAAAGCGCTTTCCGCCGCCTCATAGTCACTCTGAGGAATATCTCCAGTAGAGTAGAGACTGGATTTTCTCTGAAAATCCAATTCCGCATTTTTTAAGATTGTTTGATTTTTCTCATATTCCAAACGAAGATTTTTTTCCGCCTCGGTTTTATTGGCCTTTGCCAAATCCAACTGGGTTTTGGCAGCTTCCAAAGCAGTATTCACATCGGTTTTGTCTAAGCGTGCTAAAACCTGCCCCTTTTCTACCTTATCTCCTTCTTTCACCAGAATTTCCGTTACCTTGGCATGTAAGCCGGAGGTAACCTGTTGGGCATCCGTACCGGACACAGGCCCGGAGAGACTGATTTTTTCCTGTATATCTCCCTTTGTTAAAGCCTGAACGCTGACCATAGTTCCCATGGGTTTTGCCGGAAAAAGCATGTTTTTAGCTATAAACAGCAAAACTAAAACAAGGACTCCGATCAGAATCCATTTCTTCTTTCCATTTTTCTTCTTTTGTGGACTTGCTTCCAGTAGTTTATTAATTTCCTGAGAAACATCCTGTCCCTGTTGATTCTCTTCCATTTCTTCTCCTTTAAAATGAAATGCGGTAGCTCTCTCATATACCTACTTCGCCTTTTACGATTCGTTACAATTAAAGCTCATAAATATGAATGAAATGTGAAAATTCAGTCTGTTTTTTTATTTTTATTATCCTTTGGTTTTTATTTTTCTTCCCTTGGAGTAAACTAAGCTAAGAAAATATTGATTCTCAATGAGACCCTGCAAAAAGTCCGAGAAATCTCGTTGAACAAGAATACTGTGTTTATCGGAGTCCCCCTATGGATATTATAAAAAAACTGCTTCCCTATCCCAAAGATTTCTTTTTCCCTTCTTTTCTTCCCGATAAAGAAGAGATTTTATTTTTTGATATAGAAACCACCGGACTTAGTCCGAAAAGCGCCCAGATTTACAGTATAGGCTTACTCCTTTTTAAAGATACCGAAATGGAGATTGTCCAACTCTTTGCCAACAGTCTTTCCGAGGAAATTGAAGTCTTACAGGGCTTTCAAGACTATTGCAAAGGCAAAACCCGACTGATCAGCTTTAACGGGAAGGCCTTTGACACCCCATTTTTAGAGAAAAGCTATAGTCAATACGGTTTGAAAAGTCCTCTTACGGAGCTTCCCCAGCTGGATCTTTTTAAAATGATTCAGAGCAGAAAAAAATTCTATCAGCTCCCCTCCTATAAGCTTAAGGAATGTGAGCACTTTTTAGGGATTCAAAGGGAGGATGTCTATACCGGAGGAGAGTTGATTTATGTCTATTTAGAGTATTTGGAGCATCCTACAGAGGAGGCAAAAGCTCTTCTATTACAGCATAACTTTGAGGATTTACTTTATCTTCCCTCCCTCTTTTCCTTTTTTGCCTATGATGAGCTGTTTCAAGGGAAGGGACGTTATTGCCGAGAAAAGTCTGCACTCTTTTTGGAAGAAAATAAACTAAGGCTCTGCTTTCGTTTTAATAAGCAGGATTTACCTTCCAAAACCGAAGAATATGATTGCATGATGGAAAGAAAAGAATCTCCTTGCGGGAGCGTATCGGAGAAAAGCCCTTTCTTTCCCAAAGCAATCTCCCATCGCTTTGAGGGCTTTCAGCTGGAAGTCTCCGGACAGGAGGCTATTTTGGAAATCCCCTTATTTTCCGGGGAAGCAAAGTATTTTTTCAAAAATTTTAAAGACTATGAATATATTCCTGCAAAAGATATGGCACTGCACAAAAGTCTTTCTCAGCTTTATCCTAAAGAGGAGAAGCAAAGGGCAAAGGCTGCTACCGCCTATCAAAAAAAGACAGGCCTCTTTCTTCCTGTCTTTTCTGATGGCTTTCCCAATCTTTTCCAAAAGGAATATAAGGATAAGCAAAACTACATTTCCTTCACTTCGGAACTTTTAGAAAATCACTCTCTAATGGAGGAATATTTCTTAGCCTTTTTGTTGCATTTTTTCTAGTTTTTCATTCACAGAGGCAATTAAGCCCCCCTTATCAATCATTTCCTGCAGGAAGGGAGGAAATACCGCCATGGTATAGGATTTTCCGCTGCTTAGGTTATGAATCTTTCCTTCGGTAAAATCCACCTCTAGCTCTTCTCCTTCTTGAATCTCCTTCGCCGCTTCCGGAGCCTCCACAATGGCCAAGCCGATATTTAAGGCATTTCTAAAGAAGATTCTGGCAAAGCTTTCCGCAATGACACAGGAGATGCCGGAATCCTTTAAAACCTGAGGAGCATGCTCTCTGGAGGATCCACAGCCAAAATTCTTTCCTGCAATCAAAAGGTCGCCCTTTTTAATTTTATCATGAAAATGTTGGTCTATATCCTCCATGGCATGGGTAGCCAGCTCCGCCTTATCTTGAATCGCCAGATATCTTGCCGGGATAATTACGTCCGTATCCACATTATCCCCGTATTTCACACAATGACCCTTAGCTTTTTCCATAACAGCCTCCTATAGTCCTAAATCCGTTGGGGATGCAATATATCCCAAAACCGCCGATGCCATAGCCACCTCCGGAGAAGCAAGGTAAATCTCCGAGCTGGCATCTCCCATTCTTCCCACAAAGTTTCTGTTGGTGGTGGAAATACAACGCTCATTGGGAGCCAAAATTCCCATATAGCCTCCAAGGCAAGGACCGCAGGTAGGGGTACTTACTACAGCTCCCGCCTCGATTAAATCCTTAATATAGCCCTTCTCCATAGCCTCCAGATAAATCTTCTGGGTGGCAGGAATCACGATGCAACGAACGTTTTCCGCAATCTTTCTTCCCTTGGCAATCTCAGCAGCCACCTTGATATCGGAAAGTCTGCCGTTGGTACAGGAACCGATGACCGCCTGATCAATGGTAATCTTGTCAAAGCTGCCGATTTCATGGGTATTTTCCGGCAAATGGGGAAAAGCCACAGTGGACTTAAGGGTAGATAGGTCAATCTCGATGACTCTGTCATATTCCGCATCCTCATCCGCCTCGTAAATATGGTATTCCTTATTGGAATGAGCCTTAATATACTCCAGTGTCTTCTCATCCACCGGGAAAATGCCGTTCTTTCCACCGGCTTCGATGGCCATATTACAGATGGCAAAGCGATCGTCCATAGAAAGAGAAGCCACACCCTCTCCGGTAAACTCAATGGACTCGTAAAGGGCTCCATCCACACCAATCATGCCAATCAAATGAAGAATCAAATCCTTACCGCTGACATGCTTTTGTAATTTCCCTTTTAATACTACCTTAATCGCAGTAGGCACCTTAAACCAAAGCTCTCCTGTAGCCATTGCCGCCGCCATATCCGTAGAACCCACACCGGTGGAAAAGGCTCCCAACGCTCCATAGGTACAGGTATGGGAATCCGCACCGATGGACAGCTCCCCTGCGGTAATCAGACCCTGCTCCGGAATCAGGGCATGTTCAATACCCATGTTTCCCACATCATAGTAGTGCTTCAGTCCATGTTCCTTAGCAAAGTTTCTGCAAATCTGGGTACACTTGGCAGAGGTGATATCCTTGTTGGGCACAAAGTGATCCATAACAAAAACTACCTTTTCTTTATCAAAGACGCCCTCTCCGTGAATCTTATCCAGCTCACGAATCGCCACCGGAGTGGTAATATCATTTCCGTGTACCAAATCTACCTTGGCTAAAATTAATTGTCCTGCCTGTACTTCCTCTAATCCTGCATGCTTGGCCAAAATTTTCTGACTCATCGTCATTCCCATGGAAATCTCCTTAATTCCTAGATAAACCGCCTGCTCCTATGTATTTTATAAAAGCAGAATTGCATTCTTCTTTACAGTGTAACAAAGCTACTGCTATAATTAAAATACATTTTTTAGATACTTATTATTCCCTTAAGTTATCTCAAAAAGAAAGGATAAACATGGAACAGAACCTATCCACCTATCGGATATTTTATGAAGTGGCCAAAAGCGGAAACATTTCCAAGGCCGCAGAACAGCTCTATATTTCCCAGCCGGCGATTTCCAAAACCATCGTTCGTTTAGAGGATAGTTTAGAAATCAAGCTATTTAAAAGAAATTCCCGGGGCGTCAGCTTAACCGATGAGGGAAAGGTTTTATTTCAGTATATTAAGGATGCCTTTGCCCATATTCAGGAGGCGGAAGAAACCCTTCAGAAAATGAAGGACTTTCATATCGGTCATCTGGATATCGGTGCCAGCAGCACCCTTTGCCGTTTTATTCTTCTTCCCTATCTGAAGGCTTTTATGAAGGAATATCCCAATATTCGTATCAGTTTGAAGAATCAGGATAGCGGAAAAACTCTCCATCTGTTGGAGGATCATCAGATTGATCTGGCTTTAGCCGCTCTTCCGAAGAAGCTTGGCATCAATCAGGAGATTCTGATGGAGCGGGAGGTGGAGGATATTCTGGTGGCAGCTCCTCAATATTTGCATAATCTGAAAAAGATTCGGGGCGAAGCCTTTTCCTTGTTTCAGGATGCCAATGTAATGCTTTTGGAGGAGCAAAATCTCTCCCGGCATCATATTGAGAATTATCTGAAGGAGAATCAGATTTACTGTCCCCAGATTATGGAATTAAACACCATGGATCTTCTGATTGACTCAGCCAAAATCGGTATCGGCATTGCCTGGGTAATTCGGGACTTCGTGGCGGAGGATCTAAAAAATGGACAGCTGGTGGAAATCAAACTTCCCCAGCCTATACAGAAGCGAAGAATTGCTTTTCTGTATAACAACAAAAACAACTCTCCTTCCTTAGAGAGCTTTGTAGCTTTCTTAAAGAAGGAAACCGTATAGAGAAAGGAAATACTATGGCAGAACAAAATCCATCTTCCTGCAATTCAAACTGTAGCAGCTGCTCATCCGGCTGTCCCAGTAAAAGTGCAGGAATTCAGAAACTCCCCTTGGCTCCCGGCTCTTCCGTAAAGAAGGTAATCGGTATCGTATCCGGAAAGGGCGGTGTGGGAAAATCCACCGTTTGCTCCTTACTTGCTTCCGCAATGAATAAGGCAGGCTACCATGTAGGAATTTTAGATGCGGATATAACCGGACCTTCCATTCCAAAGGCTTTCGGACTGGCTCACGACGGCGTGGCATTAAGCAGTGACGGAAAGTCCATGGTGCCGGAGAAAAGCGCAGGAGGCGTGGAAATCATTTCCACCAATCTGCTTTTGGAAAATGAAACAGATCCCGTAATCTGGAGAGGCTCCATGATTGCCAATGCGGTAAAGCAGTTCTGGCAGGAGGTAGAATGGAAGGATATTGATTATCTCTTCGTGGACATGCCTCCCGGAACCGGAGACGTTCCCTTAACCGTTTTCCAATCCATGCCGGTGGCGGGAATCGTGATTGTGACCTCTCCCCAGGACTTGGTTTCCATGATTGTGCAGAAGGCTGTACGGATGGCGGAAAAGATGAATATTCCTATTTTGGGAATTATTGAAAACATGTCCTACCTTCAGTGTCCCCACTGCGAAGAGAAGATTTCCGTCTTTGGAGAAAGCCATATCGAAGAGCTGGCTGAAAAAGAAGGGCTGGAGCTTCTGGCAAAGCTTCCCATTGAACCGGGCAATGCAGCCTACATGGATGCCGGTGCCGTGGAAGCCATTGATACCAGTAAGACACTGGCTCATGCGGTAGAAGTATTGAAGGGGATTTTGGAGTGATGAGCTTCAATATTTCTATATTTTTGCTCCTATACCCTTTGAAATAGGGGCACGCTCTCGCTAGCTTCGCCACGTAACGGTTACTAAGCGAAAAACTGCGTTTCTCTTGTTTTTCGCAAGTACCGACGGGCTCAGACTACCCCTTATTCCAAAGGGTATAGAGCGAAATATTCATCATTGAAGCAATAAAAAAAGGAATGAAAAAAATTCAAAATGATAAAGAAATTTTCGGCAATATAGGTCTGAAAATCAGGGAAGTCTGAACCTATACTTGCAGGAATTCGGCGAAATAAAGACTGTAAAAATCAATAAGTGAAGCGAATAATGCAGTATAGGTCTATAATAGGGGTAATCTGAGCCCGTCAGTACTTACTGAAAGCGAGCAAAGCGAAGCTTGAAGTTAGTACTGCTACGAAGGCGAGGTTAGCGGGAGCGTGCCCCGATTATAGACCTATACTGCATTAGAGCGCATCTTTATAAATATAGTCCTTCAATACATAGGATTAAGTTAGAGAGAGCATAGCCTGATTTCAGACCTATATTGCTTAGAAAATTATTTTGTTTTTTTACATCCCCTTTTTTGTCTATGTGAATAGTGGCTCTGAGCCCTCCGGGCCTTCTCCAAGGCCATTGGAAATGGCTTCCACCACCGCCTTTAGGGCTTCTTCTTCATCCGGGCCGTTACATTCCACCACTACGGTACTGCCTCGCTTTACGCCGGCAGCCATTACGTTCAGCACGGACTTTCCTACGATCTTACGCTCTCCGTAATGCAAAATAATTTCACTTTTATATCGGATACAGGTTTGGGTAAGCACCCCGGCCGGACGTAAATGTAATCCTGATTCATTGATGATTTTTACCTCTTGACTAACCATATCCCCTCCTATTTTGAACAGCTTTCCGCTTTTTCTCTTTCCTTGTTTCTTCTGATGCTTTCCGCCTTGGAAAATTCACATCCGCAATAATCCTGCCGATACAGATTATGTTCCTTGGATAATTCTATGGAACGAAGGTATCGACTTTTTTTCTTAAAATCCGAAGGCAGATAGGCGATTCCGTACTTCTCTCCCAATGCTTCCCCTATCTCATTCAAGACAGCAGCATCTTTTAGAGGAGAGATGCTTAAGCTGGTACAAAAGTAGTCAAATGCCAAATCCGGATGTTCTTTATTCCAGCCTGCCCCGTATTGGGCGGTTTCCTCCAGGCGAAGATTGAAACAGGCATCACACCTGGTCCCTCTTTCAGGCTCCTTTTCCAAACCCTTGGCTATCTCCAGGAACTCCTCATGGATATAGTTGGAAACAATCACATCCATGGAAAAGCCCATTTCCTTCACCAGCCTCTTACATTCCTCCGCCCTGTGTTCAAACTCGGATTTCGAATCCAGGTTCGGATTATAGAAGAAGATGGTGATGGAAAAATATTGCTCCAGGCTCTCCAGTACTGCCGTGGAGCAGGGAGCACAGCAGACATGGAGCAGCAATCTCTTTTTTTCTCCGTTTTTCGGAAGATGGCTTTCCATCAGCTGTTCATAATTTTTCTTCATAGCTTCCTTACTGTAAAAAGTCTCGAATTCTCTTGGAACGGACAGGGTTTCTCAGCTTTCTTAAAGCCTTCGCCTCAATCTGTCGAATTCTCTCTCTGGTAACATTAAACTCTTTTCCCACTTCTTCCAAAGTTCTCGGGTGTCCGTCCTCCAGACCGAAACGAAGTACGATAACCTGTCTTTCTCTTTCCTTTAAATCCCCAAGAAGCGTATCAATATGCTCTCTAAGCATTACGGATTCCACATTTCCCTCCGGAGAAAGAACATTGGTATCCGCTACGAAATCTCCCAAATTGGAATCATCCTCTTCACCGATGGGGGTTTCCAAAGAAGCCGGCTCTCTGGCAATCTGCATGATTTCCTGCACCTTTTCCTCTGTCATATCCAAATGCTCCGCCAGTTCCTTCACGGAAGGCTCATAACCAAGCTCTAAGGTCAGCTTTCTCTGCATCTTGGACATCTTGTTAATGGTTTCCACCATATGCACCGGAACACGAATGGTTCTGGCCTGGTCTGCCAAGGCTCTGGTTACGGACTGACGAATCCACCAGGTAGCATAGGTAGAAAGCTTAAAGCCCTTCTCCGGGTCAAATTTTTCTACACCCTTAATCAAACCGAGATTTCCTTCCTGCACCAAATCCAGGAAGCTCATTCCGCGGCCGGTATATCTTTTGGCAATAGAAACAACCAAACGAAGGTTGGCTTCAATCAACCTTTGTTTAGCATATTCATCTCCCTCCTGCTTCTTCATGGCAAGAGCATATTCTTCCTCTGCGGTAAGAAGGGGCACGGTACCGATTTCCTTCAGATACATTCTAACCGGATCTTCCGTTCCGATTCCTTCCAGAAGATCCACCGCATCCAGGTCAATCTCCTCTCCCTCTTCTTCCTTTACAAAGTCATCGTCGTCCTCTAAAGGAAGCAGAGCATCCGGCTCCACCTTATCCCCATCCTGTTCTATGGTTTTAAGCACATCCTCATCCAGGATGGGATTAATCTCTATTCCCTTATTCTCCAGCAAAAGCAAAACCTGCTCCATCTGTTCTTCATTAAGGGAAAACTCCTTTACTGCTTCCTGTACTTCCCCTAAATCGATGCTGTTTTTATTACTTTTTGCCTTTTGCAGCAAAGAAGCAAGTATTTTCTCTAATTCTTCTCTTTCCAAATGAACATCCTTTCTTTTTAGGGCTTATCTCCACAAGCTCATGCCTGTGATGATGCTGAGTAACAACAGTAAAACGCCGACAAAAAGAGACAAGAGTCTCTTCTTTCCCTCTTCTCTTCCCTGCAGCACATAAACCACACGAAGGATGGCTGCAAAAAAGAAAATGAAAGGAAAGAGAACCTGATTCTCCTCCGGCTTTGTTAAAGCGAAAATCGCCATAATACTAATCACAAGACCTATGCCAATATAGAGAAAATCATATTTCCTGTTTGGATTTCTCCCTCTTAGCCGTCTTTCCATTATACTCCTCCCAAGCTGAGGTAGAGAAGCGCTTTAATCGTGTGCATTCTATTTTCCGCCTCTGCAAATACCAGAGAGCGCTCGGATTCAAAAACGCTGTCACTGACCTCCATTTCCGAAATACCGAACTGCTTATAAATCTTCGCTCCGATTTCCGTTCTGGCATTGTGAAAAGCAGGAAGACAATGAAGGAAAATGGCGGAATTCTTGGCATAAGAAAATGCGGTGTCATTGACCTGATAAGGCTGTAAATCCGCAATTCTCTGGGCAAAGAGGCTCTCCGGCTCTCCCATGGATAACCAAACATCGGTGCAAATGATGTCCGCATCCTTACATCCTTCCGCAACGGATTCCGTAAAACGAAGACTGCCTCCATTATCCTCCGCAATCTGCTGACACTCGGAAATCAAATCCTCGTCCGGAAAATAGCCTTCCTTGGTGCAGGCCACAAAATGCATGCCCATCTTGGCACAAGCCACCATATAGGAATTTCCCATATTAAAGCGGGCATCTCCCATATAGCAAAGCTTAAGTCCCTTAAGCTTACCGAAACGCTCTTCAATCGTTAACAAATCCGCCAAAAGCTGAGTGGGATGGAAACGGTCGCTTAAAGCATTCCATACCGGTACGGAGGAATATCTGGCAAACTCCTCCATGCCCTCTTGGGAATAGCCTCTATACATAATTCCGTCATACATGGTAGAAAGTACTCTTGCCGTATCTTCAATACTTTCCTTCTTCCCCATCTGGCTGGTGGACACATCCAGCATGGTGCTATGCACACCAAGGTCCGCTGCCGCCACCTCAAAGGCACATCTGGTTCTGGTGGATGCCTTTTCAAAAATCAGGACAATGTTCTTGCCGGCACAGGCTTCTCCGTGAGGATAGCGCCTTACCGCCTCTTTCTTCTCTTTCTTTAGTCTCTTGGCAACATTCAGAATCTCCTGAATTTCCTCTTTAGAAAAATCCAGTAATTTCATAAAATCACGTCCTGCTAAAGTCATCCTTCCTCCTTTATATATCTTCTTTGTCGAACAGCCTCATAGAGTACTATGCTGGCTGAAGTAGCAACATTTAAGGACTCTATCTTCCCTTCCATGGGAATAAGGAGTTTTTCCGTAGCACATTGGCTTAATTCCTTTGTAAGACCATTGCCTTCATTACCGAATAAAAAGGCGGAGGGTCCTCGAAAGGCA
>CAUUJL010000036.1:0-20875 GCA_963545375.1 uncultured Oribacterium sp.
TTTCCAGAATCTGCTTTAGGTTCTTCTTCTTTACCAGGAAATTGATTTCCGGAAGGAAACGATTCTCAGGTAAAGAACGGTCAATAAATCCTAAATCCTGCGGAATAATCTCATTGAAGAGAAGTCTTCCTACAGTGGTCTCGATAATACCTTCTTCTTCCTTCTTGCTGCCGTCTTCCTGTAAGAATTCCTTCTTTACCTTACAACGAATCTTCGCATGAAGGGTTACATAGTGGTTCTCATAAGCCAAAATAGCTTCATTGATAGACTTGAAGAGCATTCCCTCTCCCTTGTCTCCTTCTCTTTCCTGGGTTAAATAATACACACCCAGTACCATATCCTGAGAAGGTACCGCAACCACACCACCGTCAGAAGGCTTTAAGAGGTTGTTGGGAGAAAGTAACATAAAACGACACTCCGCCTGTGCTTCCTGGGTTAAAGGAAGGTGGATCGCCATCTGGTCTCCATCGAAGTCCGCGTTGAAGGCCGCACAAACCAGCGGGTGAAGCTTAATTGCCTTACCCTCTACCAGAATTGGCTCGAAGGCCTGAATTCCCAAACGGTGCAGGGTAGGGGCACGGTTTAACATAACCGGGTGCTCTTTAATAACATCTTCCAAGATATCCCAAACCAATGGATCCAGTCTTTCCACCATCTTCTTGGCATTCTTAATGTTATGAGACTTGTTGCTCTTTACCAGCTCCTTCATAACGAAGGGCTTAAAGAGCTCGATAGCCATCTCCTTAGGCACACCGCACTGATAAATCTTTAATTCCGGTCCTACTACGATTACGGAACGTCCGGAGTAGTCCACACGCTTTCCTAAAAGGTTCTGACGGAAACGTCCCTGCTTACCCTTTAACATATCGGAAAGGGACTTTAAAGCACGGTTTCCGGGACCGGTTACAGGACGTCCTCTTCTACCGTTGTCGATGAGGGCATCCACCGCCTCCTGCAACATTCTCTTCTCGTTACGCACGATAATTTCCGGTGCTCCCAGCTCCAAGAGTCTTGCCAGACGGTTGTTTCTATTGATAATTCTACGATACAGGTCGTTTAAGTCGGAGGTAGCAAAACGTCCTCCATCCAGCTGTACCATAGGACGTAAATCGGGAGGAATTACAGGAAGGTTGGAAAGAATCATCCACTCCGGCTTATTTCCGGAGGAACGGAAGGCTTCCACCACTTCCAAACGCTTTACAATACGGGCTCTCTTCTGTCCGGAGGAGCTGTCCAGCTCTCCACGAAGATCCGTATACTCCTTCTCCAGGTCAATGTTGGAAAGCAACTCATATACCGCTTCCGCACCCATTCCTACGCGGAAATTGCCGTAACCGTACTGCTCTACAGCATCTCTGTATTCTTTCTCGGAAAGCACATCCTTATAGTTTAATCCGGTTTCCATGGGATCCAAAACTACGTAGGAGGCAAAATACAGAACTCTCTCCAGAATTCTGGGACTGATATCCAGAATAAGTCCCATACGGGAAGGAATTCCCTTGAAGTACCAAATGTGGGATACGGGAGCAGCTAAGGCAATATGCCCCATCCGCTCTCTACGTACAGAAGACTTGGTAACCTCTACACCACAACGATCGCAAATCACACCCTTGTAGCGAATCTTCTTATATTTTCCACAGTGACATTCCCAGTCCTTCACCGGTCCGAAAATTCTTTCGCAGAATAATCCGTCCTTCTCCGGCTTCAGGGTTCTATAGTTAATGGTTTCCGGCTTCTTTACTTCTCCATAGGACCAGTCCAGAATTTTTTCCGGGGAAGCCAAACCAATTTTTATGGAATCAAATTGTACCGGCTCATTTCCATTTTGAAAGTTTGCCATTTTTCCTCCTCTACTCGTTATCACCATCATCACCGAAGTCGGAAGCTAAGGAATAAAAATCATCCTGATCCAGCTCTTCTATAGAGTCATCCTCTTCTGCGCTATCTTCATTTTCCTCGGCATCCACCAGCTCTCCATCCTGGAATTCCTGCTTGGTATAGCCATAGGCTCCGAAGTTTTCCTGCTTATCCTGACGATAATCTCCACCGGACAAGAGTCTGTGCATGTCTTGATTTGCATCGTAAAGATCTTCCGTAATCTCTACTACCTGCTGATTCTCATCCAGCACTCTCATATCCAGACACAGAGCCTGCATTTCCTTTAAAAGCACCTTAAAGGACTCGGGCACTCCCGGCGCCGGAATATTTTGTCCCTTGATGATGGCTTCGTAGGTCTTTACACGACCTGCCACATCGTCGGACTTCATGGTCAGAATCTCCTGCAGAGTATACGCTGCACCATAGGCCTCCAGAGCCCAAACCTCCATCTCTCCGAAACGCTGTCCACCGAACTGGGCTTTACCTCCCAGAGGCTGCTGGGTAACCATGGAGTACGGACCTGTAGAACGGGCATGAATTTTATCGTCTACCAGGTGGTGAAGTTTCAAATAGTGCATGAAGCCGATGGAAGTAGGACTGTCAAATTTCTCTCCGGTTCTTCCGTCTCTCAGCTGTACCTTTCCGTCAATGCCGATAGGCACACCCTGCCATTCCTTACGGTGGTCAAGATGCTCGCCCAAGTAAGCATATACTTCAGGATCCAGCTCCTCCTTATGCTTCTCGGAAAATTCTTCCCAAGAAAGGTTTACATAATCATTTGCCAGTAAGAGGGTCTGCTGAATATCCACCTCGGTTGCGCCGTCAAAGATTGGAGTGGAAACGTCGATTCCAAGAGCCTTTGCCGCCAAGGAAAGGTGTAACTCCAGAACCTGTCCGATATTCATTCGAGAAGGCACACCCAAAGGATTCAATACGATATCCAAGGGGCGACCGTTTGGCAGGTATGGCATATCCTCTACAGGAAGCACACGGGAAACGACACCCTTGTTTCCGTGACGACCCGCCATCTTATCTCCCACACCGATCTTTCTCTTCTGGGCGATATAGATACGAACGGACTGGGAAACTCCGGGAGCCAGCTCGTCGGAATTCTCTCTGGTATAAACCATGGTGTTGATAACGGTTCCGTAAGCACCGTGAGGCACCTTTAAGGAGGTATCTCTTACTTCTCTTGCCTTCTCACCGAAGATGGCACGAAGCAAACGCTCTTCGGCGGTAAGCTCTGTCTCTCCCTTGGGAGTTACACGACCTACCAGAATATCTCCGGCACGAACCTCTGCACCGATACGGATAATTCCTCTTTCGTCCAGGTTCTTTAAGGCATCATCACCTACACCGGGAACGTCAGCGGTAATCTCTTCCGGTCCAAGCTTTGTATCTCTTGCCTCACACTCATACTCTTCAATATGAACGGAGGTGTAAACGTCGTTTTGTACCAGACGCTCGGAAAGTAAAACCGCGTCCTCGTAGTTGTAACCTTCCCAGGTCATAAATCCGATTAAGGGGTTCTTTCCTAAGGCAATCTCGCCGTCCTTTGTGGAAGGACCGTCTGCAATAACATCCCCTGCCTCTACCCGGTCATGGGTGTTGACAATAGGCTTTTGGTTGTAACAGTTACTGGGGTTACTACGCATAAACTTCATCAGCTTATACTCGTCGATTCCTCCGTCCTTGTCTCTCTTAATCAGGATTCTTGCAGAGGAAGAAAGCGTAACCTCTCCACTGTTCTTTGCCACTACGCAGGCTCCGGAGTCTACCGCCGCCTTACTGGACATACCGGTATCCACCACTGCGGATTCGGTAATCAAAAGTGGCACTGCCTGACGCTGCATGTTGGATCCCATCAGGGCACGGTTCGCGTCATCGTTTTGCAGGAAAGGAATCATGGAAGTCGCTACCGAGAATACCATCTTGGGAGATACGTCCATTAAATCGATACTGGTCTTTGGGAAAGCTGAGGTCTGATCCCGATATCTACCGGAAACGTTGTCATGCTTAAAATGTCCTTCCTCATCCAAAGGCTCATTCGCCTGAGCAACCACGAACTGGTCTTCCTCGTCTGCGGCAAGATATACCGCCTGATTGGTAACTACCGGATTGGCAGGGTCGGTCTTATCTACCACTAAGTAAGGTGCCTCGATAAAACCGTACTCATTGATTCTTGCATAAGAAGCCAAGGAGTTAATCAAACCGATGTTCGGTCCTTCAGGAGTCTCGATAGGACACATTCTTCCGTAGTGGGTATAGTGTACGTCTCGCACCTCGAAACCTGCACGATCTCTGGAAAGACCGCCGGGTCCCAATGCGGAAAGTCTTCTCTTATGGGTAAGCTCGGAAAGCGGGTTATTCTGGTCCATGAACTGAGACAGCTGGGAGGAACCGAAGAATTCCTTTACCGCCGCCGTTACGGGCTTAATATTGATCAAGGATTGAGGAGTAATTTCATCAATATCCTGGGTGGACATTCTCTCTCTTACGACTCTTTCCATACGGGACAATCCGATACGATACTGGTTCTGTAAGAGCTCTCCAACAGCACGGATACGACGATTTCCCAGGTGGTCAATATCGTCTACTGTACCGATTTCTTCATCCAGATTCAGTAAGTAGTTAATAGAAGCAAAAATATCTTCCTTAGTAATATGCTTTGGGATCAGGCTATGGATGTTCTTACGAATCGCATCTCTCAGCGCATCCTCTCCCTGTCCCTCTACAGAAGCCAAAAGCTCCTTTAAAGCAGGATAGAATACCAACTCATTGATACCGCACTCCTCAGGATTGATGGAAGCGGGAATCCACTCCTTAATATCTACCTGCATGGAAGAAAGTACCTTCTCGGTTCTTGTCGGTCCGTCAATCCAAACAAAGGGAACTGCAGCATTCTGAATCTGCTCTGCCAATTCCTGGCTAACGGTTGCGCCTGCCTCAGCCAGCTGTTCACCGGTCTCCGGTGCATAAACAGCCTCAGCCAAAACATGGCCCTTGATTCTGTTCTTAAAATGTAATTTCTTGTTGAACTTGTATCGTCCCACCTTGGCTAAATCATAGCGTCTGGGGTCAAAAAACATGGAGTTCAATAGGGATTGGGCGGAGTCCACGGAAAGCGGTTCTCCCGGTCGGATTTTTTTGTATAACTCTAAGAGACCTTCCTGGTAATTTTCAGAAGGATCTTTGTCGATAGAAGCTAAGAGCTTTGGATCTTCTCCGAATAAATCAAGAATATCCTTGTTGGAACCTACGCCGAGCGCACGAATAAAGACAGTAACCGGTACCTTTCTGGTTCTGTCTACACGAACGAAGAATACGTCATTGGAGTCTGTCTCGTACTCAATCCAGGCACCACGGTTCGGAATTACGGTACTGCTGTAAAGCTCCTTACCTACCTTATCATGGTCTACCCCATAATAAATTCCCGGAGAACGCACCAACTGAGAAACGATAACTCTTTCCGCACCGTTGATTACGAAGGAGCCGTTCTCTGTCATCAAAGGAAGGTCACCCATGAAAATTTCATGTTCATTGATTTCTTCCTTATCCTTATTAAAGAGGCGAACTTTAACCTTAAGGGGAGCTGCATAGGTTGCATCTCTTTCCTTACACTCTTCTATGCTGTACTTTGCCTCTTCCTTAGCCAGTTTGAAGTTCACAAACTCCAAGCTAAGATGTCCTGCAAAGTCCTGGATGGGAGAAATATCATCAAAGGCCTCCCTCAAGCCTTCATGCAAAAACCATTCATAGGAATCCTTTTGGATTTCAATGAGGTTTGGCATTTCCAGAACTTCTTTGCTCTGAGAGAAAGTCATTCTGAGATTCTTTCCGGTTTGCACCGGATGCATTTTGCTTTTTTTCATCGACCGTTCACCCCTAATATCCGAGATATATCTCATCTCTTTGCTAAGAATCCACAATAAAACTTGTCCCAACTTGCCTTTAGTATTATAATCTGCTTAAAACAACTCGGGAAACTCCTTTAATTTATGGATTAGTTGACGATACGTTCACTTTTCTTTGGCGTTTTTCTTCCTTTGGACGAAAAATAGGCAGAGTTATCCCCCTACCGGCCAAATAAGCAAACTTCATACTACCATTCTTTACCTTTTTCTGTCAAGGAAATTTGAGAAGAAGGCCTTGGAATTTAGAAAGAAAAAAGAAAAGGCTTTATGAAAAAAGCTAGAGTATTTATCGTTTTTTCTGTTGGAGATTTTGGAATCGTGGCACGCTCCCGCTAACTTCGCCTCGCAGCGGTACTAAGCTTCCAGCTTCGTTTCCTCGCTGTCAGCAAGTACCGGCGGGCTCAGATTGCCTCTATTCCAAAATACTCCCCCGAAAAAACACTCAAATTATCTTCTTTCATAAAACCCATGAGTGGTATTCTTTATGCTTTGGTTTTCAGTTCAAATATCTTTCAATATTACTTCTTTGCTTGTTGCTTCTTCACTGCGTCTTCCGCCTTCTTTCTTAAGTTGGCGAAAAAGCCTTTTTTCTTCGGCGCCTCAGGTACTACTCCGCCTCGTACAGACTTGATGGAGCGAATGTAAATTCCGGATACCGCGCATTTTACTTCCTTCTTTACAGGAAGCACCTCATAAACATTGGGATCCGCCATAAGGGCCAAAACCTTCGGTCCCACCTTGGCCTTGACAATGGGAAGCTTTGAAAAGCGAAGATAGAAGGGAAGCTCCTTCTCCACCTGTTCCGGTAAACCTGCCGCAACGGCCGCCTTTACGCTCAGCTTCTTCTTATCAATAATCAACATGGAAACTTCCATGGTATTGGCCTCAATCATGGGTTGCTGTGCAGCCTGCTTTTCCTGCAAACGTCTTCCCATAAAATATAAAGCTATTAATACGATGAAAAGCAAAATCAAAATCACCAACAAAATTGAAATAATGCTTTGTGGAGCAATTGCCAGTACCATGAACACCTCATTTCCAAGTCTACAAATTATTGTGCTTATTTTTGCAAAGAAACGTTTACATTTTACTCCGAATAGGGCGAAATTGCAATGGAGAGTTCTGTCTCTGCCACCTTTTGCCCAAACTGAAAGAGTGTATAATAGAGACGAATTTCTCCTTGTCCCCGAGAGAAGTCGACATTTCGAAAATCCACCTCTGCCGTATCAAATTCCAGGGGCAAAACACCTACCTCCGTTTCGTAATCCACCTTCCAGCGGACACCTCCTTCATAGAGAAGCTTCTCCTCTTCCTTCCAATTTCGAATTATCTCCAGACGACCTTCCGCCGGATACAGTTTCATACCGTGGTGTACTCCCTCTTGAAAATAACTGAGAAGAAACTGCTCTCCTCTTTGCATCAGTACACCGGAATGTTCCAGCACGAAGCTATCCAAGTCCCCGTCATATTTTTGTCTGGTGTGCATAGTCATTTTGACCTTCATCTTAATTTCTTACCTCAGTCACAGCTTTCCTTTTTCATAACTTTTCTTTACGACAATGAAGACAATATAATAGGGACCCTGCGTGCATAACAGAGCCCCTAGGAGAATGGAAATCAAACATTTAAAATCAAATTGATTGTGTACTTAGTATAGCACAATCTTGCAAAAAAGTTTAAAGTCCACGGAAATAATTATTTATGAAATTCTTAAGGTCTATGAAAAGCACTCTCTAAAAGTTTCTCTACCAGCTCTTCTATGGAATATCCCTTTTTCTTAAAAAGCATGGGATACATGGAAATAGAAGTGAAGCCCGGCATAGTATTGATTTCGTTAAAAATCACTTCCTCCCCGGACAGGAAGAAATCCACTCTGGAGAGAGAGAAGCCGTCCACCGCTAAGAAGACTGTCTCTGCTGCCTTTCTGATTTTCTCTTCAATCTCCCCGGAAATATCCGGATGGAGCTCCGTCTTGGAATCCGGATTGTTATATTTGGCGTCATAATCGTAGAACTCTGCTGCCGCAAGAATTTCTCCCACAGAGGAGCTTTCTATCTGCCCTTCGTTTCCGGAAAATACCGCACATTCCAGCTCTCGTCCCGTAATACTTTCCTCCACCAAGACTCTTCTATCTACCGAAAGGGCATTTTCCACCGCCTTCTTTAAGGCCTCTCTATCCTTTGCCTTACTTACGCCGCAGGAAGAGCCTGCATTGGAGGGCTTTACAAATACCGGATAGGAAAGGGCCTCTTCCACCTTGGAAATGATCTTCTCCTGATTCTCCCACTGGCTTCGCACAAAGGAAATATACTTCGCCTGTCGCACACCAATCTTTGCCAAAGGCTTTTCCACCGCCATTTTGGTGTAAACCTTATCCATAGAAATCGCAGAGGAAAGTACCCCACAGCCCACATAAGGAATTCTGGCAATTTCCAAAAGTCCTTGAATGGTTCCATCTTCTCCGTCTTTTCCATGAAGCACCGGAAAAACCAAATCAATCTTTTCCAAACGGCTTTCGCCGTTTCCCTTCAGAAAAAGTACGGAAGAAAGCTTTGCATCCGGAAGAATCATGGCTCTTTCTGCACTTTCCCTCCAGCTTCCGTCTTCAATGGATCCTTCTTTCTCCACCGGAATCCATTCCCCAGATTTCGTAATACCGATACAAAGCACCTTGTACTTTTCTTGATTTACCGCCCTTTTAATCGTGAGTACAGAGCGACAGGAAACTTCATGCTCTGTAGACTGTCCCCCAAAAAGTAAAACCAGGGTTTTCCTCATCTTTTTCCTTCTTTCTATTTTTTGTATAACTTCTTATCCTTCCCAAATAGAAGAATCAGTATTTTGAAAGCTTAAAACAAAGTCCGCTCTTCTCCCGATTAAAGCCTTAGTTGGAAGCCTTTTCAATCTGAACGATAGCTGTCTTCTGCATCGGAATACGACAGTTCTTGTTTCCGCCGAACTCTACGATTACCGTATCCTCAGTAAGGTCAATGATGACACCGTAAAATCCCGAACTGGTAAGAACCGTATCTCCCACAGCAAGAGAACTCATTAAGTCCTGCAATTTTTTCTTTTCCTGCTGCTGAGGGCGAACACCCAAAAAGTAAAACATGGCAATAATCACTACCCCATAAATAATCCAGCCTACTGCTCCCATTCCTGCCATAAAGCATCTCCTTTTCTTCTGTCAAACCTTCTCCCTTAGGAGTTTTGTATCTTTAGTTTATATAAGGCTTCCGTCTTCCAGCTTTCCCAACGATTTTCCCGGATGGCGTTACGCATCTCCACCATCAAGCGATTGTAATAGGAAAGATTATGTAAAACACAAAGCCGCATTCCCAGTATTTCCTTCGCCTTTAAAAGATGGCGGATATAGGCTCTGGAATAGCCGCCGGTATAGGTTCCGTCCTCTTTTCGAATCCCCTTGCAAGCCGGACAGTCACAGCCCTCTTCAATGGGGCGCATATCCTTTTCATAAGCCAGATTCCAAAGATTCAGCTTTCCGGTGGCATGATACACATGACCATGTCTTCCGTTTCTGCTGGGGAATACACAATCGAAAAAGTCAATTCCCCGATCCACAGCCTGAATCATATTTTCCGGAGTTCCTACCCCCATAAGGTAAGTAGGCTTATGCCTTGGCAAATGAGGAACCACCGCATCCAAAATCCGGTACATATCCTCATGGCTTTCTCCCACGGCCAGTCCACCAACTGCATAGCCTTCCAAATTCAGCTCCGTAATACGTTTTGCATGGTCGATACGAATATCTTCCAAAACACCTCCCTGATTAATCCCGAAGAGAATCTGCTTGGGATTCAAGGTGTCCTCCAAACTGTTCAAACGATCCATCTCCGCCTGACACCGAAGAAGCCAACGGGTGGTTCTCTCCACGGAAGGAAGAATATAATCCCGCTCCGCCAAGGCCGGTGGACACTCGTCAAAGGCCATGGCAATGGTAGAACCCAAGTTGGACTGAATCTGCATGGATTCCTCCGGACCCATAAAAATCCTTCTTCCATCAATATGGGAGCGGAATTCCACCCCTTCTTCCCGAATCTTTCTTCCGGTCTTGGCCAGGCTATATACCTGAAAGCCTCCGGAATCGGTAAGGATGGGCTTGTCCCAGTTCATCATCCTGTGCAAGCCTCCCAGCTCACGGATGACCTTGTCCCCGGTTCGCACATGGAGGTGATAGGTATTGGACAGCTCCACCTGGGTATGTACCAGGCGGAGATCATCCGTGGACACCCCGCCCTTGATGGCTGCCACTGTACCCACATTCATAAAGACCGGGGTTTCAATCACACCATGGACGGTTTCCACATGGGCAGACTTGGCTCTTCCACACTGCCCTTTGATTTCATATTTCATTTTGGCAGCTGCCATAGTCACCTCTTTACTGTTTTACTTTTTGATAAGCTGTTCCTTCTTTCTCTTGGAAAGAATCACAAAATCAAACCAAAGCGGTCCTGCGATACATACGGAAGACCAAGCGCCGGCTACAATACCTACCATCAAGGGTAAGGTGAAATCTCGAATGGAGCTTACACCGAAGATGTAAAGCACAAATACGGAAATAAAGGTAGTCAAGGAGGTATTGATAGAACGGGTTACCGTACTGGAAATCGCCTCATTTACCACATATTCCAAGCCCTTCTTCTTTGTTCCGTTGTGAAGGTTCTCACGGATACGGTCAAAGATAACGATAGTAGCGTTAATGGAATATCCTACGATGGTAAGGATACAAGCAATAAAGTTAGATCCCACCGCCCAACGAAGCACCGCATAGAAGGTGACGGTCACCAATACGTCATGGGCCAAAGCCATTACGGAAGCGGATGCAAACTTAATGTCTCTGAATCGAATCCAGATATAAATCAACATACAGAAGATCGCAATCAGCAAAGCCCAAACCGCATCCTTCTTCATTTCAGTGGAAACCGCTCCGGAAATGTTCTCGGTAACAATCTTATCCTCGGAAATGGAGAACTTCTCCTGAAGGCTGTCATACAGCTTGGTTCTTTCCTCGGTGGTCATGGTTCTGGTCTTAATGATAACCTCATTGGTTCCGGCAACCTTAGCTGCCTGGGTGGAGGCGTTACCTCCGGTAGCCGCAGTAAACAGAGGAATCACCTCACTATCTATCTCCTTCATGGACATATCCTTATCGAAGGTAATGGTGGTGGAGGAACCTCCCTTAAAATCCAGGTCATAGTTAAAGATATCTCCGGTATTTTTCTTATTCATTGCCAGGAAAATAAATCCCACAATAATCACTAAGGAAGAAATGCTGTAGGCAATTCTTCTGAAACCGATAAAGTTGATTACCTTGGTTTCCTTCTTAATACCGTAGAGCTTGGGGTTTGTCGCTCCCAAAGCGAAGAAAGCGGTCAATAATCCTCTGGTTACAAAAAGTGCGGTAATCAGAGAAATGATAATACCGATGGCCAAGGTGGTTGCAAAGCCCTTTACGGTTCCCGAACCACGGACATACAGCACTGCCGCCGCAATCAAAGTAGTGATGTTACCGTCCAAAATTGCAGACAAGGCCTTTTCAAATCCTGCCTTAATCGCCTTATCAACGGAATTTCCGGCACCAATCTCTTCTTTAATTCGGGTGAAAATAATAACGTTGGCATCCACCGCCATACCGATGGATAGAATAATTCCGGCAATACCCGGCAAAGTCAGGGTAACTTCAAAGGCCTGCATCAGCACCATTTCCAGCCCCACATACATGAAAAGAGCCAGAGATGCCGCAAGACCGGGGATACGATAAACACAAAGCATAAAAAGCATAACCAATGCAATACCTATAGCCGCAGCCTGTAAAGAGGTGGAAATCGCTTCCGCACCCAAGGTGGCACCGATTACATTGGAACGAAGCTCTGTCAGGCTAACCGGCAAAGCACCGATACGGATGGTAGAAGCAATCTTCTGCGCCTGCTCATAGCTTTCAATGGGACTGATGCTGGCCTGTCCGCCGGTAATCGCTTCCTTAACATTTGGAGAAGAAATGACTTCATTGTTGTAGATAATGAAGATACGCTTTCCCACATTGTTCTTGGTGGCTTCCGCAAATTTTGTCGCACCTTCCTCTGTAAAATGCAGCTCAATCACATACTCACGATTGTTGTTCTGGTTGGTCATTCCCGCAGTAGCTGTTTTTACATCGTCACCGGTAAGAAGAACATTGCCATCCTCATCCGCAAACTGCAGGGTACCCGGCTCTCCAAGCTCTGCCAAAATCTCATTGGCATCGGTAGCTCCGGGAATATCAATATTGATACGATTCTTTCCTTCCTGATATACCTGTGCCTCTGTGGAATAGCTCTGAGCCTTCATTTGAAGCTTATACACCGTGTCACTCATCTGCTCGGCGGTAGGATTCTCTTCCACGGTTTGGTAGGTGATGGACACACCACCGTTCAGGTCCAAGCCCAGCTTAATGTTTTTTGCGTTCAGGTAGCCCAAAACGCAAAAAGCTATGGTCAGCAGGAGGATTCCTATAAGCCGTAGCACTGCATTTGATTTCTTGTTCATCTTCTACTTCCTTTACAATCGAATTTGGTGAAACGCTTTTCTCCTCCGGAAAAGGAAAAATGTTTCACCAGATTTCGCCCTTATCCCTGTTTTCTCCGAAGTTTTTCGGTTACTCCCATCACTCGGGCATATACCGATTTATATTATCATAGGCTTACCTTGCTCGCAAGAAAAAAGGCAATTCCTTTCCGAGAAATACGGGATTTTTTCAAAAAAATATCCCCAAGGCCTTCCCGGCCAAGGGGACTTTTTCGATTCTTCCGCTACTTTTACTCTTCCACTTCACCGATACTGACGTGGTTTTCAAATCCTGTTTTGGTAAATTTTCTGGTATCCAGCTCCGGCATAAGCTCTGTGGTAATAATCTTTACCATCTCTTCAAACTTTGCCAAATCTTCCTTGCTGAAACGCTTCTTACAACGAGCTTCTACAGTCTTTACATAGCTGTAGGAAACATTGTAATAATCCCAAAACTTCTTCGTGGGACGAAGGTGGAATTCTCTTCGATCATTTTCATCCTGAATTTTCTCGATGTAGCCCTTCTGCACTAAGGCATTCACCTTATAAGCGGCATTAGGAGCGGAAATTCCCATCATAATGGCAAATTCCTGTACCGTTGGCTCTCCCAGAGCCTTGATACATTCAATGCTATAGCTTTCTACAGTGGTCAGACTGGCCTCTCTCTTTTCGAATTTCGCAAACACCTGCATATAAAAATAAATTCGAAACTTGTTGTACAACTCAATAATCGATTCACTAAACATAGCATTCTCTCTTCTTGAAATAAGTAGACTGTGACTTGTTAAACTTTAACAGAAAATCTTGTATTTGCCTATAGGGTATAAGGAATTTTTCTATAAAATTTCAAAACTTATTAATAAAATGATTTTATATAAGGGGTTTTAATGGTTATCTTCTGAACTCCGGTAGTGTTAAAGGATAATAAGCTACGCATTTCTGCGATACAGCCTTCCTCTTCGGGCACGCTCCCGCTAACTTCGCCTTCGTAACAGTACTAACTTCAAGCTTCGCCTTGCTCGCTTTCAGTAAGTACTGACGGGCTCAGATTGCCCTCATCGAAAGCTGTACCGCAGAAATGCTGTTCGACATTGTAAATCCTATCCCTTGTCAGTCTCAGAAGTTCGAAATAAGAAACATTAAAAACAGGAAAATAAAATGCATTCCATCTAAACAAGTGAATTTTATAGAAAAATTCGGAGGATGGAGAGCCTCTTGCCGTTTCGCCGGTGTCGCAAAATGCACTCCAAATTTCTCTGATTCCTTTCTTCTTTCGGCAAGACTTCAAAACAGCGCTCAGATTCCCTAAGATTTCCCCCACTTTATGTACCAATGGATAAGAATGTCTCAAAGTTAGTCCGGGGTTTTCCGGTAGTGGAGGGTTGAAAGCGGGGTAATCTGATCCCCGGGTACTTGCTGAAAGCGAGCAGGGCGAAGCTTGAAGTTTAGTACCCCTGGTAGGCGAAGTTAGCGGGAGCGTGCCCCGCTTTAAGCCCTATACTGCCGGAAAACCATGTCTACTTTTTTGCGACCTCTTTTCCTCATTAGTATATAAAGCTCTACTGCACTGCAAAAGTCAATTCCGCCTTCACTACGGTCTTGCCATCCACCTTGGCTTCCGCCTCTCCTATTCCTACCGGGCCTTTTCTATTCACTACTCGGCAGCTAAGCTCCAGTACATCTCCCGGACGAACCTGTTTTTTAAACTTACAGTTCTTGATTCCCCCAAAGAGAGCAATCTTTCCTTTATTTTCCGGAAGAGCCAAAAGAGCCACTGCCCCGGTCTGTGCCAAAGCTTCCACAATCAAAACCCCCGGCATTACCGGATAGGAGGGAAAATGCCCTTGGAAGAAGGGCTCGTTGATGGTAACGCATTTCTTTGCCACCGCAAATTCTCCCGCTTCGTAGTCTTGAACTTCGTCAATCAACAAAAAAGGATAGCGATGGGGAATGATGGCTTTGATTTCTTCAATGTTTAACTTAGGCATATTGACCTCCTCTAAAAAAATTCCATCGGCAGTTTCCCCGCCGATGGAGTTCGTATTGAAGATGGAACTGCTAAAATAACTTAAAGTGGCTTTTCGGCTGTATAGCTTTAAAATACGGGTAGTCTGAGCCCGCCGGTACTTGCTGAAAGCGAGTGTAGCGAAGCTTGAAGCTTAGTACTGCTGCAGGGCGAGGCTAGCGGGAGCGTGCCCGAATTTAAAGCTATACAGCAGAAGAAAGCCAAGTTTAATTTAACAGTTCCATCTTACTATTCACTTACTGCATTGTCGGGGAAACTACTCTGCTTTTCCGAAAATCAAGCAGGCATTGTGGCCGCCGAAGCCTAAGGAATTGGAAAGGCTGTAATGCAGCTCCTGCTTTCTTCCCTGATTTGGTACATAGTCCAGATCCAGCTCTTCATCCTTTACCTGATAATTCATGGTTGCAGGTACAAAGCTGTCCTTCAAAGCCAGCACGGAGAAGATGGCCTCCACTGCTCCTGCGCCGCCCAAAAGATGTCCGGTCATGGACTTGGTGGAGGATACGGGGATGGAATATGCTCTTTCTCCAAAAACCGTCTTGATGGCTGTGGTTTCTCCCTTATCATTTAAATTTGTGGAGGTACCGTGGGCATTGATGTAGTCAATTTTTTCAGGAGCAAGATTGGCATCCTTTAAAGCCAGCTTCATGCAGTCTGCTCCACCTTCTCCATTTGGAGCCGGGGAAGTAATATGGAAGGCATCACAGTTGGCACCGTAGCCCAGCACTTCTCCGTAAATCTTTGCCCCTCTCTTTAGAGCGTGCTCTCTTTCCTCCAGCACTAAAATGCCGGCACCCTCTCCCATTACGAAGCCGGAACGCTCCTTATCGAAGGGAATAGAGCCTCTGCTCACTTCACTGGCCTGAGAAAGAGCCTTCATACTGGAGAATCCGCCAATTCCCAATTCGGAAATGGTAGCCTCGGTTCCGCCGCAAACCATAGCGGTTTCATAGCCGTCTCTGATTCTATGGAAAGCATCTCCGATGGCATTGGAGCCGCCTGCACAGGCAGTTACCGGGCAAATGCACATTCCCTTTAAATGATGGCGAATGGCAATTTCCGCCGCCGCCATATTGGAAATGGACATGGGGATGAAGAAAGGATTTACACGCTCAAAGCCCTTGGAAGCACCACGAGTATGCTCTGCTTCAATGGTTTGTAAGCCGCCGATTCCGCTGGAAACGATACAGCCGATTTCTTCCTCGGGAAGAGTTCCTACGATACCGCTATCCTTTACCGCCTCTTCTGCTGCCCACATGGCAAACTGGGTAAAGCGGGACATATGCTTTAGATCTCTTTTATCAAAAACGGTCTCCGGATGAAAATCCTTTACTTCTCCGGCTAAATGAATGCTGAAGTCTTCTGCCGGAAAGGCGGTAATGGGACCAATGCCCACCTTTCCCTCCTGAATTCCCTGCCAGCTTTCAGCAACGGAATTTCCGGTGGGATTCACTGTTCCTAATCCGGTAATTACAACGCGTCTTCTCTCCATAGTATTCTTTTTCTCCATTTCCAATCAAGATTGCACTCTAGATTTACACTCTGTTTTACAAACGATATTTTGCTCTATATGATCTATAGATTCGCTCTATACTACCATTCTATACTGTCACTCTATAGCTTACTCTACATTCCCATACCGCCATCTACCAAGAGGGTTTCTCCTGTAATATAGCGAGATTCTCTCCTTGCAAAAAAGGCCACAGCATTTGCCACATCTTCTCCGGTTCCGAAGGCCTTCATAGGGATGTTTCGCAGCATCTCCTCCTTCACCGCCTCCGGCAGTCCTTCCGTCATTTTCGTATCAATAAAACCGGGACAAACCACATTGACTGTCACATTTCGTCCTGCCAGCTCCTGGGCAAGGCACTTGGACATACCAATCAGTCCCGCCTTGGAAGCCGCATAATTGCTCTGTCCCACATTTCCGTGAACCCCCACAATGCTGGAAATCTGAATGATTCTGCCGTAACGTTTTTTCATCATCAGCTTTCCTACGGCCTTGGAAAATAAAAAGGCTCCCCGAAGGTTGGCGTCCAAAACTTCATCAAAATCTTCTGAAGACATTTTCAGAAAAAGATTGTCTCTGGTGATGCCGGCATTATTCACTAAAACCTCAATTTCGGAAAAACGGGCAACAGCCTCCGCCACAATTCTTTCCACATCCCCTTCCTTCTTGATATCACCCTGGCAAAGGAGGGTTTCCACGGAAGGATAAGCCTTATGAATTTCTTCCTCTACAGCCCTGGCTGCCGCTTCATTTCCGGCATAGTGAAGCACCACATTTCTTCCCTCTGCCGCCATTTTCAAGGCAATCGCACTGCCGATGCCTCCACTGGCACCTGTAACCAGACAAGTCTCTCTTTCCGCCATCTTCCTTCCTTTCTATTTAGCCAAAAACGCTTCCAGCTCTTCTTTATTTTCCAAGCTTACTACTTCAAAATCTTCGATGCCCATATCCTTGGCGGTCTTCTTTAAGAAGCCGGAGATAGTCTTTCCCGGGCCGATTTCCACAAAGTTTCTCACCCCAAGCTCCAGAAGTCTTCTAAGATCCTCTTCCATACGTACGGGCTTTTGTACCTGTTCCACCAAAAGCTCCGGAACGCTTGGATCTCCCTCCTGTCTTTCTCTTCCTAAGAAGTTATGAAGCACAGGGCAGGTTGCCTCTTGGAAAGAAATCCCCTTAAAATACTCCCGCAGTGCTTCTCCCGCACTTTTCATAAAAGAGGTATGGAAGGGGCCGGAAACCTTTAAAGGAATCGCCTTTTTGGCACCTGCCTCCAAAGCCAGTTTAGAGGCCTCTTCCACAGCCTTCTTTTCTCCGCCGATAACGATTTGTCCCGGGCAGTTTAGGTTACAAAGGCTGACAGCGCCTCCCACTTCCTTACAAACCTTATCCAAAGCTTCCTCAGACATCCCAAGGATGGCTGCCATGGAGGATTCGATTCCCTTGGAAGCCTCTTCCATTTTCTTACCGCGGAAGGCTACCATTTCCACCGCTGTTTTTGCGGAAAATACGGAAGCCGCCTCCAGTGCGGAGTATTCTCCCAAGGAAAGACCCAGAGCATAATCCGGCTTGATTCCATTTTCCCGTAAAACCGCAGTCATACCGCAGGCAAATGCCACAAGAGCCGGCTGGGTATAACGGGTTTCATTGATTTTTCCTTCCGGATCCTCAAAGGAGAGCTCCTTTACATCAAAGTCCAGCTCTGCCTCGTCATAGGCCTTACGAAAGGCAGGGAAGGCTTCATATAAGTCCTTTCCCATTCCCTTAACCTGACTTCCCTGTCCTGCATATAAAAATGCTGTCTTCATCTTTCCTCCTTATGAAATCCCGGGAATTCCCCGACAAATATCCGCTAAAATCTCAGCCACCGGACGAATCTTTGTAACCTGTCCGCAGGTCTGTCCGGCCATGAGGGAACCGGTTTTGGTATCTCCATCAAAAACCGCCCTACGAAGGGAGCCCAGAGTGAACTTTTCCAGTTCCATCTTATCCGCCCCGGCCTTTTCCTGGCTTAAGTATTCTCTGCTCATCTGGTTCTTTAATACTCGTACCGGCACACCGGCAATTCTTCCAGTGACAATGGTGTCGGAGCCGGAGGCCTTCAGCACCGCCTCCTTATAATTTTCGTGGATGGGACATTCCTCCGCCGCCAAAAGTGCCGTACCGATTTGGGCACCGCAGGCTCCCAAGGTAAGCACAGCCTGCATTTGCCGATTGTCTGCAACGCCACCTGCTGCAATCACCGGAATGGAAACCGCATCCACTGTCTGAGGCACCAAGGTCATGGTGGTCATTTCTCCGATATGACCTCCAGACTCACAGCCCTCCGCAATCACCGCATCCGCCCCAAGCTTTTCCAGCCTTTTCGCCAAGATGGGCGCCGGCACTACAGGAATCACCTTGATTCCCGCCGCCTTAAAGGCATCCATATAAATGCCCGGATTTCCGGCTCCGGTGGTTACCACAGGCACCTTTTCCTCAATGCAGATTTCCACCATCTTATCAGTTTCCGGATTCATCAGCATAAGATTCACCCCAAAGGGCTTGTCGGTTCTTTCCCGAAGGATGTGGATTTCCTTCCGAAGGCCCTCCGCCTCCCGAATGCCTCCTGTACCAATTAACCCCAAGGCTCCCGCGTCAGAACAAGCTGCCGCAAAGGCTCCTGTGGCAATATTGGCCATTCCTCCCTGAATAATGGGGTAACGAATTCCTAAAATCTCCTGTAATCCGGTCATAATCTCTCCTTAATTTCCTTTACTTTCTCTACGCTTTTTCATACTGAATTTCTGCGGAGGCATAGGTCAGCCCCGAGCCGAAGCCCACCAAAACCAGCTTGTCTTTGGAATGTAAAAGTCCCTTTTCCTGCATATCCTTTAAAGCCATGGGGATGGAGGCTCCGGAGGTGTTTCCGAAATACTCCATATTTTCAAAAAACTTCTTGGGATCCGCCTTCATGTGTCGTATCACATTTCGAATGATTCTGGAATTGGCCTGATGGCAAACCACATGCTGTACGGTTTCCAAGCTATCTCCGGTCTTTTCCAAGACCTTATCAATGGCAAAGAGGAAAACTCCCTTTCCATCCATTACCAAGTGATCCAGCTTTTCATGCTTTCCTGCGCTAACCCCTTCTCCCAGCTTCTCCGGATTCTCTGTACCGTCCTCATAGAAGCCGTCAAAGGCTCCGGTGTAAATGCCGGGAGCCATAATGGAATAATCTCCCTTTGAGCCTAAGTAGGAGGCATAGAGAGCCTTGGCATCTCTTTTTACCACGGCAGCTCCTGCTCCGTCCCCGAATATGACGGAAGTGGTTCTATCCTCTATTTTCAGTAGTCTGGAAAGCTGTTCCGTGCCCACCACCAGAGCATAGTCCTTGTTGGTGGAGAGCAAAAGCCCTCTGGCTACTTCCAAGCCGTAAACAAAGCCGCTGCAAGCCGCATTTAAATCCAATACAGGAACATCTGCTTTGGTGCCCAATTCCTTTGCCACGATAGCCGCAAGGCTTGGGGTGGAAAAGTCCGGAGACATGGTAGCCACCACAATCACCCCGATATCCTCTCCCTTTAGTCCCGCATCCGCAACAGCCTCCTTAGCCGCTTTAACCGCTAAGGTTCCTGCACTTTCATCCTTTTCACAAAAACGTCTTTCATGAATGCCTGTTCTGGGAAAAATCCATTCGTCACTGGTATCCACCAGCTTCGCCAGGTCATCATTGTGTACCCTCTTGCTTGGGATAGCCGATCCAAGGCCAAGTATCTTTAGTCCTTCCATCATTCCTCTTTTCCTAAATGTTTCTGAACTTAGAGAGTCTGTCCTTACGGATTTCATGACGACTCATACCATCGTAGTATGCTAAAGTCTTCTCCAAGACTTGATCCAATGCCTTGTAAAGACTTTCCGGGTCATCCTGGGCGCCTCCCAAGGACTCCGGCACAACCTCATCCGCCACATTGGCTTCCTTTAAATCCTTTGCGGTAAGCTTCATCACCTTTGCCGCCTCCGCCGCACGGGAGCTGTCCTTCCATAAAATGGTCGCAAAGCCCTCCGGACTTAGAACGGAGTAAATGGCATTTTCCAGCATCAAAATCTTATTGGCTACACAGATTCCCAAAGCACCGCCGGAGCTTCCTTCTCCCGTAACCACCGCAATCACCGGCACATGGAGAGAACTCATAAAGGCAAGGTTTTTCGCAATAGCCTCCCCCTGTCCGTGCTGCTCCGCCTCCAGACCCGGATAAGCTCCCGGAGTGTCTACGAAGGTAATAATCGGTCTGTCAAACTTCTCCGCCTGCTCCATAAGTCTTTTTGCCTTACGATAGCCCTCCGGACAGGTCATTCCGAAGTTGCAGGAAAGATTTTCTTCCACGGTTCTTCCCTTTCTGTGGCCCAACACCGTTACAGGACGTCCGTGAAAACGAGCAATTCCTCCGTATATAGAGCGGTCCTCATCATAAAGATGGTCTCCCTTTTGCTCAAAAAAGTCTGTAAAAAGGGCGGAAACGAAGTCCTCCACATGGGGACGGCGGGGATGTCTTGCCAAGAATACCCGATCTCCCGGTTCCAAATCCTTACAGCTGTCTAAAAGCTTCTTCTTTTCCTCTTGTAAAACCTTGATTTCCTCGGTTTTTTCTTCTTCCGCAAGAAGCGCCTGAATTTTCTCTTCTAATGCTTCTGTCTTTTCCAATACTTCCTTAATCATCTATATTCCTCCTTGATTCCTGATTCCGACAATTTTGTTTTCCATCTTTCTTTTTCTTGGTCTGAAATCTTTCTATCCGACCTCTCCCGCTCCGTAACCTTTCTTTACTGTGCAACGGAAGCTTTTTCTATGAAAATGTCTTAGGCCTTCTGGTGTAATTTCAAAAGCTGAATCAAGGTTTCTCTCATATCTTTTCTTTCCACAATCTTATCTACGAAGCCGTGGCTTTCCAGATATTCACTCTTCTGGAAGCCCTTGGGAAGCTTACTGTTAATGGTCTGCTCAAT
>CAUUJL010000037.1:0-20122 GCA_963545375.1 uncultured Oribacterium sp.
GAAATTCCCTGGAAAGCCGCCTTAATCTGCATGGAAATCCACTCAAAGTAAATTCCCATCTCTCTCTGCTCTAAGCTTTCTCCGCAACAAATGATAGGGGTAAGACCCTTTTCTAAAGCCTTCTTAGCCTTCTTGTTGATATCTTCGTCTGTCTCATGGAAATATCCTCTACGCTCGGAGTGTCCCATGATAACGTACTTTACTCCTGCATCCACCAGCATATTGGCGGAAATTTCTCCGGTGTAAGCGCCGGACTCTTCAAAGTAAAGGTTCTCCGCACCTACGGAAATCTTAGAGCCCTGAAGCTTCTCCACTACAGGCACAATGTCGATAGCCGGTACACAGAAAACCACGTCTACCGCATCCGTATTCACCAAGGGAAGGAGTTTATCACACAAAGCCTTGGCCTCAGTTACGGTCATATTCATCTTCCAGTTTCCGGCAATAATTTTCTTTCTCATCTTCTCACCTATTTCCTACAATTTCTTTCTATCTTATGCATAATACTCCATATACTGATTTCTGTATTTACTTATGTACTTAATGACTTATGTATATACTGACTTCTATGCATACGGATTTATCTGATTCTTTATAGAATTTCTTACTTATTGTTTGCAGCTGCAACGCCGGGAAGCTCTTTTCCCTCTAAGAACTCTAAGGAAGCTCCGCCACCGGTAGAAATATGAGTCATCTTGTCTCCGAAGCCCAGGATATTTACCGCTGCGGCACTGTCTCCACCACCGATAATGGTAGTAGCCTCTGTCTCTGCCAAAGCCTTTGCTACTGCAATGGTTCCCTTAGCCAATACAGGGTTCTCAAAAACGCCCATAGGTCCGTTCCATACCACAGTCTTTGCAGACTTCACCGCATTGGCAAAAAGCTCTGCAGACTTCGGTCCGATATCCAAGCCAAGCATATCTGCAGGAATCTCGGAAATATCCACAGTCTTTACTGCTAAGTTGGCATCATCAATAGGATCCGGGAAAGATGCCGCACAAACCGCATCTACCGGAAGCAGAATCTCACAGCCTAATTTCTTGCCCTTTTCAAGCATTTCTTTACAGTAGGAAAGCTTCTCGTCATCCACTAAGGACTTTCCGATTTCATAGCCCATAGCCTTTACGAAGGTAAATGCCATACCTCCACCGATAATCAGAGTATTGCACTTCTCTAAAAGGTTGGAGATTACATTTAACTTATCGGACACCTTGGCACCGCCAAGAATGGCAACGAAGGGACGAACAGGATTTTCTACAGCCTGTCCCAGGAACTGAATTTCCTTCTGCATTAAGTAACCTACTACAGCAGGTCCGGAAATAAACTGGGTAACTCCCACATTGGAGCAGTGTGCTCTGTGTGCGGTTCCGAAGGCATCATTTACAAAAACATCCGCTAAAGAAGCCAATTCCTTGGAGAAAGCCTCTCCGTTCTTGGTCTCCTCTGCACGATAACGGGTATTCTCCAGAAGAACTACATCTCCGTCCTTCATCTTTTCTACAGCAGCTCTGGCATTTTCTCCTACTACCGTATCATCTTTGGCGAAAACCACAGGCTGTCCCAAAAGCTCGGAAAGACGCTTTGCCACAGGAGCTAAAGAAAGCTCAGGCTTAGGCTCTCCCTTTGGCTTTCCAAGGTGAGAACATAAAATTACCTTTCCGCCATCTGCAATCAGCTTCTTAATGGTAGGAAGCGCTGCCACAAGACGGTTCTCATCGGTAATCTTTCCCTCTTTTAAAGGTACGTTAAAATCACAACGGCATAAAACTCTCTTGCCTTTTACGGAAATGTCATCTACGGTTTTCTTATTTAACTCTGCCATACTTCTCTCCTTCTCTACTTCGGAAAAAGCCACCGGATCCTCTCCGGCGGCTTTCCGCAAAAAACTATGCCTATAAAATTACTTTACAAACTTCTCGAAGTACTTAATGGTACGAACCATCTGAGAAGTATAGGAGTTCTCGTTGTCATACCAAGATACAACCTGAACCTCATAAAGGTCATCGCCAACCTTGGATACCATGGTCTGTGTAGCATCAAAAAGAGATCCATAGGTCATTCCGATGATATCGCTGGAAACCAGCTCTTCCTCTGTGTAGCCAAAGGTCTCAGGATCGGAAGCCTTCTTCATAGCAGCATTGATAGCTTCCTTGGTAACTTCCTGAGAAGACTTAACTACTGCGAAAAGGAGGGTTGTGGAACCTGTTGGAACAGGAACTCTCTGTGCAGAACCGATTAACTTACCGTTTAACTCAGGGATAACCAAGCCGATAGCCTTAGCAGCACCGGTAGAGTTTGGAACGATGTTGATAGCTCCTGCGCGAGCTCTTCTTAAATCTCCCTTTCTCTGTGGTCCGTCAAGGATCATCTGGTCTCCGGTGTAAGCATGGATAGTTGCCATGATACCGGACTGAATTGGAGCGAAATCATTTAAAGCCTTAGCCATCGGTGCAAGACAGTTGGTGGTGCAGGATGCTGCGGAAATGATGTTGTCCTCAGCCTTAATGGTCTCATGGTTAACATTGTATACGATAGTAGGAAGATCATTTCCTGCAGGTGCGGAAATAACTACCTTCTTAGCACCGGCCTGGATATGAGCATTTGCCTTATCCTTGGAGGTGTAGAAACCGGTACACTCAAGAACTACGTCTACGGAAAGCTGTCCCCAAGGTAACTTGGAAGCGTCAGCCTCCTTATAAATCTTAATCTTCTTTCCCTTAACTTCGATATAGTCTTCTCCGGCAACTACTGTATCTTCATACTTATATCTACCCTGAGAAGAGTCATACTTTAAAAGGTGCGCAAGCATCTTAGGATCGGTCAAATCATTGATGGCAACAATCTCTGTTCCTTCATGATCAAACATCTGACGGAATGCCAAACGTCCGATACGTCCAAATCCGTTAATCGCTACTTTTACTGCCATATCCTTTTCCTCCTACATAATAAATCATTTTAATTTCTTAAACAGCACGTTCATTCTATTGCAGGCAATGTGTTTTTGCAAGTACAAATGACGAAAAAACGCAAGTTTTCACCAAAAGTTTACAGATTTTCAAAAAGAAAAATTAAATCATTATTAAAATAATTATTTTTAAATCTTATTCCGCTTTATTGAAGTTCTTACCCTCCTTCTTATTCCGTAAAGCACAGCATGAAAAAAAGGCGGCAAAAATCAAAATAACAAGCAGGTTTTCAGCAATATAGGTCTAAATATGGGGTAGTCTGAGCCCGATACTTGTGAAGAGTCAGCGATGAGAAGAACAATACAAATCAATACTTGAAGCGAATGATACAGTGTGGGTCTATAATAGGGGCAATCTGAGCCCGTCGGTACTTGCGAAAAACACAGAAACTGTGTTTTTCGCTTAGTATCCGCTACGTGGCGAGGTTAGCGAGAGCGTGCCCCATTTATAGACCCACACTATATCAGAGCACTTTCTCATAACGAGTGCGGTCCTTCACTGCACAGGGCGAAGCTAGTGAGAACGTGCCCCGATTTTAGACCTATATTGCTTAGAAAACCATTTTGATTTTACCGCTCTTTTTTTTAAATCATCGTTTTCACATATCCCGCCACATTATCCGCATGGTCGGAAATTCTTTCCAGGTCGGAAATGACATCCAGGAAAATTACACCGGCCTGAGGCACACAGTCCCCGGAGCTTAATCTTAGAATATGGGTCTCTCTCATATCCTCTTCCATCTCATCCACCTGATCCTCCAGATGAGCTGTTCTTACCACAGCATCCAAGTCATTGTTCTCAAAAGCATCAATACTGGCTTCAAAGGACTCCATAACCTTATTGGAAATCTTCTTTAAATCATCCTGACCGATTTCCGAGAAAGAGATATCGTGATCCTGAGCATACTGAGCCTGCTCCGCAATATTTTCCGCATGATCCGCAGCTCTTTCCACATCGGTAATGGTATTAAACATATTGTTCACTTCCAGCTTCTGGTTCTCATTTAAAGAAAGGTTTCCGATGTGAATCAGATAGTCCGTCAGAAGCTTCTGCATATTATCAATGATTTTCTCTCTGGCATAAACCTCTTGGATTTCTTCCACCTTCTCTTCCAGTAAGATGCCCATGGCGTGAGAGATATTTACCGCCGTAATTCTGGCCATATTGACAACCTCCGCCTTAGTAGCGGAAATGGCGATGGCAGGGGACTCCAAAATACGCTTATCCAAGTGCTGAATCAGATTCTTCTCCACCTCGGTATAATGATTCGGATTCTCCTCATCCTCCTTATCCTGCTTGCTCTCTCTAACCAAAGTTCCGGAAAGATTCACCAGCAGATCTCCAAAGGGGAATAAAACAATGGTGCAGGATACGTTAAATATGGTATGGAAGAGGGAAATTTCTACAGGGCTTAGTTGTCCCTGGAAAAAACTCTTCATTGGAAGACTTAAAAAGAAAATAATAGCTCCGAACAAAATCGCACCGGTCACATTAAAGAGAAGGTGAATTACCGCCGCTCTCTTCGCGGTTCTGGAGGCTCCGGTAGAGGAAAGCATAGCGGTTACACAGGTACCGATGTTTTGTCCTAGAGTGATATAGAAGCCCGCGGCTCTTGGTACCGCACCGGATAAAGCCAAGGTCTGAAGGATGGATACGGAAGCTGCAGAGGACTGGATAATTCCCGTTACCACCGCACCGGTAAGAATACCGAGGATAGGATTGCCTCCCATTACCTGAAAGGCTTTTGCAAAAATAGGAGAATCCGCATAGGGAGACACGGAATCACTCATAAATTCCAAACCGATAAAGATAAAACCTACACCGATACAGAAATTGGCTACAAGGTCATCTTTACCTTTTTTCCCGAAAAGAAGGCGAAAGGCACCCACTCCCACTAAGAGCGGTGCGAAAAATTCCGGTTTCAGAAAAGCCAGGGAGGAACTGGACACCTGGGTTAAGGAAACCATCCATGCAGTAATGGTGGTTCCGATATTGGCACCCATGATAATGCCGACGGATTGACTAAGATTCAGGATTCCGGCATTTACAAAACCTACCACCATAACCGTGGTTGCAGAGGAGGATTGCACAAGAGCTGTTATGGCTGCTCCTAAAACAACGGCCATCACACGATTTCCCGTTACCAAATTCAGGAACTTGGACATACGGGAGCTGGCGGCTTTTTGCATACCGTCACTCATCACCGTCATACCGTATAGAAACATTCCCAAACCACCAATTAAGCCAAAAAGGCTTCCGATGAATACCATGATTCTTTTTTCTCCCCTTTTCTTTAGACCCGTAAAGAGACCGTTTCCTTCAGCTCTTTCTGTAGTCTATAACCTACCCGACTTCCCTCCTGAGAAATCCTGTAACGTAAAAAAAGCCAGTGTAAAAACACTTGGCTTAGTATACAAATACTTTCTTAAAAAAACAAGGAATTTCTCTTGAGTCAGGAGAGGGGCAGTGAAAACCCGCACTACAACAAGCCTTGTTTCCAGCTTCCTGCAATGTTTTTCAATGCCATATTCGTTCCTATCTCATTTCCTTAGAAAGTATCGGCCTATTTCAGATTTATATAAGAAAGGGGGGGGGGTAAAAAATTATTTTTAGCAATATAGGTCTGAAATTGGGGCACGCTCTCGCTAGCTTCGCCCTGCGCAGTGAAGGACTGCACTCGCTATAAGAAGACGCTCTGACACAGTGTGGGGCTATAATTAGGGCACGCTCCCGCTAACTTCGCCTTCGCAACAGTACTAACTTCAAGCTTCGCTTTAGCTTGCTTTCAGTAAGTACCGGCGGGCTCAGATTGCCCTTATTATAGCCCCACACTGCATCATTCGCTTCAATAATTGATTTACAGTCCTTCACTTCGCCGGTCTTTCGCAAGTATTAGGCTCAGACTACACCATATTCAGACCTACATTGCCTAAATCTATTTATTACTTTGATTTTTTACATCCCCTTCTTGGATAAATCTTATTCCTCTGAATCTCCAAAGCTATCTGTATAAGGAAGCCCCGCATCCTGTACATCCTGCTTTTCTTCTCCAATGGGATACGCCAGGAAGGAGTTCTTGTCCCACTGCACTACGCCGATGGAAGTCACTAATCCGCAAATAAAAGTGAACAACAGCTGTAAACCGAGATTCTTAAAATAATCTGCTTGCAAATTGGCAGTTTCCACAATAGCCACTACATTTTTAAACGTAAAAGACAGGCTGAGCTTTGTTCCCTCCATGCCGAACATATCCGGTGTAAAATATCGCTGAATCATTAATGCCCAATCCAGGCGGTTAATTAAGTACATAGCTGCCAGCATAATAATGGCGGAGATGATAATACCGATCTTTTGAATTCGACCGGCAAAAACTTTATATCCTCCCATAACCAAACCGCCCATAACTACACCGCCAAACCAGCTTACATAGCCCAACTGAGAAATACAGAGAACCACTGCCCCTGCTACCACCGCGCCTAAAAGAGCACCTACTGTTCCCAATAAGATACTGCTTGATCCTCTAAGGGCAATCTTCTCCTGTTTTTCCTGAATTCCTCTTTCAATCTCCGCATATTCCGATTTTGTAATAATCTTTACTCCCTGAGCAAAATAGGTGGATACTCCCTGAGTAACGCCGCTGATTTCCGAACAATTCTGAAATCCCCTATCCTGCAGGAATCTGGCCAAAGCCGGTAAAATCTCTTGGAATCTTTTCACTGTACCGTCCTTGGTAAAGGCTCCGCCAAGGGTGAAAACCACACGATAATTTTTCTTGTTCACTCCTATAGTCTTTAAATATTTATTGTACTCTTTAATGCCTTCAAAGTCCGCCTTTGTGGGCTTCTCTCCTTTGGTAACGGAAATATTCAGATAATACAGGGAGCCTTTATCCGCATTTGTAATCAGCATATCATAACCGCCGACCTCTCCCACTGCAGCATTACCGTTCTTATCATAATAAAACCCTAAGCCCTCTGCCAAAGTCTTTACTAAAACCATCTTCTTCATGTCCTCCAGTTATTTCTTTGTAATCTTAATTCTTTAAGAATACTCCGTAAATTTTATGAACCTTTTCCATTATACAGATTTCCTCTAAAAAAGCTACTCTCTTTTTTCTACAAAAAAAGCCTGAAATCGAGACAGCTTGGAACGTCTCGTTTTCAGACCTTTACTGCAAAACTATGTTTTTAAAAATTCTTTAAGGAGCCTATTTAAGAGGAAAATCCGTAGTAGATGTTTATTCCCTTTACCAATCCATCTGCCAGATTGTTTAAGGTCTTTTCACCATGGTCGGAGACCTTATCTCCCAGCTCAATGTCTACAGAAGGAATGGTGGAATAGGATGTTTGGGTTAAATCCATATCCATTCTTCCCTTTCCGAAAATCTTCACTCCCTGTCCCTTTAAACCGCTGATCAGGCTGTCTCCCAGCTTTTCGTGGTTCTGCCAGTTACTTGCCACCGGTTCCATTCTCTTTAATCCATCCGGAACGGACATAAAGAATGCACCCTTGTCCTTGGTGGTTGCATCCCAATGCAGAGCAATATGGGCATCCGCCTTGTTGTTGGCTAAAACGGTACGGGCAATATTGTCCAGCTGAACATCCTCTTCACTGCGAATCATCAGCACATCGTATCCCTCTGCCAGAAGCTTTTTCCCTAAAATATGAGCCATCTGCAATGTGACGGTAGCTTCTCTGGTGCCGTCCTGGAAGGTCATACCGGAGGACACTGCCGAAGCCGTAGTCACGCCTGCCGCATTGGTTCCGCCGGTTAACTTTCTGGTACCGTCCGGATGGCAAAGGGTTCTCTGCTTCTCTCCCCCCTTGGTTCCGTGACCTGCATTTACCGCAATGGTAATATGCTTCGGCTCCTTTACATCACTGGTATATAAAACGGCCTTTCCTGTATTGATTTTAGAATTCCCCGCATACTTCCAGTTTAAATTTAAACCGATTTCCGTTGCGGCAAAGCTTTGCATCCCCATCACAAGGGATAAGGCCATAGCTAAAACTACTCCTCTTGCTTTCATTTTACTCCCTCTTTTCCTTTTTTATTCTCCTAGTATATCGACCGTTTAAGCATAACGAAGTAGCTTTTTCTAAACAAGCCCCTTTCCTTTACAGTGCCATTACGGATTTCTTACAGCACCAAATGGGACACGGCAAACCATAAAAGAATCACGCCGCCAAAGAGAATTCTATAGTAAGCAAAGGGGATGAAATTATGACTGCGAATATAGCGCAGTAAAAAACGAATACAGTATAGGCTGACAAAATAGGACAAGAGCATGGATAAAAGCAACATAAACCATTGTCCTGCACCGAAATTCCCCGCATGCTTAATCAGTTTTAAAAGACTGGCTCCTGCCATCACCGGCACACTTAAGAAGAAGGAGAATTCCGTGGCTGCCAATCTTCCTACCGATAGAAGCATGGCGCCCAAAATAGTAGCTCCTGAACGGGAGGTTCCCGGAATCAGAGCCAAGCACTGGAAAAGTCCAATCAGAAGAGCATTTTTCCAAGAAAGTTCCTCTACAGTTAAAGTATGAAACTGATGTCCCTCATTTCTTCTTTCCAGTAAAATGAAGAAGATACCGTAGAGAATCAGCATCAGCGCCACCACAAAGGCATTGTAAAGATGAGCATCCAAAAAATCATCCAGCAAAAGTCCTAAAACCGCTGCAGGAAGACAGGCCACTAAAATCTTTCCGATCAAAACACATTTTCCCTGCTCCAAATAATAGCCCCTACCTTGAGATCTTCTGGCTACAGGCCAGATACGGAAGAAAAATTCTTTGATTACCGCTCCAACCGCCCCCAGCTGAATCAAAACTTCAAAGGTGGAGAAAAACTCTTTGCTTTGCTGCAAGGGAATAATACTTTGCAGTAAAATCATATGTCCTGTGGAGGAAATGGGAAGCCACTCGGTAAAGCCCTCCACCAAAGAGAAAACAATGACTTTTAATAACTCAACAATATTCATGAAATATTCTAACCTTTCTATTTTTATGCTTTCAAAGCCCAATCAATTTCCTTCTGCCCTTCCTTTCGAAGGTAGGCGTTACACTGAGAAAAGGGCTTGGAACCGAAAAATCCCCTATAAGAGCTTAAGGGACTTGGGTGGGGGGCTTTTAAGATCAATCGTCTTTTTTGATGAATCATCTTTGCCTTACTCTGGGCGGAAGAGCCCCAAAGGATATAAACCACAGGTTCTTCCTTTTCTTCTATAGCACGAATGGTAGCATCCGTAAATTCCTCCCATCCGATGCCCCTATGGGAATTGGCCTCATGGGCTCGAACCGTAAGCACCGTGTTTAAAAGAAGCACCCCTTGCTTTGCCCATGCATCCAACTCTCCGCTCTTCGGAATTTTACAGCCTATATCCTCCTGTAATTCTTTAAAAATATTCTGTAAGGAAGGAGGAAAGGGAATCCCTTTTCCCACGGAAAAGGATAAGCCCTGGGCCTGCCCAAAGTTATGGTAGGGGTCCTGACCCAAAATAACTACCTTCAGCTTTTCATAGGGACAAAGGCTATAAGCTCGAAAAAGCTTTTCCTTGGGAGGAAAAATAGTATGATGCTTATACTCTTCTCTCACGGTTTCATAGAGTGTTTTATAATAGGGTTTTTGAAATTCTCCCTGCAGCTTGCTTAGCCACTGCCCTTCAATCATAATGTTCCTCTTCCCTTTTTGTTGGTTACTTGTTTGTATAGGTCATAGAGGAACGATCCCGTCTTTCCCTCATTGGGATATTCATCCTCTCCAATGTCTAAAATATATTTATCAAATGCATTAATTATTTTTGTGCCTGAGGAATGCATGCGCTCTTGTTTATAGGCGTCTCCATAGCTTTTATGAATATGCCCGTGAATCATGTACTTGGGTTTATATTTTTGCAATAAGTCCTCAAAGGCCTGAAAGCCCTGATGGGGCAAGTCTTCCATGTCTCCGTACCCCTTCACCGGTGCATGGGTCAGTAAAATATCAAAACCGTTCTTAAGGACAATGTCTTTTCTTACTTTTTGGATCCGCTTCTGCATCTCCTGTTCCGTATACATATGATCTCCCGGCTTATATCGGAGAGAACCTCCCAGTCCCAGTATACGAAGACCTTTAAAATCATAGACCTTATCTTCAATGCACTCACAGCCCAAAGGCGGTCTTTTCTCGTAGCCCTGGTCGTGATTTCCGTGCACATAAAGAAGAGGTGCCTTTCCCATGGTAACCAAAAATTGCAGGTAATCGGAATGCAAATCTCCTGCGGAAAGAATCAAGTCGATATCCTTTAACTTTCCCTTGTCAAAATGGTCCCATAGCCCTTTATTTTCCTCATCTGCTATACATAATATTCTCACAGTAAAAATCCTCCCGACAGGATAGCCTCTTGGGATTCTTTGGTAAATCGATCCAATGGAGGGATTTCCCCCACCACATTATCATTTAACCAACGCATATCTACAATTTCTTCCAAATCTAAACTTTCGTCTCCTTCCCTTCTAAGCTTTTCGCTTTGGCTGTGAATTTCTCCGGAGAACGGCGCAAGACTTCCTTCTACGATTTCTTTTCTTAGGATAGAAACCAACTTTTTAGAAGCATAGCTTAAATCCCGGGAAAGGATAATATCAATAACCCCTTCCTTCAGCCCGAAGTAATAGTTCAAGGCATTGTGAGCCTTGGCTAGACTGTTGGCATGGTAGGAGCCCTCTAAAATCGACTGCAAAATCAAAGCATAATACTTTCCCCAGTCATAAACCGGAGCCGCCACATTAAAGACCTTCTCTCCCTCTTCTCTGATGTAAAGTCCGAATTCTCTGCTGACTTCCGTGGGTTTTGCAAATTCCGGTCCGGAAATCGTTTTGATTCCCTGCTTCCGAAACTCTTCCTTCCAGTTTCCGTCCTGCAAGCCGCTCCAGGAAAGATGTACTTTGCTCCAGGGATTGATAAACTGGGCACCGATGGCAAAGGCATTGATATTGGCAATGGTTCCGTACAGCGGAAACTGCTCCACATAGCCTAAATCATTTCCATCGGTAATGGATGCCGCCAAAGCTCCCATCAAAAACTTGGCTTCATACATTCTGCCATAGTAGGTACGAATAGAATTGTAAGAGGTATTTACCGAACAATTCAGGATGGAGGTCTCCGGATGCTCCAGAGCCATCTTGATACTGACCTGAGCCATCAAACTGGCTGTAGTGAAAATGAGCTCCGCTCCCCAATGAATAGCCTCTTCTATACTGTCCTGAATACGCTCCTCCGTATTACAGGACTCGAAAATCTTCGTTTCCACCAAGCCCCGGAACTTCTCCATAATGTAATTTCGTCCCAACTCATGGGCGTAGGCCCAGGTGGAATCTTGTACCGTTCGTTCATACAGAAAAGCAATCTTCAGAGGATGCTTTCCGTTATAGAGCTTTCCGCTCTGGAAAAGGTCCATAAAGCCGCTGACTTTTTTCACTTCTTCAGGATTCTGTACCAGCACCACGTCTCCGGCAGATTTCCTGTATTCATTCCAGAGACGTTCTATATTTTCTTTAATTTCCTCCGTGCTGTTATGCAAAATAGATTCCATCCCGAAGACGGTAAGATAAACATAGAAAGCATCTCCGATGGTATTTCCCAGCTTTCCTCCGCCCATTTGCATATAAAGCTCCGCAAAACGGGAATAGGCCGCCCGAAGGTCTCGGCAAAGCTCCTCTTCCCAAAGCTCTCCGGGTTTTTTCCCCATTACCTGACAAAGACGGTCATAGGCTCCCAGCTCGGAAAAACGAATTCTATAGATTCCGGTACATTTATAAAAATCCACAAATTCATAATACAGCTTATTTTCCCGTTCCTCCGTACGCTTAGGTAATATACGTATTACTGTAGCGGGAATGGAAACCGCATCATTAAAGCGGCTGACGGAAACTCTCTTGTTTCCCTCCTGCACATAGAATTTATACATGTATTCATAAACCAAGATAGGCTCCCGAACGCCTTCTTCCTTGACGGAATCATAAAGAGCCGACCATTTAAAGGCAAATTCCGTTTTTGCCCCTAAAATCGGCATGAAATTCTTGGCAAAGGCCTGCTGTCTTCCGGTGGTTTTGGTTCCTACAATATCTTCCAAGGGTATTTCCAAGACGCCAAGGCGGTTCTCTCCCTGAATATCTTCATCCTTTAATTTATCATCCAAAGCTTCCAAATAAGGATACTGCCCCGTCAAAAGGGCATTTCTATAGGCTCTGTCTCCTGATTTTTTGGCTTCTAAATAATCCTCTATCATGACTACTCCTCTCTAAGAAACAATAAACCGATTCCTGACGAGTAAATTTCTTGCCATATTTTAGCATAAGTTCCTTGTTTTGCGACAATATACAAGAGTAAATTTTTATTAACCTTAGTTCCGTACCAAACCTTAGTCCTTTATAAATCCTTAGTTCTGTATAAAAGCTTAGTTCTGTATAAAAGCTTAGCTCTGTATAAGCCTCCATGTAATATAGGTCTGAAAACGGGGTATTTTCGGAATCCCCATCTTCAGACCTATTCTTTAGAAGCATTATTTCTTATTTTGATTTTTTACCGTAAGACCTGTGTTAAAGCACTTATCAAAAATTCTATAGAGAATGCCCGACAAAAAGCCCTATCAAACTCCCCGGGATTCTATATTACTGTGGTCCCTGGGTATTGCCTTCCTGAATGGTTCCCTGTCCCTGAGCACCGCCGGGAGTAGTGGAAGAGGAATTGCTTCCACCGGGGCCGTTACTGCTTGGGCCGTCTCCGTTTGCAGGACTGCTTTGGCTATTGCTGTCGCCTCCGGGAGTATTGCTGCCGGTTCCGCCGGGGCCTACAATATTGTTGTTATTATTGTTGTTCTTGTTGGTATTGTCGGTATTTGCATTGGCTTCGGTAGCCGTTACATTGGAAATATCGGAGGTGCAAACACCGTGCTCATTAAAGCTAAAGTCCCTTCCATCCAGATTAACGGTGGTATTGCTGAGCATCTTTCCGTCCTGTAAATAGTAGTAATGGCTCTTCTCTTTCAGCCATCCCTTCACCATCTTACCGTTATCCTGGAAATAGTACCAAACGTTCTCAATCTTGGTCCAAGCTCTAGCCATCTTTCCGTTAGAAGGATCCAAATAATACTTATTGCCGTCGGTGTCCGTCTTCCAGCCCGTTTCCATATTACCATTGCTTGAGGAAAGATAATAGTAAGTTCCGTTTAATTGTAGCCAGCCGGTCTGCATAGCACCGTCATTTCCGAAATAATACCACTTATCAGAAATCTTCTGCCACTGTCCCATAAGCAAAGAGCCGTCTTCCTGACGGAAATAATACCATTTATCGGAAATCTTTCTCCATCCCTTGGCCATAACACCGGAAGCCTTCAGATAGTACCAAACGTCCTTTCCATCCTTCTGCAGCTTCAACCAGCCGGTCTGCATGGTACCGTCTGTCTTTAAGTAATACCACTGCTTATCAATCTCTCTCCAACCGGTTACCATAAGACCTGACGGACGAAAATAATGCCAGGAGTTATTAATCTTCTTCCAGCCGGTTACCATATAGGTATCGGCTCCAATGTAATAATATCCGGAAGATGTATGAATCCACTTTCCGCTAACCTTCTGATTGGTCTTAGGATCCACAAAGTAATACTTTCCGTCCTGCTGTCCCCATCCCGCCGCAAAGGCTGTCAGCGAAAGGCTGGCTACACAGAGCCCAAGTGCCAAAGCTTTTATGCCGAATTTCTTTCCCAGTTTCATAATCTTCCTCCCTTTAAAACGGATTCTATATAAGTCTATGAAAAAGGCAGCTCTCTTATAGAAAACTGCCTATTTTCGTCTTTTCTAAACTATAGCATAGCAAGCTTTCAAATTTCTATACTAAGCTCTTACTTTTCCTTAACAATTATAAGAATTTTTTCCGTTTTTAAGGATGTTTCTTAGCCCTTTAAGCCTAATTCCTTATTCAGCCAGTTCAGTCCTGTTCTGGTGACATAGTTATAGGGCTGATTGAAGTGAGGCATAAAGAAAAGATCCACCAAAGGAAGCTCCGGCATGGTCAGGCCCTTCTGAATAGCCAGAGAGAAGAAATGAATGATGGCAGTTGCATCGTAGCTGGAGCCTAACTGGCAGCCCACAATCTTCTTATCCTTCTTCTTGTAAACAATACGAATCTTTACCTTCGGATTCTCCACTTCCATGAAGGCAGGGAACTGGGTATCCTCGTAATCCTCGTAGGCTACGTCCATGCCTTCTCTCTCCGCCGCTGCTAAGGAAAGTCCGGTACATGCCAGCTTGTAGCCGTAGATTCCTAAAGCACTGGAGCCCTGAACGCCTAAGCTTTCTACAGGAGTTCCGCAGATGTTATGGCCTGCTACAACGCCGGAACGTACCGCATTGGTCGCCAAGGCGATATAGTTTTCTCTGCCTCTTGCATTGTCATAAAGGCTAGCACAGTCTCCGATGGCATAAACGGAAGGATCGCTGGTCTGCTGCTTTCTGTTTACCAGATAAGCGCCATTTTGATACAGCTTTAAGTGGTCCGCTCCCAGACTTGCATTCGGTCTGAAGCCCACAGCACAGATTACCATATCCGCATCATATACACCCTTATCGGTCTTAACACCGGATACCTTACCTTCTCCTAAGAACTCTTCTACCTTCTCCCCCAAAGCCAGCTTAATGCCGTGCTCTTCCATTCTGTTCTTTAACTCATCGGAGAAGGGAGCATCAAAATATCCTGCAAGGATACGATCCACCATATCGATCAAGGTTACTTCCAAGCCAAGACGCTGGAAGGCTTCCGCAAGCTCCACTCCGATATAGCCTCCTCCAAGGACACATACCTTCTTGAACTCGCCCTTGTTCTTCAGCTTTTCGATAACCTCTGCAGCGTTCTGGTAAAGCTTTACCATCTGCACATTCTCTAAATCAAAGCCCTTTACCGGGATTCTGTTGGGGATAGATCCTGTAGCAAAAACCAAGTTGTCGTAGTGATCTTCAATCACCTGTCCGTCTTTAAGCTGTACCTTAACGGTCTTCTTGTCATAATCCACGGAAAGCACCTGAGACTCCATGTTTACCTTTGCTCCCTTTGTCAGAAAGTCCTGAGGCTTTGCATAGAACAGGCCGTCTCCGGAATGAATCTGCTCTCCGATCCAGAGTGCCATTCCACATCCTAAAAAGGAAATGTTGCTGTTCTGGTCATAAATGGTAAGCTCCTGATTGGGATAAGACAAAATGGTGTTTGCGCAGGCTGTTCCTGCGTGGTTAGCTCCTACTAGTATTGTTTTTGCCATGGGATTCCTCCTTGAATTTTGATATTTTTTTAGCAATAGAGTTATTTTATACTATTTTGTGGAGAATAAAAGTGAAAATAGTATAAAGAATTGTTCTTATTTCTTATCGACGATTTGGATAGGCGTAATAAGCCATAGCTATAAGCCATAAGGGAACTGTAAAAAATTAAAATAATAAATAGATTTTCGGCAATATAGGTCTAAATGAGGGGGTAGTCTGAGCCCGTCGGTACTTGCGAAAAACAAGAGAATCGAAGTTTTTCGCTTAGTATCCGCTACGTGGCGAAGCTAGCGAGAGCGTGCCCCAGATTTAGACCTATATTGCTTAGAAAACTATTTTGATTTTTTACAGTCCCCTGAACAGGCCATAAGCCTACGCATTCCGTAGGAATGCTAAAGCAACCGATACGGATTTTTGTCCATAAGCTAGCTTATGAGCAAAAATCTGCATCGGCTGCTTTTTATAAAAGTGGCTTCGCCACTTTTAGGCTTATGGCTGAGTTAAGACTTTTGAGCTAATGACTGAATGGCTACTTTTGAGATTATACTTTATTGCCAAGTCTAGCTTCATGGCTTTCAAATCTAAAAACGATTCAGGTTCTAAATTCCCAAAATCTTCTTGGCATCCTTGAAGTATCTAAGCATTTTCAGACTGTATTCTCCAAATTCCTGTCCTTTTCTCATCTTATAAGCACACCACAGGCTCCATAGCAGTCCTGATAATCCCATATAGGCAATCAGTAGTTTCTCCAAATCTTCTTCTGTTCTTCTGCTCAGGATCAGCGGTTTTTCTTTTCCTTCCGCCTTCGCCACTTGCAGATAATCTTTTAAAAATTGCTTGGCTTCTTCAAAATCCATATAGGAGTAGATTGCTCCCATGGCGATATCCAGTAAGGGGTCTGCCATGCCTGCGTACTCCCAGTCAATCATCTTAACTCCTTCTTTTGTGAAGATAAAGTTATCCTGCACCGCATCGATATGGCAAAGGCAAAGGGGGGGATTCGTTGCTTCCGTAAACTGAAGCATCCTTTTCATCCCTTCTTTGATTTTTCCATAGTCCTGATAGGGGATTTCTCCGCCTCCTTCCAGGCAAATATCCTCGTAATATTGGATTTTTTCTCCCAGGGAGAAGGCGTGATTCACCTCTTTTTTTCCTTCGTGCAGCTTTAATAATAGCTTCATACAGGCTCTTCTTTCCTCTTGTTTGGAAAAGTCTGCATTTCTGGCTTCCTCATAGTAGCGGGAAATCTTATAGCCGTTTTCCGGATTAAAGTACAGAAGCTCCTCTGTAATCTCCAGATCTTTTACAATGCTGTAAATTTCCTCCTCTTCTCTTCTGTTAATCAGCTTGCCGGTTCCCACTCCGGGGATTCGGCAAATGAAATCCTTTCCGGCATAGTCTTTATTTTCACTTTCCTCATGGATGCTGAAAAGGAAGGATTTATTGGTCATTCCCGCCTTTAAGCAACGAAGCTTCACAATGTCCCGCTCCGGAATCCGAAAAACCGAAGAAATCAGCTCCATGGCTTCCGAGCCGGAATGGTCATTGTACTTTTCATCAAAAAGACGCAGCTCTTCTAAATTTTCAAATTCATAAATCTGTCCGTCCTTTTGCTCATTTCGATAGATTGGGGGCAAATGCTTTAACTCTAAACGGAGCACATCCTCCCAGTAAAAATCTTCCGTCCCCGGCCTATGGTAGTATTCCTCTATAAAGGGGCGAAGTGCAGAGAAAAATTCCTTCTTCAGGAACACCGGACCGTACATACAGTAGGCATCTTCTCCGCCTACCTCCACTCTTTTAATCTGTCCGTCCTTTCCACAGTCTAAAACCCACTCCTTGGTTTCTCCTGCCATGTAGCTGGCAGCATACCAGGATAGGGGCTCAATGCTGTGATACATATTTTCCCGCATCCAGTTGTCGGAAGAAAGAATATAAAAGTTTTTCCCCTCCACCGCCTTTCGGGCATGATACAGGGTGCCGATGGTATTCTTCGTAGAATACTCCGGATTATATAAAAGCTTCACGCCATAAGCATCCACAAGATAGTCAAACTTCTCCTTCAAATATCCTACCACGATGGTGATATCCTTAATCCCCACCTCATGGAGCTGCTTAATCTGTCGCTCAATCATTCTTTCTCCAAAAACCTCCAGCAATCCCTTGGGACATTCATAGGTTAGAGGAACAAAGCGGGAGCCGAAGCCTGCAGCCAAAATCAGGGCTGCATCCACCTTGTGCTCCTGCAAAAAAGCCTTCCCTTTTTCCGTAAGGTTCCGCTTCTCTCCCTTGCCTTCCTGTTTTTCCAGATAGCCCTCTTCCTCCCAGTGCTTGATACACTGATTCACCTTTCCCAGGGACATCCCTGTTTCCTCAGCCCATTGTCTTTGGCTGTACTCCGGATGCTCCATCATATTTCGCAATAAAATAGTACAGGAATTCATTTTTTCTCCTCTTCTATGCTAGGCAGCAACGTTCATTATAATTATATATCGTCATATTATGAACATTATAATAGAAAAAAGAAAAAATTTCTCCTGTACTACTTTACGATTTATTGAAATTTATTTTTATTCACAAGGGGCTGTCAAAATCAAAATGATTTTTTTGAGCAAGATCGGTCTGATTCTTAAATTTCGGAAACTTCGTATAAAAGGTCTCCATAGCTTGGGAAAGGCCATAGGCTCTTGTCCATGATGGTCTCCAGTAAATCTGCCGGCTCTCGCAGCTCCGCCATATCCTTGGTAATCACCTTATGGAAGAAAAAGGCTTTTTCCTTTTCCTCCGATAGCTCCGCAGCCTCTTCCAAATGCTGCAGAAGCTTTTCTCTGGCCTTTTCCATATCCTCCAAATGCTGAGAGGCCCGGTTTAGCAGCTTTTCCTGGGCATAGGTGCTGGCCTTCGGAGAAGCACCCTTAACGGCATTTAAGGATTCCGCCAAGTTTTGTACGAAGCGAATCGCTGCCGGAATAATCTGTTTTCCGGAAATATTCACCATGGCTCTTCCCTCAATGGAAATCACCTTACTGTAATGTTCGTACTCCACTAGCTCCCGGCTTTTAAGCTCCGTCTCCGTGTAGATGCCGAAGGAGGAGAATAAATCGATGGACTTCTTCGTGGTCAAGGCAGAGATGGCATCCACCATAGATGGATGATTGGGAAGACCTCGTCTCTTCGCCTCCTCTACCCATTCCTTTCCATAGCCGTTCCCATTGAAAATAATCCGCTCATGCTCTCTTAAGAGCTTCTTCAGATAATCATGTACCGCCGTTTCAAAGTCTTCCTGCTGTTCCAGAAAATCCGCTGCCAGCTTAAACTGCTCCGCCGTAATGGTGTTCAGGATAATGTTGGCACCGGCAATAGAATCGGAGGAGCCCACCATACGAAACTCAAACTTGTTTCCGGTAAAAGCAAAGGGAGAAGTTCTGTTTCTGTCCGTATCATCCCTGGCCACATCCGGAAGGGAACGTACACCGGTATTGATATGCTCTCCCTTTGTGGATTTCGTAGCATAGCCTGTTCCGATGAGCTGGGCTACTACCTCCTCCAACTGGCTACCCAAAAAGCAGGAAATAATGGCGGGAGGTGCCTCATCCGCCCCAAGTCTATGGTCATTTCCCACATTGGCCGCAGACATCCTCAGTAAATCCGCATGGTTATCCACAGCAGCTAAAACACAGGCCAAAACCAGAAGAAACTGCACATTTTCATGGGGTGTTTCTCCCGGATTCATCAGATTAATGCCGTCATCGGTGGACAAGGACCAGTTGTTATGCTTTCCGGAACCGTTAATGCCTTCGAAGGGCTTTTCATGAAGAAGGCACTCCAAACCATGACGGGAAGCCACCTTCTTTAGATTTTCCATTACCAGCTGATTGTGATCCACCGCCAAATTGGCTTCCTCAAACATGGGCGCCATCTCATGCTGGGCAGGAGCCACCTCATTGTGCTCGGTCTTTACAGGAACCCCTAAAGCCCAAAGCTCCTGATCCATATCCCCCATAAAGGCGGCAATTCTCTTCCGGATAACGCCGTAATAATGGTCATCCAGCTCCTGTCCCTTTGCCGGCATTCTGCCGAAAAGAGTTCTTCCGGTGTAAACCAGATCTTTTCTTCTAAGGTATTTTTCCCGGTCTACCAGAAAATACTCCTGCTCCGCACCAACAGTCGCCTTAACGGAGCGGCTGCTTTGATTTCCAAAAAGACGGAGGAGTCGTAAAGCCTCCCGATTAATCGCCTCCATGGAACGGAGAAGGGGAGTCTTTTTATCCAGTGCCTCTCCGGTATAGGAGCAAAAGGCTGTAGGAATGCAGAGGGTTGTGGTCTCTCCGTCCTTTCTCAGGAAAGCGGGACTGGTACAATCCCACACCGTATAGCCTCTGGCTTCGAAGGTGGCTCTTAAACCGCCGGAGGGAAAGGAAGAAGCATCCGCCTCGGAACGCACCAGCTCTTTTCCGGAAAATTCCAGCATCACCTTTCCTTCTCCCACAGGACTTAAAAAGGCCTCATGTTTTTCCGCGGTAATGCCGGATAAGGGCTGAAACCAGTGGGTATAGTGGGTAGCGCCCTGTTCAATAGCCCATTCCTTCATTCCCTGAGCCACTGCATCCGCCAAGTCAGGGCTTAAAGCATAGCCCTCCTGCATACTTTTCTTCAGCTTCTGGTATACATTTTTCGGTAAACGTTCCCGCATTACACCGTCATGAAATACATTTTTGGAAAAATTCTCTATCCCGTTTCCAGCCCGCATATTACTCCTTTACTGATTGCTTTACCAAACGATTCCTCTTTTTAAATGCAAAAGGGACTGTAAAAATCAAAATAATAAATAGATTTTCGGCAATATAGGTCTAAATGAGGGGTAGT
>CAUUJL010000038.1:0-19317 GCA_963545375.1 uncultured Oribacterium sp.
TCCAGATAATCGGACTGTAATTGCAGGATATCGGTATTCATTTTGCCTCCTTTTTTCGGAAAAACTTTTTTCGATTTTTTTATTCTAAATAGGGAAGAAGAAAAACGCAAACCGAAAATATCGAATGAAGGAAAAGCCCAAACCGGAAATATCGAATAAAGGAAAGGTCCAAACCTCGAATCCATAGGCTGAAGACGAAAAGAAAAGCCCGATTCAATATTTACCGGAGTTGGGAAAAGAAAAAAATTAAATCAAACGCTTATCTTGTCAAAAACCTTGCCGATTATAATAAAGACGGATTCTTCCAGGGATTTCGGATTTAGAGACGAAGGAGAGTCTTCCGTCGAGGAATGTTACGCATTTTCCGGCTTTGCAGTTTAAGACAAAGCATTTTCCTCTTGTAAAGACAAGAGCTTTGCGAAACATTGGCCTCGACCTTTTTAGAAGTATAGAGTGTTTAAGGGAGTAGTAAAAAAACGGTTACGTTGACTAAAGGCTTTGCAGTATATTGCAGGGCCCGGATTACCCCTTAGGAATAGAGAAAAGTCGGTCAGGGAGGTCCTTCTTTTTTCCGGAATGGAGGCAAAATGAAGAAACAAGGAATAGACAGAGTACTGTTCCCCTTGGCTACTGCCATTCTGCTTGGTTTGTTTAGCGGACAGGCTTTCGCGGAGGGACAGGGTACTGCGGCTTCTGAAGGAAGATGGCAACAGGATGGAAACAACTGGAAGTACGTGGACGGAAACGGTCAGGAGAAGACCGGCTGGGTGGAAAGCAAGGGACAGTGGTACTTTGTGGATCCCCAGAGCAAGAATCTAAAAAGCGGATGGATGGAGAAGGACGGAAAATGGTTCTTCCTGGACACCAAGGCGGATTCTTTAGGAAAGATGGCAACAGGTTGGCAGTGGGTTGACGGCTACTGTTATTACTTTGCCGGTGATTCCGGAAGAATGTATCACAATGAAAAGACACCGGACGGCTTCTTTGTACAGGAGGGCGGAAAGTGCGCCAATGAGAAGGGCGAGCCTTTGTTCGACCTTTCCAAGGGTGTACAGAGCACGAAAGAAAAGGAAGCGGTAGCGGAGCAGGCCAGAAAAGAAGGAAAGAGCTTGGAGGAAATCGTAAGTCTTGTGGCACAGGTAAAGTCTGAGGCTTCAGGAGCTTCCCAGTCTCAGGCTGCGGAGGCCAATGCAGGCGCGGTGAAGTTCTCCGGCGTGGTGAAGAGTGCAGGAGGCTCCGGCGGCGGAGGTGGCGGTTCCAGCTCCGGTGGCGGTGGCGGAAGCTTTTCCGGTGGCGGTTCCGGCGGCGGGGGAAGTTCTTCCGGAGGCGGAAGTTCCTCCGGTTCAAGCAGCAGTGCTTGGCAGACTAGCTATAATCCCTCTACCAAGAATCCCTTTGCAACAAGAGAAGAGCTGTATAGCTTCCATGAGCAAAACGAGTTGCTTAGGAAAATAGGACAGGAGGAGCGTTATAGACAGGAACAGTTAAGAAGGGAAGAAAAAGAACGCTTGGATCGGCAGATAATAGAGCAAAGAAAACAGGCTGCCAGAGAAGAAAAAGAGCGGAGAGACCGCGAAAATGCTGAACTTATAAGACAGCAGCAGGCTAAGAGAGAGGCGGCTTTCCGAGAGACAGAGGAGAAATTTAAAAACGGTTTAGAAGAGCCTGATCGCCTTCAAGTGATTTATAAGAAGGGAGAAAGCAGATTCGCTTTATTTGCCAAGGGTGTCGATTTAAATGCAGGAAGCTTTAGAAAAGATGAGAATCTGGTTATTGCAAAGAATACCTACGCTTTTGAAATCATTCCCCAAACCGCTTCTTCCGGCTTTTATGACACGGCGAATGTAGCGGAAAGAGTATACGGTGCAGGAGAAGAGAACTACATTTCCAGATTAAGCTACTATGCGGCAGAACGAGATGCTTTACGGCATGCCCTTTTACAAAGAAGTAGTGACGTGGTGAATCTCCGGGGAACAAGCCCTCAAAGCGGAAGTTTTAAGGCGAAAATCTTTGGAAAACTCCATAGCCTGGATGAGCTTTATACCGAGGCCGTTGCTCCTACAAGGTCCAGTGCTTATGCCCTGTATCCAAAGACACAGGAAGCCGGTCAAAGCCAAAGAGCCAGTGCGTCCACCCTATCTCGTTCAGAAGCAACAGCTTCCGCTTCCAACTTGGGAAGAGAGGAAGCACAGAACAGTACCCTTCCCCAGAACTTAAGAAATGAAGCTCTCTTTGATGAGCGGGAAGTTAATCCTTCCGACTTTTCTAAGACGGTTTTGGAATATTTACAAAAGGGAGAGGTTCTGCTTTTGGAGCATAGCGGCTTTAATAGAAGCGGAAATCAGATTGCCGTAGTTTACGGTGCAGAGTGGGATATCTATGGAGAATTAACCGCATTATATCTTACCGAGCCGGATGATAGTCTGCAGGCAATAAAACGTTATCCTGTGAAAAAGCTGAGCGGCAGTAACGAAGAAAAACTGGTCTTTACGCCGGAGAAGAATGACAAAGTACAGTCTAAGCTGAAGTACTTCTATACGGTAGAGCTGTATGAGAAAGAGCCGGAGAATTTGTTCTTTGACGTAACAGACTAAAGCTTTGGAGCAATAATTTTTCAAAACAAGAGAAAGAAAACATATAAAAAAGAAACGCTGAAGTAGCGCTCAGAATACTAGAGCACTTTTGCTTTTCGAAATATAGCCTGTAATAAGGGGCAATCTGAGCCCGCGGGTTCTTGGCTTTTGTACTATAAAAGCTTAGAACCCCTGCGAGGCGAAGTTAGCGGGAGCGTGCCCCTGTTACAGGCTATATTGTTGAAAAGCGATAAATCACTACTTCAGCGTTTCTTTTATAATGGAAATTCTTTCTCTTATTCAATTCAATAATGGTCCTTGCAAGAATAGATGTATAATACATCATCCTCAATAGCATAAATCAGCCGATCTTCTTCCGTGATATGTCTGGACCATTTTCCGCTAAGCTCGTATTTTAGAGCTTCCGGTTTGCCGATTCCTGAGAAGGGACTTCTTTCTATCGCCTCAATAAGGCGATGAATCTTTTTGATGGTACTTTTATTATTTTGGGCATACCAACAGAGGTAATCTTCCCACGCCTCATCGGACCAGGCTTTAATCATCTTCTTTTACCTCAAGCAAGTCATGGGTTTGGAATTGTTTTTTTCGGAATTGTGTATCTCCATGGCGTATTTTTTCCATTAAATAAGAATTGGATAGAATTCTAAGACTTTCCTGCAAGCTGTCATATTCTCTTTTAGAGAGTACGACTACGGTATCCTCTGCATCCTTTGCGGTTACAATCAGCGCATCAGCATCTTCATTTACCTGCTTCATGTATTGCTTTAAATTCTGTCTGAAATTGGAATAGGCAACAGCTTCCATAGTTTTTCTCCTTCGAATTAGTTGTACAAGATATTGTACGACTAAAGCAAAAGAAAAGCAAGAGTAGCTCTTGCTTTTCTTTTCTGTATGCTTAACAAGTACTACCTGCAAAGCATGTAAATCTTCTTTTATTTCTCTTCTTCAACAGACTCTGTAAGCTTTGCCACCTCCATGTTCTGCGGCAAAATCGCACTTAAAATCAAAGCGACAACAAAGACTACCGCTACGACATTTTCCCCGAATACGGTCTGTACGATGGAGGGGAAGATGTGCCAGATGCTGCTCTCCGTGCTGGAGGTAAAGCCGATTCCTACTGCCAAGGAAAGAGAAGCGATGACGATATTTCTCTGGCTGAAGCCGCAGGAAGCGATCATCTGCATTCCGGAGACTACGATGCTTCCGAACATCATGATGGTGCATCCCCCTAAAACGCTCTGGGGAAGGGAAGCAAAGAAATGTCCTACAGGGGGCAGAAGTCCTGCCAACAGCATTGCTGCTGCACCGGTGGCAATGGTGAAACGGTTTACTACCTTGGTCATGGCGATAAGACCTACGTTCTGGGAGAAGGAAGTTACGGGAGCACAGCCGAAAAGTCCGGAAATGCTGGATCCGAATCCGTCACATGCCAGAGAGCCGGAAATTTCCTTTTCGGTGATTTCTCTGTTTAAGCCGGAGGCTACCATGGCTGTGGTATCTCCGATGGTCTCTGCTGCGGAAACCAGGAAGATGATACAAACGGAAAGGATGGCTCCGATGTTAAACTGTGGAGTAAAGGGGAAGAGTCTTGGTAAAGACACAAAGCCGTCAGAGAAAATCAGGCTTAAATCCACCTTACCCATAAATATGGAAAGAATATATCCCACGATTAAGCCGGCCAATACAGAAAGTTGCTTCATATAGCCCTTTACGAAAATGCTCCAGCCGATGCAGGTAAGTAAAGTTACGGTGGCAATGATTAAGTTCTCTTTGGAACCGAAGTCATCTCCGTAGCCTCCGCCGAAGGAACGTGCGCCTACGGTAAAAAGGGAGAAGCCGATGGCGGTTACAACGGTTGCGGCAACGATGGGAGTAATGATTCTCTTCCAATACTTTGCCAAAAGTCCTAAAACACCTTCAAAGCAACCGCCTACGATGACTGCACCGATGACGGTAGGGTAACCGAAGTTTGCGGCAATGGTGGACAGGATGGTCACGAAGGTAAAGCTTACACCCATTACGATAGGAAGCTTGGCACCAACCTTCCAGACCGGATACAGCTGGATAAAGGTGGCGATACCTGCGGCAAACATCGCGTTTTGTAAGAGCATGGCGATTTCCTGCTGGGTAAGGGCGGGCTGTGCGGCTCCTGCGATAATAGTAATAGGGGCCAGGTTGGATACGAACATGGCTAAGACATGCTGTAAGCCGAAGGGGATGGCCTTTCCGATGGGCACTCTTCCGTCTAGCTTGTAAATGTTCTCCATGCGTGCTACTGACTTTTCTTGACTCATTTTTCCTCCTTCATTTGTTTGAAAAAGAAAAAAGATTCCTGAAATATCACCGGGGAATAGATATTTTCAATGGTTTGTGCCTAAGGAGCTTCCTGATTTGCTCCCAAGCAGCATTTTCCGATGTCGGACTGTAGAGCTTTCTTCCTTGAAAATGTAGCTATCCCTTTTTGTGATTTTTCATAGAAATCTTTCCTGTTTTTTCAAAAAGATAAAAAATCCTATAACAAGAATCTGGACTGTATTGTAACACCCTGTAAAGTGCTTGTCTATATTTTGACAATGCGCCAAAAATTAGACAAGTTCACGGAAATTTCTAAAAATAAAGGAAAAACCTTGGAAATATTAAAATGGCTTTTTGGCAAAAAATCCAGTAATATCAAGCTTGTAGGAAGATGCAAGGATAAGCTGTAACGGAACGGATTTTTGCCAGTCAGTACAAAAATTTAGATTATCTAAAAAATATTTTTGTTAAATCTATGACAGAAGCACCAAAAAAGCTTGGCAAAAACTGTGAATAGACTCCAGAAATGGGGAATTTTATACTTAGACAAAGCCATTCCGGAGGAAGAAGGCCTTGTATTTTCGTAACCAATGGATGCATTTGCAAACAGTCAGGAGGGTTTCCATGCGTGCAGTAGGGAAAGATAAGATTCGTGTTGATGCCTATGGAAAAGTCACAGGCGAAGCAAAGTATACTGCGGACTTAGAGCCGAAGAATATTTTGCACGGTAAGGTTTACCATGCCACTATCGGAAATGGTTTGGTAAAGAGCATTGATACCAGTGAGGCGGAGAAGGTACCGGGAGTCGTGAAGATTCTTACCTGTTTTGATGTGCCGGATATTCAATTCCCTACAGCAGGACACCCCTGGTCTGTGGAGAAAGCCCACCAGGATATCTGTGACAGAAAGCTTCTGAATCAAAGAGTCCGGATTTACGGAGACGATATTGCCTGCGTTATCGCGGAAAATGAAGTTGCCTGCGACCAGGCTCTTCGTCTTTTAAAGGTGGAATATGAGGAGTATCCCGTGATGACCACCGTGGAAGAGGCATTGGCGGAGGGAGCCCAGGCGCTTCATCCTGATCTTCGGAAGGACAATGTTATCGTTCATAGCCACATGACTATGGGAGAGAAGGACTATACCTTCGAGGAAGGTCTTAAGAAGGCTAAGGAAGAGTATGGAGAGGAAAATATCTTCACCTACGAGCAGGTGTATGATACGCCGAAGATTTCTCACTGCCATATCGAGCTTCCGGTGTCCTTTGCCTATGTGGATGTGAATGACAAGATTACCATTGTCTGCTCCACCCAGATTCCCCATATCGTTCGTTTATATACAGCCATGGCTCTTGGGGTTCCTGCAGGAAGAGTTCGTATCATTAAGCCTTATATCGGCGGCGGATTCGGTAACAAACAGGACGTATTGTATGAGCCCTTAAATGCCTACATGTCCATGCAGGTGGGAGGAAGACCGGTGCGTTTGGAGATTTCCCGTGAGGAGACCATTTACGGCACCAGAACCAGACACCAGATTACCGGACATACCAAGGCTGTGGTAACAAAGGACGGACAGATTCTTAGCAGAAAGATGGAAGCCTTTGCCAACAACGGCGGATACGCTTCCCATGGCCACGCCATCTGTGCAAACTGCGGAAATGTCTTCAAAGAATTATATATTGATAAGATTGGTACAGAGGTAGACTGCTGGACCGTTTATACCAACGCTCCTACCGCAGGCGCTATGAGAGGATACGGTATTCCCCAGTCTGTATGGATTACCGAGTGCTTAACCGATGATTTGGCAAGAAAAATCGGAATGGATCCTCTGGAACTTCGTTTAAAGAACTGTATTCCTGCAGGCTTTAAGGATCCGCACAATGGCATTACCTTCCATTCCTATGGATTAAAGGATTCCATGATAAAGGGTGCGGAACTTGCAAACTGGAAGGAGAAGAGAGCAGAGTACAATAAGCCTCAAAGCGGAGACAAGAGAAGAGGTATCGGTATGGCGATTTTCTGCTATAAGACCGGTGTTCATCCTATCGCTTTAGAGACTGCTGCAGCTCGTATGGTATTGAACCAGGACGGTTCCTGCCAGCTCTTTATGGGGGCTACGGAGATTGGACAGGGTGCGGATACCGTATTTACCCAGATGGCAGCAGAGGCCTCCGGTATTCGTTATGAAGATGTCTATGTATGTTCTACCCAGGACACCGATACTGCTCCCTTCGATACAGGAGCTTACGCTTCTCGCCAGACCTATGTTTCCGGTATGGCTTGTAAGAAGGTGGCAGAGGAGTTTAAGGATCGTATCTTAGACTATGCGGAATATATGTTAAACAATGCGGTACAGGATTTCTCCAAAACCGTATATGCTGAAGAGGTTAGCGCTGCGGCAAAGAAGATTCGAGAGCTTCTTTCCCTTTCTGAAGAAACAGAGATTTCCAAGGATTCCTTAGAACTGGTGGATTCTCAGATTGTGGAAAAGAAGAGCGGAACCCCACTACTTCCCCTTGCAATTTTGGCAGACACCGCGTTCTATTCTTTGGATAAGTCTGTGCATATTGCGGCGGAATGTACCAACCACTGTAAGAGCAATACTTTCTCCTCCGGTGTATGTTATGCCGAGGTGGAAGTGGACATCCCCTTAGGCCTGGTGGATATTTTACGAATCGTGGAAGTACATGATTCCGGAAGAATCATTAACCACGATACCGCGAAGGGACAGGTTCACGGCGGAATGGCACAGAGCCTTGGCTTCGGTTTATCCGAGGATTTACTGGTAGATCCGAAGACCGGAAAGGTATTAAACGCGAACCTCTTAGACTTTAAGATTCCAACCGCTATGGATGTTCCCGATCTGGAAGTGGAATTCGTAGAGGTAGAGGACCCAACCGGTCCTTACGGCAATAAGTCCCTGGGAGAGCCTCCTGTTATTGCAGCAGCTCCTGCAGTACGAAACGCTATTTTACAGGCTACCGGCGTTGCCATGAATGTGGCGCCGATGACCAGCCAGAGACTCACAGATGCCTTCCGCGAGGCAGGATTAATTAAGACAATCTCTGTAGACTAAGGAAGAAAAGCTATAGGGAGGGCTTCCTCCCTATGCCGGTTTCTTCTCAAGATTGTATAGAACATAGAGGACAGGGGGCCCTGTTTTAACCGGGACTCCCGTCCGTAAAACACAAGAGTGATATTTATCTTATGGTAAAGGAGAGGATAAAGACATGTTTGATTTACAGGGATTTCATGAAGCAAAGGATGTAGCGGATGCGGTGCAGGCCCTAACTGCCAATCCCAATGCGGAAATCATTTCCGGCGGAACCGATGTATTGATTCGTGTTCGTGAGGGAAAGGATGCGGGGAAAGCGCTGGTATCCATTAAAAATATTGAAGAAATAAAGGGCGTAAAGCTTTTGGACAACGGAGACCTTTTCATCGGAGCAGGAACCTGCTTTACCCATTTGACCAATGACCCTCTGGTACAAAAGCATATCCCCATGCTGGGAGAGGCCGTGGACACCGTTGGAGGTCCCCAGATTCGAAATATGGGAACCATCGGCGGAAACATCTGTAACGGAGCAACCTCCGCAGACTCTGCAGCAGGCATGCAGGTTTTAAATGCCATTGTTTGCCTGACAGGCCCTAATGGGGAGAGAAGAGTTCCGATTTCAGAGTTTTATACCGGCCCGGGAAAGACTGTCCGTGAGCAAAATGAAGTTTGTACCGGCTTCTTGATTAAGAAAGAAGATTACGAAGGCTTCAGCGGAAAATACATTAAGTACGGAAAGAGAAAAGCCATGGAGATTGCCACTCTGGGCTGTGCGGTAATGGTAAAGCTGGACAAAGCGAAGAAGCATATTGAAGAAGTAAGACTGGGCTACGGTGTAGCGGCTCCTACCCCCATTCGTTGTCCGAAGGCGGAGGAAAGCCTGAAGGGTGCGGCTTGCACCGATACGGAAAGAATTGAGAACTATGTAAATATCGCCTTAACAGAGGTTCGTCCCAGAAGCTCTTGGAGAGCTTCAAAGGAGTTCCGTTTACAGGTGATTTCAGAGTTGGCAAAGCGTGCTTTAAAGGAAGCCATTGTTTTACAAGGAGGACAGATCAATGCTTAAAATTATTCATTTTAAGGTGAATGGAAGAGATGTGGAACTGGCTGTGGATGAGAGAGAGTCTCTCCTGGATGCTTTGAGAGTGCGTCTTGACTTAACTTCTGTAAAGAAGGGCTGTGAGGTAGGAGAGTGCGGAGCTTGTACCGTTTTGGTAAACGGAGAGGCAGTGGACAGCTGTATCTACCTGGCCATGTGGGCAGACGGAAAGTCCGTTCTTACCGTAGAAGGTCTTAAGGGATCAAACGGAGAGCTGAATCCGGTTCAGACCGCATTTATTGAAGAGGCTGCAGTACAGTGCGGTTTCTGTACTCCCGGACTGATTCTCACCGCTGTGGAGATTGTGGGAACAGGAAAGGACTATACCAGAGACGAGTTAAGAAAGCTCATTTCCGGACATTTATGCCGTTGTACAGGTTATGAAAATATTTTAAATGCCGTAGAAAGAGTAGTGAAGGAAAATCTTCAGAAAGCAAACTGAAAAATATTTTGGTTTTTGCCTAAAAATTTGTTAGGCAAATCGCACAAAAGTTTTTGCTCTCTTTTGGAAAAAAGGGAAGTCTTTGCGGTGAGGGTGGCAACTCTCACCGCTTTCGTTTATAATCTTATTGTTAATTTGTAAACGACATAATTATTTTTTAGATTCCAGGAGCGACCTAAAAAATAAAGAGATATCCTGCAGGAGTACAGATTGCGATAAGCAAGCGAAGGCTTTTCAAAACAATGAAAAGCCTAGTCGATAAGAAAAGGAAACATTCCTTTATCTGCATTGGCTTAGGAGAGAGTAAAAAGGGAAGAGGATACCTTCGTCGTTAAATTGAGTTTAGGAAGTAGGAGATGCTTATGGAAGAGATGGATGTATTTCGTTTTATTGTAAACGGAAAAGAGGTGGAAACAAAGGAAGATAAGCCTTTGCTTCGTTTTCTTCGTGACGATTTAAAGTGCAAGTCCGTAAAAGACGGTTGCAGTGAAGGAGCCTGCGGAACCTGTACTATTTTGATTGATGGAAAGGCTGTGCGTTCCTGTATTTTGTCCACCAAAAAGGCAGTGGGAAAGAACATTGTTACCGTTGAAGGACTGAGCCTTCAGGAGAAGGAAGCCTATGTCTATGCCTTTGGACGTGCCGGATCCGTACAGTGCGGATTCTGTATTCCCGGTATGGTGATGAGCGCCAAGGCTTTAATTGACGTGAACCCGAATCCCACAGAAGAGGACATTAAGAAAGCCATTCGCTCCAACATTTGCAGATGTACAGGATATAAGAAGATTATCGAAGGCATTGCGCTTGCGGCAAAGGTACTTCGGGGAGAAGAAAAGATTCAGTCCGATTTGGAGACCGGTGATGACTTTGAGGTTGGACAGTCTGCCTTCCGTGTGGATGTTCGTGAGAAGGTTCTGGGAACCGGAGAATATCCTGATGACGTGGAAATGGAAAACATGGTTTACGGTGGGGCTGTGCGTACAGAGTATCCAAGAGCCAAGATTTTAAAGATTAATACAGAGGCGGCGGAGAGCCTTCCCGGTGTTCTTGCGATCTTAAAGGCTGCAGATGTTCCCAATAATAAGGTGGGACATATTCAGCAGGACTGGGATGTTATGATTGCCGAAGGGGATACCACCCGTTGCATTGGAGACGCACTTTGCTTAATCGTTGCAGAGACTCCTTCTATTTTAGAGGCTGCTAAGAAGCTGGTGAAGGTAGAGTATGAGGTTTTGGAGCCGGTAAGAAGCATTGCAGAGGCTAAGGCGGAAAATGCACCGAAGATTCACCCTAATGGAAATCTTTGCCAGCAAAGACACGTGACCCGTGGAGATGCCAAGGCGGCGATTGCGGGAGCAAAATATGTGGTAACAGAGAGTTTCTCTACTCCATTTACAGAACATGCCTTCATGGAGCCCGAGTGCGCCATTGCCTTCCCTTATAAGGACGGTGTAAAGGTTTATACCACTGACCAGGGCGTGTATGATACCAGAAAAGAAATTTCCATCATGATGGGTTGGGATCCCTCCAGAATCGTGGTAGAGAACAAGCTCGTAGGTGGCGGATTCGGTGGTAAGGAAGACGTTTCCGTACAGCATATTGCCGTGCTGATGGCTTTAAAGGTGGGAAGACCGGTAAAAGTAAAGTTCTCCCGTCAGGAATCTATCAACTTCCACCCGAAGCGTCATGCTATGGAGGGAACCTTTACTTTGGCTTGTGATGAAAATGGTATTTTCCAGGGCTTAGATTGTGAAATCTACTTTGATACCGGAGCCTACGCCTCTCTTTGCGGACCGGTACTGGAAAGAGCATGTACCCATTCCGTTGGACCTTACACGTATCAGAATACCAATATTTTGGGATATGGTTATTACACCAATAACCCTCCTGCAGGAGCTTTCCGTGGCTTCGGTGTATGTCAAAGTGAGTATGCTCTGGAGATGCTGATTGACAAGCTGGCTGAGCAGGTGGGCATCAGCCCCTGGGAAATCCGTTTCCGTAATGCTATTGAGCCTGGAAAGGTTCTTCCCAACGGACAGATTGCAGACTCCTCTACAGCCCTTAAGGAAACGCTATTGGCGGTCAAGGACATTTATGAAGCCAATAAGGAAAGAGCAGGTTTGGCTTGTGCCATGAAGAATGCCGGTGTGGGTGTAGGTCTTCCGGATAAGGGAAGAGCCAGGGCAGTCATCAAGAATGGTGTGGTAGAGCTGTATACAGCAGCTTCCGACATTGGACAGGGCTGTCGTACCGTATTTATGCAAATGATGCAGAGCGGTACAGGTCTTCCGGTAGAAAAGATTGACCTTTCCAAGGGCTCCACAGAGGATTCTCCGGATTCCGGAACTACCTCCGGTTCTCGTCAGACCTTGATTACCGGTGAGGCGGTAAAGGGAATTGCCTTAGAGATTAAGGGAGATTTGGACAAGGTAGGTGGAGACCTTTCCGCATTGGAAGGAAAAGAATACTTCTTCGAGTTCTTTGATCCCACAGATAAGCTTGGCGCTGACCTCCCCAACCCCAAGTCTCACGTAGCTTATGCCTTTGCGACCAATCTGGTACTATTGGATGAGCAGGGACAGGTAACGGATGTGTATGCTGCCCATGACTCCGGAAAGGTTGTAAACCCGGTTGCGATTCAAGGACAGATTGAAGGTGGAGTATTGATGGGAATGGGCTATGCTTTAACGGAGGACTTCCCCTTAAAGGATTGTGTACCAACAGCTAAGCTTGGTACCTTGGGACTACTTCGTGCTAACCAGATTCCGAATATTCATGCCATCTATGTAGAAAGAGATACACCTATCCCATTTGCTTTTGGTGCGAAGGGTATCGGGGAGATTGCCAGCATTCCTATCGCTCCCGCGATTGCCAACGCATACTATGCCTTGGATCATGAATTTAGAACCAAGCTTCCTATGGACAATACCTTCTACAGAAAGAAGAAGGCATAATTCGGTTTGGAAGAGTGATGTAATACAGAAGGGACTATAAAATCAAAATAGTTTTCTAAGCAATATAGGTCTAAATTTGGGGCACGCTCTCGCTAGCTTCGCCACGCAGCGGTACTAAGTTCAAGCCTTCGCTTTTACTCGCTTTCAGTAAGTACCGACGGGCTCAGACTACCCCTCATTTAGACCTATATTGCCGAAAACCTATTTTTTATTTTGATTTTATAGTCCCTTCTTATAATTAAAGGAAAACCCGGAGTTAAAGGAAAAACCCGGAGTTAGGGAAAAAACCTGGATTATGGGAAAAAAGCTTCCGCAGAACGGTAGAAATGAAATTAATTTTTTGTTAAAATAGAAACATTATGAATCTTACCGCAATGCCAAAGGAGTAAAAATGGATAAGGAAGCATTGAAGAAAAGAATATTTGCAGAAGGAGAGAAGGCTAAGGGCGGTGTAAACCGCTTTCTGGAGGAAGAAAAGCAGGAGCTGTCTCATGCATTGGAAGGAAGGTCGGAACGCTCTCAGAATCCGATTCGAGAGCCGGAGCTGCATCAGAACTCGGAACAGCTTCAGAACTTGAGTCTACTTCAGAATGCGGAACGAAAGGCAGAACAGCCACAGTCTATCCTTCAGAAGTCGGAAAAGTCGGGACTTTCCTTTAAAGCGCGAAAAGCCAGAAGATGCAGATTTTTTAAGACGGCAAAGGAAAAAACCGAGGCATTTATCGAAAAAGCCGCTGCCCATGCAGAGGAGAGAGGCGGAAGGGGACTTCCGGAAAGAAAGTTTATCGCTTTAAAGAAGAGAAAGAAGGTACTGCATGCCTTCGTGATTCCCTGCTACGGAGAATCCTCTTATTTGGAAGAATGCATTCAATCTCTTTTAAAGCAAAAAAACCCATCTCCCATTTACCTATGTACCGCAACTCCTAATGCCTTTTTAAAGAGGATTTCCAGAGAATATCGCCTGCCTTTATTTGTCCGAAACGGAGAGCCCTCTTTGGCAAGGGATTGGAATTTTGCATTGGAGGTAGGAAGAAAGAGAGCAAAGCTGGTTACCCTTGCCCATCAGGATGACCTTTATCATGAAGATTACTCGAAGGCTGTGGAGCATGCCTATTCCCTATATCCGGATGCCAGCTTGATTTTCACTGCGGTGCAGGACATTGACGGTATGGGACAGAAGCTGCCGAATGTTGCCGAGAAAGTAAAAAGAATCCTGCGACTTCCCTATCATTTTACCCATCATACGGAAAATAGCCTCTGGAAAAAGCTTCCCCTGCTTTTTGGAAACAGCATTCCTTGTCCCAGCTGTACCTATGTGACAGCACATTGTAGAAGATTATTATTTAAAAATGACTATCGTTTTATTACGGATTGGGATGCCTTCCTGCATTTGGCGGAAAAAGAGGGGCGTTTCCTCTATATTAAGAAGGCTTTGCTTTCCTATCGAAGACATGGAGAAGCGGAAACCAGAAAGCAAATGAAGAACAAAAACCGCCTAAAGGAAGAAAGGGAACAATTCCGGAAGCTTCACGGCAAGTTTTTGGGAGGTCTTTTGGCGAAGGTTTACAGCCTGTCCGGAAAATGGGCGTAGCTTCCTTGGCATAAAAGAAAAGGGATACAAACAGAAATAAAAAACAAATATTATAATACATGCAAAACAGCATAGGTCTAAAATTCGGGCACGCTCCCGCTAACTTCGCCTTTCGTAGCGGTACTAACATCAAGCGTCGCGTCGCTTGCTTTCTGTAAGTACCGACGGGCTCAGATTGCCCTCGTTTTAGACCTATGCTGTTTTTGCATGGTGCTAATTTGTCGTTTTATTCGATTACTGTTCGTTAATCTTTTTATCCATTCTTGTTATCAGTTTTTATTCCCTTCTTTTACAAGGAAAGGCTTCGTTTCATTGCTTCTCTTTGTAAGAGGAGAGATACCAGCACGCAGGACAGCAATTTATCCACTAAGTTTCCGCTGACTGCCCCAAGGTAAACGGAGGTAAAGAGCTCTTGACCGGATTGCTTTAAGGCCATAATCACCAAGTCCGTTCCGGATCCGGTAAGTCCTCCGAAGAGGAAGATACGAATGGGGGCTCCCACCATTGGGCACAGAATGGCTAAAAGCAGTCCGGCAACGATTGCCTTGGGAAGGCTGAAGCCCTTCTTTCCTGCTTTACTGATTAAGGCAACTACTACTGCAACCACGACATTGACCAGGGCAAAGGGGATTGCGCTGGGGCTGGCCGTAAAGCCCATCAAGAGGTTGGTGGCCACTCCGGTAAGGATGCCATAGCCCATACCATAGCATGCCGCAATAAAGATAGTACCGATGGTATCCATAAAAAGAAGCGGTATCTTTAGCATACTGACAAAATCGCCAAAAACCACGTTTACCACCACCGCCAGCGCGCAAAATAACAGGATTTTCGTATTCTTATTCAGCTTGTTCATCTTACTTTCTCCTTCATTGTTCTTTAATCTCTTTAATCTCTTTGTTCTCTGTTGCTCTTTTTGATTATTACCTTTCGTTTCTTGTTTTTATCACTGCATTTTTTGCATTTACTTTCCGTAAGCTTCGAGCTTTCCCTCTAAGAAGGCGACAAAGCGGTCTTTATACTCTGCCCATTGTTCATCCTTCTCCTCTTCGTCATAGAATACCGGCACTTCGAAACAGGTCTGAGTCCAGTTTCTTCTTTCCATTTCATCCATATATTTTTCCATAAGGATGCCTTTGGGAAAGGAAAGGGAACAGCTGGGGCTTTCCTGAATTCCTAAAACGCCAAGATAACTATAAGCGTTTTTCTGATACTCCTCCAACTGCCAAAACACAGGTTCTAAAATTCTCCGGCAATGTTCGGTATAGCCCTCCGTCTTCTCATACTCATCCTTATTCATCGAAGGACGATTGCTTCCCAGACACAAGAACTCCGGACAGGGTAACTGAACAATGCCTATCCCTCTCTCCAGAATTTCTTTCACCAGGGGAAAGGCACCCCTTGCACGTTCCAAGCCATGCACCACAGCATTTTGATTCAAAACACAGTGACTGACCACAATAATTTTCTTTGATGGATAAATAGCTATGCCCTCCTTTTTTGTGCGTTTTTGATAGTTTATCATGTTTTCTTCGAGAGGTTTATTGTGTTTTTGAATAAAACCGGAAATATATTGCAAGTCACTTTCAATGGGATATTAAAGCTTTTCCCTACATCATCTCCGTCACAGAAAAGGGATATAAAACAGAAAGAAAATATAAGCGAAAGAAGATGTGGCAAAAGAAATAGGCTATAACGAAAGAAAGAGGCTATAAAAAGAGAGAAGAGATGCAAAACAGCATAGGTCTAAAACGAAGGGCGAAGTTAGCGAGAGCGTGCCCGAATTTTAGACCTATGCTGTTTTTGCATACTATACATTCTTCAGCTTTTATAACTCTTTCCTTTTTAAATCCCTTTTCTCTTACATCGTCCAATGTAGAATCCTGTTTCGAATCTTCTCAAAGCACTGCATCACGATGACCAGAACGATTATCATGAAAATGAAGCCCGCCCAGGTTTTGTCATACAGACCAAGTGCGGCATTTTGCCGTACATAATAGCCCATGCCATATTCCGCGCCGTACATCTCCGCATACACCAGCATAACGAAGGTGCCGGAGAGAGAGTTGATAAAACCGGAGATAATGGAAGGACTGGCCGCAGGAAGAATCACATAGAGGTACCGCTTTAAGCCCTTAAGCTTCAGTACATCCGCCTTGTCCAGATAACGCTTGTCGATGGTCATGATTCCGGTGATGGTTCCGAAAACCGTGGACCAGATGCTTTCGTAGACAATCAGAAAGAGGGAAGCCATACGAAAGCTCGGCGCCAGTAAAAGGGCAAAGGGAGAAAGCAGGATGGAGGGCACCACACTGATGGTATAAAGCACCGGATGGAGCGCCTCCCGAAGCCCCTTGTTGCTTCCCATGATAATGCCGATAACCAGAGCCAGGATTAAGGAAATCAGGATGGCCGGGGTTAAGATGGAAAGGGAAGCAATCAGGTTTAAACGCATAACATTCAAATCCCCGAGAAAGGCCTTGCAAATGGCTGTTGTGGTGGGGAAGAGAAAGGCGTTAATCAAGCGATTGTTCGCCACAAAGGCATACAAAGCAATGATGCCGATATACACCAAAATAGTTATGCTATATTTTCGAAAAAAAGCCTGTATGACCTTCATCATCTGTTCTCCTTTATTCCCTTTGGATATATTCGTTTTGCACTCACTCGCATTTTCTCAAGAGTTTAAAACAAAGATTCTATTATCCTTAACGGTCATTCTTTATAGAAGATTAAGCGTCGTGCTCCTGATAGAACTGCTCCATCTTCTCATAGAACTCCGGATTCTCACTGCCGTAATCCTTCTTTGCTTCCTCTAATGCTTCATAATAGAGGTCGTTTTGGATATGGTCGTCTACCTTAATCTTGTCCCAACCCTCACTTAAGAAGCCGGTTTCGCCCAGAATATTCCAAGCTCTTTCCACCTCGTGCTTCAGAGGATCTACGGAAATGCGGAAATGCTCGTTGTCCATATAGGAATCCAGGTAATCCTCGGTTACATTCATTCTCTTGGCAACGATCTTCTTTATCTCTGCCTTGTTCTCCGGGCTCTTCTCATAGTAAGCCTGGGCACGAAGGAGCACCTTGATAATCTTCTTAACCACATCTTTATTTTCTTCAAAATACTTGCTGGTTACCACCATACGGCAGCAGGAGTACCAGGGCATTAAATCGGACTTATAGCTTACCACCTTCAGCTTGGGTTGCTGCTGAACCTCGTAATTACGGCTGGTTCCCACAACGGCATAGTCCACCTCTCCCTTGATAACTGCGGCGGTCATGTCGGAGTAGTTGGGATAATGTACCCACTTCACATCGGTTTTCGGATTATAGCCCTTTTCCAGAAGCGCACCGCCGATGGTGTAATCGGAAGCGTCCGCCGCAACGGTTTTCCCTACCAGACTTTCTACCCCTTTCCAGTCATTGTTGTCAGTTCTGGTGATAATGGGCATACATCCGGTTGCCATATAGCCCCCTACAATCTGCAGGTCTTCTCCTGCAGCCAAGGTCTGTAAGGGACCGTTGGTACCGTAGTTGGAGAAAATGTCGATATTTCCGGAAAGAAGAGCGGTGGTAGCATCATTGCTGGCATCAAAGGGCTTCTGGGTGATTTCGATACCCTCGTCTTTGAACCATCCCTTTTCCATGGCTAATTCCTGGAAGGCATTACCGCTGTTGTCTCTTGCCCAGTTAATCTTAATGACTTCCTTCTTATCCTTGCCTTCAGCTTTTTCTTTGCTGCCCTCAGCCTTAGAGCCATCCTCTGCCTTGGCGCTTCCCTCCTTGGCGGTATCTGTGCCGGAGTTCTTGCTGTCTCCGCTTCCCTGCCCCTGACAAGCAAATAAAGCGAGAGATAAAGGAAGTACCGCTGCCAACATTTTGATTCTTTTCATAAATCTCCTTTCATGCCTACATAGCTGTATATCAGCCTGCCGTTCCTATCCCAAGAGGGATTCTTCTTCTCCCTTTTCGATGTCTTCATTCAGATAGGAAAGCAGGGTGTTTCTTTGGGTAATAAAAAACTCATTTTCAAAGAGTAAATCCGAGCGATTGCGTAAATCCTTCGGAATCTCCACGGAGTGAATAATGTGACTGGGCGCCTGGCCCAAAACGAAAATGCGGTCTGCAAGGAGCAGCGCCTCATCAATGTCGTGGGTGACAAAGAGTACGGTTTTTCGTTCTTTCCTTTCCTTGCAAAGGGAGATTAAGAGCCTTTGCAGCTTTCTTCTGGTGATGGCGTCCAGCGCACCGAAGGGCTCATCCATCAAGAGGATGGGGGCATCCATACCGAAGGCCTGGGCGATGGCGGTTCGCTGCTTCATTCCGCCGGACAGGCTCTTGGGAAGCTTATGATAAAGCTCGGGCTTTAAGCCAACCATCTGCAAAAGCTCACCGACCCGCTTCTCCAGCTTCTTTTTATCTTCCTTAGGAAAACATTGTTGCAGGGCAATCAGGATATTTTTCCCGATACTTAACCAAGGGAAAAGGCCGTAATCCTGAAATACCACGGCTCTTTGTAGGGAGGTGCCCTGTATTTTTTCCTCGCCAATCAAGATTTCCCCGGCACTGGCGGTCTCCAAGCCGGCAAAGAGGCGTAGCAGAGTGCTTTTTCCGCAACCGGATTGTCCCAGAATGCAGACGAATTCTCCCTGAGAAAATTGGGCGGTGATTTTTTCCAAAATGGTTCTCTGATCATCCGCATAGTGAAAGGATAAATTCTTGATGAAAATTTCTGCCATTCTGCTCCTCCTGATTTGTTCGCATAATTAAAATGAAAAATATTTTTGAACAGATAAATTATTTTTCCACATGATACTATCAAGATTAAAAATATTTGTCCAATTTTAAAACATAATAGAAGGACTTGATTATTTAAAATGACTATAATTATAAAGGAAGTGTAAAATTCTTAAAAAGCTCAGCGAGGGAGCAGCTTTCCGAGAAAAGAGAAAAAACAAATTATTATTAAAAAGCTTATATAAAATTGCAAAATGTGCCGATAATATAATTACTTATCAGAATATTGTGAAGATAAGGGGAAAGAACTGCCTAGGAAGGCAGCTCGTAGAGAGAGTAAGAAGGACTAAGCTTAACGGTAAAGAAGAAAGTTATTTAGGAAGAAGGTCACTAAGAAAGTCACTAAGAAAGTCACTCATGAAGTAATCCACTCATGAAGTGTGCCGCTAAAGTAGGAGGAAAGGAAAGAGGAAAGAAAGCCTCAAGGGAAAGACGAGAGTCCACGGTAGCGGTGTTTTTCTGGGCCGGTGGGTGGGGCAGGCGGTGTTGGGGCCGCC
>CAUUJL010000039.1:0-19152 GCA_963545375.1 uncultured Oribacterium sp.
TCTCCGAATGTAGCAAAGGTTCTTGTAGAGAACTTCGGTATTGCCGGAATCGGAACCGTAGAAGATGACATGAAGATTTTCTTCCCGGAAACAGCATAAACGAGATATCGTATGTTTCGCACGCGATATCCGCTAAGAATCAAGGAAAGCCGCCCCTATGGGGCGGTTAATCCGGTATAAGAAAGCATTTTATTTTCGGAAGCTGAACAAGTTCCAGTCAAAACATCATTTGCCCAAAATCTTATCTTCTGGGAAGCACCGGAAAAATCTCTTGCAAAAGAGAACATCTTCAACACGCAGTAGAAAGAGAGCTATACAATGTATTCTATTCAATGTAAACGAATTTATGAAGAAAAAACAGATAAGGATGGATTTCGTATCCTGACGGATCGACTTTGGCCACGAGGCATCACAAAGGAACGTGCCGCTTTGGATAACTGGGCGAAGGAGATGAGCCCTTCTACTTTTCTTCGCAAAACTTTCAATCATAAAGAGGAAAATTTCCCCTTGTTTGAGAAAAAGTATTGGGAAGAGATGGAAAAGAATCCGGAGAAGGAGCAATTTATTGCTTTGGTTAGAGAGCATCTTGCTCATGAAAATGTTACCCTTCTCTATGCTACTAAAGAAGAGCGTTTTAACCAGGCTGTGGTTATGGAGGGCTGGCTGAAGGAGAAGCTTTCGGAAGAAGCAAAGGAGCATTCCGCTTAATGCGCCCTTCGAAGGGAAGGACTGTAACTCTTTAAGAATAAGCTCCGATGCAGTATAGACATGAAATCAGGCACGCTCCCGCTAACTTCGCCTTCGTAGCAGTACTAACTTCAAGCTTCGCTTTAGCTTGCTTTCAGTAAGTACTGACGGGCTCAGATTGTCCTCTTTCATGTCTATACTGCATCTGTCGCTTCAATTATTGATTTTTGCAGTCCTTCACTTCGCCGGGCTCCGTAACTTCTGCCAAACTCAAATTGCCTCATTTTCAGACCGACATTGTCGAAAATTTCTTTATTCTGCTTCCATTTCTTCCGTATTCATCTCTGCCGGATTTATCCCTTTTGCTTCGAGGTCTCCTTTTTTCTCTAAGGACTCTTGGACAGCATCTTTCATTGCGTCCATGCCGTTGTCTCCCTGCTCTTCCTTTTCTTCTCCTCGAATGGATTTCTTCTTTTTATCCTCTTCGACAGTTTTTTGCAGGCTTCTCATGGCGATGGCCATGACATAGGCTTTAGGATTTTTTTCTTTTAAAAATTCCAGATCTTTCGGACTTACGGCCTTTCCGGAGCCGTACAAAAGCGCAATTCGGAAGGCATCTGTCTCATCCTTAAAGGCCTTGGATGCCTCCTCTCCGGATTTTTTTGCATTCTCAAGCTCTTCCAGCCGGGATGCCCATTCCTGCTGAAAGTCCTTCTGCTTATTGATATCCTTCGCATCCTTTTCCATATCCTTCAAAAGATCGGAAAGGACGTCAGCAAGGTCTGTATCGTCCTCCTGCCCCTTTGCTTTTTGGGAAAATGCTTCATACTCCGCACTAAGCTGAATACTGTCTTTCCGTACCGAAGAGCCTTCCTTGGCTCTGGCTTCGGTTTTTTCGTTCTTTGAAACCGACTTGTTCCCGGTATGTAGCTTTGAAATGCTGCGACCTCCAGGGAATGCTTTAATCTCCATTTTGCCTCCTTTGCATAGAATTCTTACTATTCTATTCGACCAAAATCGGCAATAAAATTATCGGTTTAGGCTAATGCTTTCTCTCTTTGGAAAAAATGTAAAGTCTGCGCATCTTCCCTCTCCGGAAAAAGCTCTTCAACCACTTCCTGCACCGATACAATTTCCTGAAGCCTTTCCACATTTGCCCCGGAGAAGAAGAGACCTTCCTCCACATTTCCCTCCACTGCGGAAATAAGGGCATGGGTAATACAATACTTCACCGTTCCCGGATCACATCCATGAATGCAGCGAGAGCAATGCTTAGGGGCAATCCGTCCGGTAAGGCCGAGCTTCTCCAGCATGGGACTTTTCACCGCTCTTCCCGGCATGCCCACCGGACTATGGATAATTTCCAGGTCATTTTCCTTCTTGGAAATGAGGTACTCTTTATAGGCAGTGCTGGCATCACATTCCCTGGTGCCGATAAAACGGGTAGCCATCTGTACACCGTAAGCTCCCGCTTCCTGCATTCTTGCAATGTCTTCCCTACTCCAAATGCCGCCTGCCGCAAAGAGGGGAATCTTCCGCCCGAACTCTTCTTCGAAAATTTGCAATACGGAAAGCACCTCCGGAATCAGTTCCTCCAAGGGCTTGGCTGTAGCTTCTTCCACCTCTGCCGCCTTAAAGCCCAAATGTCCCCCTGCCAAAGGTCCTTCCAGCACCACAAAATCTGCTGTTCTTTGGTATTTTTGGCTCCAGGTTTTGAGCAAAACCTTTGCAGCTCTTCCACTGGAAACAATAGGGGCAATCAAAGCAGTTCCCTCCGGTACCAGCTCCGGTAAGCTTAGGGGCAATCCTGCTCCGGAAATTACCGCATCAATTCCCTCTTCCACAGCGACTTTTATGGCATCTTCCCATTGTCTGGTGGCCACCATGGCGTTGATGGCAATCATTCCTTTTCCTTCGCTAAGTACCTTCGCTCTTTGGATTTCCTTTCGTATAGCCCGAAGATTGGCTTCCTCCGGAGCGCGGCGAAAGTCCTCTTCACGATAACCGCAGTCCGCTGTACTGATACAGCCCATGGCTCCGGTTTTGGCCACTGCTCCCGCTAAGCCGGAAAGGGAAACTCCCACTCCCATACCTCCCTGAATCAAAGGAATCTCTAAACCTCTATTTTTCAACTGATCCATTTTCCGCGTCCTTTCTACTAATGGAGAAGGAATACTCTTCTTCATGTATCAATATTTTTAATTATATTCCTTTAATAGATTAAATCATCCGGCAAACCTCGTCAAGTAGTTTTCGAAACTACATTCGAAGTTCTTTCTTGTATTTTTCTTAAGATACGGCTGTTTAGACGTGGATTTCTCCATCAACGATTAAAATAGACAGCAAAAAAGAGGGGGTAAAAAATCAAAAAAACTTTTCTAAGCAATATAGGTCTGAAACAGGGCACGCTCTCGCTAGCTTCGCCACGTATCGGATACTAAGCGAAAAACTTCGTTTCTCTCGTTTTTCGCAAGTACCGACGGGCTCAGACTACCCCGCATTCAGACCTATATTGCCGAAAAGATTATTATATTGATTTTTTACTCCCTCTTGCTTTTCTTCAGGGTTTTTAATCGCTCTTAAGCCTTTGCCAAAGCCTCTCCAAGAGCCTTGCAGTTTGCCAGTCCTTCCTCATCGGGAGTGTTGTTGCAGATAACGGGAGGCGCTACCATTACAGCACCTGCGCCGGTCATTCTTGCTTCCCAATCACGCATCCACTGTCCATCGCCCCAGTCATAGGATCCGAAAAGACCGATCTTCTTGCCGGAAACGGAACCGAGTAAATCCTCTACGAAGGGCTCCATCTCTCCCTCGTCCAGCACCTCATCTCCCATAGCAGGGCATCCTAATGCATAAACTGCCTCTCCTGCTAAGTCTGCTGCAGAAATATCGGATACGCTAACCATCTTAGCCTCTCCGCCTGCTGCCTGGATTCCCTCAGTAACTGCCTTTGCCATCTCCTCTGTGTTTCCTGTCTGGCTGAAAAATACTACATGAATCATCTTTTTGTCCTCCTTGATTTTATGCCTAAAATATTGAATTATTCAATATTTGGGTTTGTAAAATGAATTGAATCGATTGTTTGAGAAAACTGTTGGCAAAACTGTTGGCAACAATTGTTTACGAACACTTTTGCGAAAGACTTTTCTCTTCGAGGAATCTTTATTTCTCCCCTTGTCTATATCCTAGCACTTTACTAGGGTTTATTTGTTGCTAATGCAACATTCTAACTATCGATTTTTTATCAGTTTTGATTTTTCTCAGCTTTCTCTTTTCTAATAGCTTTTTTCTTAAGCCACCTGACGTTTCTTAATGTGATAAGCCATCACTAAATCTCTACAGCTTAAGCCGGATTTCAGCATCAGGGTAAAGCTTTGAATGCACATATCATAGGCTTGGAAACAAGCCAATGCACTCTCCACCTCGGTAAAGACCTTCCAGTAGCCGGTGAGCTTAGCCTTCGCCAGGGGATTCTTCATATAAATCTTCACATCCCGAAGGGGATAGCCAAGGAAGACACCTACCTCGTGGGGAAAGTCCGCCTGTTTCTCCTTATACCGGGCAAAACGCGCCGTGAAATGCCGGAAAACTTCCTCTAAAGAGAAATTCTCATAGCCTACAGCTAAGCTCTGTAAAAAGCTCTGCACAGTCTTTCTGCTCAGAAGCTCCTCCAGCTTTTCCCTTTGGTACAGGAGAATGCTTTCCTTTTTCCCGCTATGAAGACTAATCAAACAAATCTCGGTTCCCAAAAAAAGTTCTTCCAAAATCTGTTTCTCCGCCTTTGTTACCGTGATAATGGCAGAAGGCTTTAATCCTGTAATCACCGGGGCATTCAAACAGATATGCTCTGCAATATAATCTTCTATGCCCTCTTTTCTTTTGCAAAAAAAATTGTCCTTCTCCATCCTCTCTCCCTTTCAGTTAGTTAATATAAACTAACTCTAAAGGGGATTATATTAGTTAATGCTAACTTTGTCCAGCGAAAAATAAATATGTTTCTATCTTTTCGCAATGCCCCTATGCATTTTTTTGCATTGTGCTATAATTTTTTGAGGAATTTCTTTGCAATCGATTCCAAAATCATTTTACTGATTGCTTGTATAGATAAGGAGGAATCATGATCCTAATTGAAAACGGAACCCTGGTTAGTCCCAGAGAAAGTTTCCTTGGAGACATTTTGATAGAGGGAGAAAAAATCAAGAAAATTTTCCGAAAGGACAGCCCTAATTTCCAGGCCGAGAAGGATGCCGCTTTGGCTTCCGAAAATGCTGTAGAAAGAATTGATGCAAGCGGAAAACTCATTTTCCCGGGCTTTATTGACTGCCATACCCACTTTGAACTGCATGTTGCCGGCACTGTAACCTGCGATAACTTCCCCTCCGGCACTAAGGCCGCCATCTCCGGCGGAACCACCAGTATCGTGGATTTCGGCACTCAGTATAAGGGCGAAACCCTGATGGAGGGCTTTAAAAATTGGCAGAAAAAGGCCGATTTGGGAGCTTCCTGTGACTACGGCTTTCACATGTCCATCAGTGACTGGAATGAAGAGGCCAGCAAGCAATGTCAGAACATGATGGACGAGGGGCTGAGCACCTTTAAGGTGTATATGACCTATGACATTCAGGTGGATGACGAGGAGATGTTTTACATCCTGAAAAGGCTGAAGGAAGTAGGCGGAATCACCGGGGTACACTGTGAGAATACCGGTATGATTGCGGCTTTACAGAAAAAATACAGCGCTGACGAGAATACGAGAAAATCCGTGTCTTCCCACTACCTTTCCCGTCCGGATGATGCGGAAGCTGAAGCTATTAACCGTATGCTCTATATTGCCGATGTGGTAGACACACCCATTATTGACGTGCATTTGACCTGTGAAAAGGGATTAAATGAGATTCGAGAGGCCAGAAAACGGGGTCAAGTGGTATTTGCAGAAACTTGCCCCCAGTACCTTACCATGACCGATGACCTGTACAATTCCGATTTTGAGACCTCCGCCCGTTATGTAATCGCTCCCCCTCTTCGGAAAAAATCCGACCAGGAAGCATTGTGGAAGGCTCTGGCCGATGGGGAAATCCAGACCATTTGTACCGACCACTGCTCCTTCACCTTAGCACAGAAGGATCTGGGCAAAGAGGATTTCCGGAAAATCCCCGGGGGAATGCCCGGCGTGGAAACCAGAGGAGAGGTCATTTTCTCCGAAGGCGTGGTAAAGGGACGAATTTCCAAGGAGCGTATGGCGGCTCTTCTTTCCGAGAATCCCGCAAAGCTCTACGGCATGTATCCGGAAAAGGGAATCTTGCAGGAAGGCTCCGACGCGGACATCGTTTTACTGGATCCCAATAAGAAGAAAACCATTCGCAAAGAAGACCAGGTTTCCCGCTCCGACTATGCCCCATTGGAAGGCCTGGAAATTCAGGGCTGCATCGAAGAAGTGTTCCTGAGAGGAAAGCTGGTTGCCAAGGGCGGTAAGGTGATTTTGGAGAATCAGGGAAAGTATTTGAAGAGAAAGAAGTTCCAGCCGGTGGTATAAAGAAAACGGAAATGTAAAGAAAACGATTTGCCTTTATAAATATATAGAGGGCCATAAAAATTAGAAAAGACCTTCTAGGATATATTTAGAGACCGATAACCCGGTATTTCCGGATTATCGGTCTTTTCTATGTTTTATACACTTGGTTTTTTCCTATGAGCCTCTTTCTTGCAAATGCATGAGAGCTCTTACCAGCAGAAGATTCTACTCCTTTTACGGATATTATCCGAATGCGGAGTATAGGAGATTTGGAATATTCGAATTATACTATTAGAAAATCTAATTTCTTCATTCTGAAAATTCTCATTCTTACAAGGAGATTCTTATGTCCACATTTAAAGTCAATTATGACTCTGCCGAAAAGCAAAAAATCATTTCCTCTCTCACATTAATGGATGATCTGTTTATGAAGGTCGTTTTGCAGGATAGCAAATGTACGGAATTTATCCTCCAAACTATCATGGATAATGCAAAATTAAAGCTCAAAAAACAGATTCTTCAAAAAAATCTTTCTAATCTCCATGGACATTCCCTAATTTTAGATTGTCTATGCGAAGATGAGACAAATAATATTTATAATATTGAAATTCAAAATAATATCTCCGGAGCCCAACCCAAAAGAGCACGCTATCATGCCGCTTTATTAGACATGCACTCTCTAAAAAGAGGAAATGATTTTACACAATTACCCCGGTCTTATGTTATATTTATTACAGCAAAAGATGTACTTCATGGTCAACAGCAGATTTATCATGTAGAAAGAATAATAAGAGAATCCGGAAAGCCATTTTCAGATGAATCTCACATTATCTATTTCAATACTTCTTACATAGATAATAGTCCTTTAGGGAAATTGGCTGAAGACTTTCATGCTTTAGAAACAAACAAGATGCACTCCCCGATTTTATCCAAAAGAATAGAAGTATTAAAAAGCTTCAACGCCAATCAGAAAGGAGATCAAGAAATGAATGTTCTTTTAGAGCAGTACAGACAAAAAGCCCTGAAAGAGGGTATGGAAAAAGGAATGGAAAAAGGAAATTTGGCTAAGCAAAAGGTAATGCAATTAATGGGATTGCTGGCGGAAGAAGGTAGAATTGAAGATATCAAAAAAGCTTCTGTGGACCAGGAATATTTGCAGAACTTGCTTTTGGAATTTGATTTATAAAACAATTCATATACTGTATATAAGTAAGCTCCCCGAATGTTCAGAAAAGAATTCTGTTTATTCGGGGGGCTATATATCATAAATTGCAGGCCGCCTATGACTAAACATGTCATAGAAGGCCTTTTTTTAGAGACTTTTACGGACTGTGTCTTATACTCTTTTTAACCGCTTAAATAATCACTAAGTATAGAAATGTAGCACCAATATTATTTACCTTTGAAAATAAAGATCATTTCTACCACTAATGCAAATACAATAATAAGCAAGGTAAATAATTTCAATAAATTATTATTTAAAAATTTACTGTTTTTGAATTTTTCATGCAATATAATAGCTCCTATCATCATTGCAATAAATATAGCATATTGAATCCAGCTCATTTTACTTACCTCCTAGGATGGTACTTACAGATTATTATCTATATTATCTCTAATACTACAGCTTTACCAGCTTTAATTGCTCAACTATTTTAATTATTATTTCTTTGTGCTATAGTATGAGACGCTATTTTAGATAAGGAGGAACTATATTGAAGTTAATTTTAAAACGTATTCTTGAATCTTTTGTACTTATTGCCATTTCAGCAGCTCTATGGCAATTCATTCTTTTCCCGGTTGCAGATACTGTAAATACAAAATCACCTATGTCTTTGCCACAGAATATTTATATTATTTTCGGCATTGGCGTTTTGGTTTTCCTAATTAACTGGTATTCCAAAAAGCAAGGTTATTTAAACTGGTGGATAGCATTGTCAGATTCATCTACAAAAAAATGGATTCTATTCGGTCTGGTATCTACAGTTATTCTTCATTTTTTGTCTACATTTGTAGGATATATAGAGGGTATCCCTTACCTGGTTCTTAGCAATGATTCCCATGGTTACTATATGTCTATCGATTTAATGACAACTTTGCTATTAGCTCCCCTTGCTGAGGAACTGGTCTTCCGAAAAATTTTAATTGAAGTAATCTTTCCCAAAAATTTAAAAGTCAGTCTATTAATTACAGGAATTCTATTTACAGCTTTTCATTTCCCCATGTCAGCAGGAGAATGGGTTAATCAAATTGGAGCAGCTATCGTTCTTTCAATTATTTATTATAAAACCAGAAAAGTAGAAGTCGGAATTATAGTTCACTCTATAATGAACCTATTCATTGCATCTCTCATGCTATGGGCTATGTATAAGTAGTCTATTATAAATGTACAGCAGGCTATATCATACTATCTGTATTGTTTAAACAGCTTACTTTTGGAATTCCATTTATAAAAAGGCCCGAACAATGTAAAAAAAGCCCCCGAATGTTTAGAAAAGAGTTCTGTTCATTCGGGGGCTTCTTAATTATACACAAATATCACTCTATTCTTCCTGTCAAAAAGCTACATATTAAAGTTTACTCAATGACATATAAAGGCTCTCCTGTAACAAGATAATTTTCTTCTACAGGAGCAGATGCATCAGATTGTCTCCAAAAGTCATTTTCAAATACTAAATACACTGTCTTGCCATTATATGGCATTAGATAAGATAGCATAGAAGAATCCGGATAAAAATCAAGGCCTTTCAGATAAACATATTCACTTGGATCACCATCTGCACGATTGATCCACAGTCTTTCCGGTTTCGTAAAATCAATAATTCCAAAATGTTTTTTGAGAAACTCCATGTCGTAACCAGCAAGCAAATTAACATCATGACCTGCTTTTCTCCAGTCATAATATGTCCAAATACCAATCTTTCCTTGAATAGGCACATACCCCTTATTCTTCGCCTCCTGAATCTTGGCCTGCCTTGCCGCTTCTGCCATGGCTTGTTCTTGTGCCTGGTCTCTTTTGCCGTCTTCTCCCAGATACTTTCCGTCAATCTCTTGATTTCTTGCCATGGAACCATCTCCCAAGAGATAGTAGTCCTCTATCCATTGATTTTTCGCCATGCTGCCATTGGGCAAAAGATAGTACCAGCTTCCCTGCTGTTCCACCCACTCCTGTTTTGCCATGGTGCCGGTGGGCTTAAAGTAGTACCATTCTCCGTCAATTTCTGCCCATTGGTTTCGATAAAAATGCTTTCCTACCCGATAACGCCATAGGCTTCCGGTTTTGACCCAAGTGCCGGCAAAGCTGATTCCGGAAAATAAAGTGGCGAATAAAATGCTGAGCCACGCCATACTTAAAAATCTTTTTTTCACTTTCCCCTCCATTTTCTCTATTTAAGAGTATGTTCTAAGAAGCGTAACATTTGCCTGTTCCACAGCATTCATGACAGGATAGATTTCTTCCATATCGGCGGTTCTAGGAATATACCAACTCTTCTGCGCAAAATAATCCGTTAGAGCCTGATCTTTGAAAATGTAGCCGTGGCGGGCATACATTTCGTTGATAATCATTTGGGTAATACTTCTCTCTCCGGGAAACATACTGTTCGGATACCGAGATTGGAAATTTGACACATCCGCAGTACTCAACAAACGACTTGCACTTTCTGCATAAAGGTATTCTCCTGTAGCAGGATTTTGCACAGCTGCATTGTCTCCCTCTGCACTGGACTGTACATTGGCACCGGGCTGAGCATTGGCATCGGCCTGCGTTTCTGTAGAAACAGTGGACTGCTCCATAGCACTTTCCTTTTCATTTTCTGCCAATGAAGCTTGCTCTGAAGCGTTTTCCTTATTTTGGTCTGTAGTGTCAGAAGTTTTCTTCGAATCCTCTTTTGTTAGACCTGATACCTTATAGCTTCCGCCTTTAAGAGAAAGGGGAATGGCTAAATTCTTTGCACTTTCTTCAGAAAAATCCCAATGATACTGGACCGTATCTCCATTTTTCAAATCCGTAGTTTGGCTAAAATCCGGTAGCATAATGATATTTTTTGCATAGTCAACGGCATCCGGATAAAGAAGAGGAAGGAAGCCTTCCTCCGCTTCTTTGGAGTAGCGAATGTTCTCCTTCTCTTTTTCCAAGAGAGCATCCCAATCAATTTCCGCCTCCAAGCTTCCCTGTCCATCACTTCCTATGTATTGAATTTTCAGGTAAGAGTTTAAATCAATACCATGATTTTTCGGGCGAAACAGAAGATATCCGCCTCCTACTATCACTAATAAAGCAAAAATTACCAGTCCGGGTAGAATCTGTCCCGGTTTAGCCTCTGTATTACTTGGTTCCGCTTTTGAAGATAAAGCTTCCGGAAAAATATGCTTTTCTTCACGGGAAGCGTTTTCCATACTTTTATTTTCATTGAATTGTTCCGTCATAGGACACTCCTTCTTTCCATGAAAAGCATTTTTAATAGGGATATTTTTTCACGAAATTATCCCAGCCCATCTTTAACGCATCCGGGGCAGGAATATAATCAATATATCCTTTGTCCAAGTATGCAGCATACAATGCGGCATCCGTAGTAACCGGCTCATCATGCCTTACATCATCGTCAGTATACGTATAAGTAGCTATTTCTGTTGAATCAATTTTTGAACCATCATAATAGTAATAATACATACGATTCCGTCCTGTTTCATAATCGTCAGCATTTCCACGGAACCATAAACCTCCAAATAAACCGGGATAGTTTCTATCCTTACTATATCCGGCATAAGCTGAAGGAGAATATACATCCATAACGCCTTCTATTTTCCGTACACCTTTTTCCGTCGCTCTGTAGAAGCAAGTATAGCTATAGCTGGATCCATTCTGGTTACCAACCAGTAATTCCGGAACTCCGTCATTGGTAATGTCATATAAAGCAATAATCGCACTAGTTCGATCATATACATCCACATCACTCAAGTAACGTTCGTTCTTTACAAACTCATAGAACTGCTCTTTCCATGTCCCTTTATTGGCACTTGCATTATTCACCGCTTCTGTTGCTGCCGTTGTTGCCGGGGCTTCCGTTTCTGCGGGTACAGATTCTGTCTGCGGCGCAGCCTCTACAGCCTGTCCACCGCCATTTGCTTCAGTTCCTTCTCCCGCCTGTCCGGCTACTTCCTCTTGCAGTGCCTGGGCCAGACTTTCCATCTTGCTCTTTTCTTCCGCACTTGCTTCCGCCATGTTTTGAACAGTGAAAGTCAATCCCTGCTCTCCTGCATTTTCCGATACAAGGCAGGAGCGGTATTGCTCTTCCGGAAAGCTTTCGCTGATAAATTTGAGTAAAATGCGATAAGCCATTTTTTCCTTTTTCACGGAAAGGATTTCCATATTTTTTACTTCTCCGGTGGAAGGGCTTCCCTGCTCCAAATTTTCTAAAATGCTAAGCAATAGAGAATCCGGAAGACTTTCCAGAAGAATGTCGGAATCATCCCCTTCCTGTAAAATCTGTCCTTGCAGGAAGAACAGGGCTTCGTTATAGGATAGAGCTATATTTTTTACAGAAGATGTCACCGGCTGATTCTTACTGTTCTTCTGTTCTTTTGCAGTATTTTCTGAGGAATCAGTGGATTTCTCAGACCGGTTTTCAGGCTTCTGAGACCCATCCAAAGAATTCGAAGCTTTATTTTCAGTTTTTTGCATTACGTCTACAGTGTCCTGAGAATCCTCAAACTTGCTGTTTTTCCCGTTGCTGAGAAGGATATGGGACTGATTCTTCTTCAGTCCTTCCCAAAGCTTCAGGTATTCCTGTTCCTTGACCTCTTTTCCATGCAGTATAAACTGACCGGAATTGTTTTCCGGACTTTCCGCTTTATTTTCTTCAAAGTTTTCTTTCTTAACATCTGCACTGCCTTCTTCGGTAGCTTCCCCGGCATTTTCTCCCACGTCTTCGCTAACATCTTCTCCACCAAAGGGTTCGTAGGAATGGCTGGCGATTTCTTCAAAGCTTAGAGGAAGACTACCGTTATTCAAACGATAAAGCCGTTCCAACATTTGCCCGTCATACTCTTCCCGATAGAGATAGAGGGTCTTTTCTCCTTGAATTTGGAATAGGGTATAGTTCACTCCGCCGCCGGCAAAGACGTCCAGACTGTCCATAGTGCATAGAGGCTCAAGCTTTCCCCCTGTAAAGCTGTACAGCTGTAAATCTGCCTGACTTACCCTGCCGTCTTCCTTACCTCTGTTTCCCTCTATGTAAAGTAGCTCCGGGGTATCGTCACCGAAAATATCCCAAAGCAATACTGTTTTTCCCTCTTTATGCTCTGCTTCTTCCCCTGCATCCTCTGTATCCTGGCCGCCGTACTGCCAGACATACGAAGAAATAGCCTCTCCCTTTTCTTCCAAGTGGGCAAGATAAGAGCCGTAGGCTTTGCTGTAATCCGAGGAAAATGCCTCTTCCTCTCCTGCCTCCCCGGACTTCCTGTGTAAAAACAGCAAAAAGAGAAGTAATATTGCCACAAACAACACAAGGAAAGGCAAATACTGCATGAGTTTGTAACGAGAAGTCCCGGCACCACCGGCATTTTCTCGTTGCTCGTTTGAAAAATTGGAAGAGTTCATCATTTTCCCCCTCTAATTCCGAGTAAATCGGCTTCTTTGAAGCTTTAAGTTTTACCCTATCTTTTTACCACAATACCAGCGGTAGCAAAAAAGCCACCGCCGGTATCAGTTCCCCGGTAAATCTTATCTCTTTACCGGCTTTCCATTTACAGTCCATCGACCTTCACTATCTAATTGATAACCGTCTTTTTGTTCATTACGATAAAGTCTTCCCTGGTTTGCTCCTCCTTCTTCCAAGTAGTAACAATAGCCGTCAATCCACTGCCAGCCTGTTACCATTCTTCCTTTCCAACCGTCGGAAGTTGGGAAGAGATAGTATTTGCTACCGTTTAACTCTATCCATCCTGTTGCCATATAGCCGGAATCCAGGAAATAATACCAATAGGTCTTGCCGTTGTAATCTTCATTTCCCCAGTTGTTCTTGGGATAGCTTCCGTCTAGCTTTTTATACCACCAGCCGGTTCCGTCCTGCATCCATTGTCCGCCTGCCAAAGAACGCTCTACACCGAGAACCTGTCCTACATTTCCACCGCTAACGCTGGGCTTTCCGAAGCCACCGGAGGAGCTGCCTCCACCTCCACCGCCGGAAGAACCGCTACCGGAGGAACTGCCGGAGAAACTGCTTCCGCCACCGGAAGATCCACTGCCGCCTCCTGAAGGCTTGCTACTGCCGGAACTGCTGCCTCCGCCGGAGGAACCACCGGAAGTACTACCGGAGGAACCGCTTGAAGAACTGCCGCTATTGCCACCGGCCTGTGCCTTCTTTTTATACTGCGCCGTAATAGTTATATTTCCCTGCACATTTCTTGCATCCTTATCCCAGCCGGTAAATTCATAGCCCTGCACAAGAGGTGCTGAAGGATAGCTTGCATTTTCTCCTTTTTCTACTCGCTGGGTAGATAGGTTTTCACCGTTCATCCCCTTAAATGTGACATTATAATACACTGCCGCAGGGTATCTGTCCAAGTAGAATCTTTGCGCGTCATGTCCGTGCCAAAGATATTGCTGAACATTGGTGCCATTCGCCGTCTGTCCTCCGTAAACATCCATCACTTTTCCGGAGTTCTTATTCACAAAACGATAGGTTCCGTCTCCATTAGATACTACGTACCATTGCTCACTGGGCTTATTGTGCTTCTCCCAGGTTAAAATGTTTACTTGATCATAAAGGCTATCTGCTACCACATCCAAGTACTGATTATTGTACTGGTTCTTCACCAAAAAGCTTCCGTCAGCCTGCTTTTCCAAGTTCCAAACTACCGTAGCATCCGGCGCTGTCTTATTGTAATCCCAAAGAAGTACGTTGGTTCCCAACTTTGTGGGATTGCCCTTTTCCACAACTACCGCTTTATCCGGTGAAAGCTTGGAACGAAGTACATACCCTGCACTCTTCACTTCCGGAGCACTCTTTTCATTCACCTTTGGTTTATTGTATTTCACCAGATTAAAACGCTGAGCGTAAGAGCCATTCGGTTCATATTGTCGAACATTCGTACCATCTGTTATTCCTGCATTATCCACATCCACTCTAAATCCGGAACACTTTGGAATAAGCTGATAGCCATTTCCATCATCACTCTTTACAATATAAAAACGCTGATTAGCATTGGTTCCTGTTTCATTCCATACCTGAATATTCGGTCCATTGCCTGCTGCTCCGGGACCTCCATTCACATCCAAAACGGTTCCTGCCTTAGAGCGAATAATAAAGCTGCCATCCGCTTGTCTTTCCAGATGCCAATAATAAGGCGTATCTCCCCAAGCGTAGTAATCTCTAAGGAAAACATTTTGGCCGCTCTGTCCATTACCACCATAAGCAAGGCATCTTCCTTCCGATAATAATGAAGTAATCAGATAATCACCATCGGCAATACTTTTATCACTGCCATTTGCCGGGAGGGGTAAACGATCCGGCTTGGGAGGCGGCGTGGGCTGATTATAAATATAGATATACCCTTGGAAACCGGGTACATTTTCCTTTACACCATATCGAAAATCGTAAGCCCAAGTAGATCCAGCTCCCCTGGTTCCATAGCTGGAACTGGAAGTATAGACTACACCATTTTCTACCTTTTCTACTACAGCAACGTGTCCATAAATATAAGTCCCATCTCCCCACCAACAAGCAATAGCTCCCGGTCTTGGCTCACTACCGTATCTAAAGGCGTTTGTACTTTTATTATACCCCCACCAATCCCTAGCATGACTTGTAGAAAGATTAGGTCTATAGCCCAATATTTCATATGCTCTTCCAAAAGCATACCAGGTACAGTTCCATCCTGGAGATGGAAAAGGATTACCAGGTTTACTATAATACGTCCCCCCTGTTCCCGGATTTGTCGTTCTCGGCACATATCCCACCGACCTAAACCCGGAATATCCGAACAAGGATGCGGTCTCTGCTTCGGGAGCTTCTTCAATGCCTTCCTCTTCCGTCTCCTTCAAGCCGCTTTTCAGCTTGCTCAGATCCACGATGGAATAAGCATTTTCTTCAGCTACAGATGCTTCTGTCGCCTCATTTTCCGTATTTACTTTTTTTACTTCATTTTTTACTTCGTTTTTCGCTTCGTTCTTTGCTTCTTTTCTCGAAATTTCTTTGTCTTCCGCTTCTTCCTTTCCTTTTACTTCTTCTGCTTTTTCTTCTGATACTTGCTTTTTTTCTTCCGGCACTTGTGCTTCTTTGGCGCCTTCTGCCTTTCCCTCTTTCTTTTCCAAAGAGTCGGCTGAGTATGCCGCACCTTCTTCCGCCGACTTTGTCTCGGTTGTTTCCTTCACAATGGTTTCAGATGCTACATTTTTCTGCTCCGCATACGCCGGAACAGTGGCGCTTCCTACCATAGCCAAGGAAACAAAAAAGGCAAGGATTTGTTTCTGTCTTCTTCTCATGCATAACCTCCTTATCCTGCATTTGAAAACAAGCGTTTTTCCTATTCACGTAGTAGTGTTCAAGCCATCAGCACATCCTCAGATAAACTACATCCTGACGGATGAACTTTGGTCACAAGGCCAGCCTATCGGTACGCCTCGGAGAATCTACTCGCTGGTGTTGCTTTGGTTCTAGCAAAAAATTCGCAGGAATACACTTCCCTTTTCTTACACTTACAGGGGGTGTAAGTTTGGTGTAAGTGGAAAAAAGGCGCAAAAACAGGCGCAAATTCCGGAAAATTCATTTTCCAAAATCTGCGCCATAGGCATTTTCAAAACTCTTTCAAAGTATCTTTTAAAGATGTGCCGCCAGTAAGAAAAAGAAAAAAATCAGTAAAGCGTAGAGAAGAAAGTAGGCTCTATGCATTCGCATAAGAGGGAAAATGCTGCGAACCCGATCTTTCAGGAAAGAAAGCAGCCATACTACCAGCACAACAAGATTTACCCCATGTACCAGGAAGGTGCCCAGTCCCGCTTTAAAGCAAAGAATGGCATAGAGGGTGCTCAGTACGAAAACGATGGGGAAAATAATGATAAAGGAACCGGCGCATTCCGCATTGAACTCCACCGCAAAGGGAGAACAGGAGGAAAACCACAGGAAGCCGTAGATGAAAAAGAGCGCTACGGCAAAACCCGGGGATAAAAGGAATGTCCCCTCTCCCCCATGCATATAGCCGTAAACCAAAACCAGGAGGATTCCTATCGCATTAAAGGTCATATTGAAAATCATATGAAAGCTGTTGGCAATCACATGCAAACGATCCATTTTCTTGGTATCCGGATTCTCCTCGCTGGCACAAAACGTATGCATGGGCTCTCTGGTAAAGAGAAAAAAGCTGTGCACAAAGGTAACCAGCATATTAAAGGCCAGAGAAATGTTGGCCACGGGGACAAAGTGTCCCTTTCCCACATAGCTTGCAAAGTCCGGAATACTTCTTAGGAAAATGTAAAATGCCATAGAAGAAAAGGCGCCGAATAGGTTGCAGCCCAAGGAGTAAATGATGAGTTTGGGAGATAGGTCATAGCGCCCCATTCCGGGAATCACTCTCCGGCTGTCTCCGTATTTTGCAATATAGGGAATTTCTTTCAGCTTAACCTCCACTGCGGGGTTCCTTTGACAATAAAAAAATACCGCTATTGCCGTATCCACCAGTCCCAAAAAGAAGGGAGAAACCGCCAGCATAAAGCTCAAAGCAAAAAAGGCGAAGGGAGAAAGCCGGATGCACTGCAAAAATATGTCCAGGGTATTCATTTTCCCTAAATGCATCATGAAAAACACCAAGGCAATCACGCCAACGGTAAAGAAAAAGCAATTTCTGTTATCCAGGATTTTCTTTCCCAAGGGGTTCTCTGCCGTAAAGTCCGCTCCCCTAGGCTCTGAGAAAAGGGGGATGGACTGTTCTGCTTTCAAAAGCGTTGTTTCCATTATCGAATTCCCGGAAGAATCCATCGGAATATTCATAGGAATATTCGTAGAAGGCTCGACAACCCTATCCACGGAAGCATCCATAGATGCCTCTCCCACAGCATTTTCCTCCGTAAGCTCCCCGGGACACATGCAGTTATCCAGCCCATACTCTAAAAAGCGAAGGGCATAGCTTTCCAAGTCCTCTTCTTCATTTTCAGAACCGGGAAAGCTAAGCTCTTCCCTTTTCAAAAACTGACGCAAATTTCGAAGGGTGTAGGTTGCATCCTGCTGTGGAAAGCACTCTGTAAAGCAAAGAGAAGCCGCAGTTTTTAATCCGCGATATCCTTTCCGCTTCCCCTGTTTGATTTCGCTGATTCGAGTCTCGGTCATATTTCCTTCACGAACCTTATTAAAAATAGAACACATGGCCTTCTGGGTCACCCGTAGTTCTTCGTTTATATAGCGGAAAATATCTCCTTGGCAGACGCTCCTCATAACCCAAAAACTCCTTCAGGGAAAAATCATTGCAATTTCAAGCTTATTTTCTTATACTGCGTATTCTTTGCCCTGCCCCGGAAAGTCCTCTTTAGCACCCCATCCGGCAGCTCAACAATTTGTATATATAATATCTTAAGAAATACTCGTATGTTGTCAATATCCTATGAAGATTTTCCCCCTTTCACGGTAAGAATTTTGTTCCATTCCTTCTCTTTTTCTTTATTTTCTTTAGGATTCTTTAAGGCTGAAAACATATTTTGCTCACAGTTTTCTTGTATCCTATACACAGTTACAGAAATGTAACTGAAGAAAAAAAGCTTTTCATACTCAACTCCGGGACCTTCTCCTGAAAATATGGTTTCGGAGTCCCCCCTTCAAAAAAAGAAAGCGGCTGTGAGAAATCACAGCCGTTTTTCTTTTCTGTTTATTTTCGAATTTATTACCGCTTAATTTCGATACCCGACGCCCCTTACACGCAATTCCTATTAGCTTAGGGCTCTATCCGTCTTATCTAGGAAACTAAGCTTTGCCTTTTTTTATTCAAGAAAAACAGATTAAAAATCATGATGCCGATATACAGAATCAGACATACTCTATTGATAAGGTTGGTATGAAAAACGAAGTAGTTTAAAATGCAGGCTCCGTAAGATAGAAAAAGCAGAGCAAAGGAAAACTGATAGACTCTGTTATCCTTTAAAGATGTTTTTTCGTCCTTCATCCTTCTTTCCAACTGACTCGCTGCTCCTAAGCCAATAATCATAGTCATGCAGAAATCTTTTGTAGCCTGATCTTTACTGATGAGATACACAATAAAGAAAGCTACAGCCACTCCAATGTTCAAAAAATCCCAAACACTAAGCTTCATGCCTCCTCCTTTCATTAATAGCCTTTCACGGCTATCTTTGCTTTCAAAGTTCATTTTCCATTGCTCCGCGAGCTCTTTTGGAAAACCTTACACAGTGAAAATAAATCAGCATTTTGAAAGAATATCTTTAGAAGGATTATATAATGCTAACTATTTCTTTTCATCTTACATTTCTATTAAACAGCAAAAAAGAGCTGTGAAAAATCAAAATATAAAGAAATTTTCGGCAATATAGGTCTTAATTTAGGGTAGTCTGCGCCCGTTAGCGCTTACAGATGGCCTGCGAAGCGAAGGACTATAGAAATTGAAAAGCTAAAGCGACAGATGCAGTATAGGTATGGAAGAGAGCAATCTGAGCCCGATACTTGCGAAAGATCGGCGAAGTGAAGGACTGCAAAAAATCAATAATTGAAGCGAATGAAGCAGTGTGGGTCTATAATAGGGCTAGTCTGAGCCCGTCGGTACTTACTGAAAGCGAGTGAAGCGAAGCTTGAAGTTAGCTACCGCTACGAGGCGAGGCTAGCGAGAGCGTGCCCCATTTATAGACCTACACTGCTTCAGAGCGAGCTTAGCGGGAGCGTGCTCGATTTCATGCCTATACTGCTTATAAAATTTTTTGATTTTTTACATCGCTATCTTTTTGCTCTGCATCCGTC
>CAUUJL010000040.1:0-18747 GCA_963545375.1 uncultured Oribacterium sp.
ATTTAAACAGGAGGATTGATGTATGTTATCAAAAATTAAATTGTGGTTTTTTAATCATAAAAATTATTTAAGGATGTCAAGATTTTTAATTGTAACAGTGGCGCTTCTTTTAGTTACCTGGATTTTTGATCATCAATATATTGCAATTAAATCTTATATTCCCAAACAACTATTGTTGTCGGTTGAAGTTTCGGTAGATTTCCTTTCTAATTTATCTGGAATATTTTTGACTATAAGTACTTTTAGTTTTACAATTATTGTCACTGTACTTAATAAATATAGCAGTAACATATCACCTAGGATGCTTCAGAGTTTCATAGATAGGACCGGAGTTCTTGGTTTATATGGTATATTTGTCAGTGGTTTTTTCTATTCAGTAATCAGTATCCTATTATTGCAAGATATTGCTCCAGACCAACATGTTGTCGCTGGAAGTTTCGGAATTGCTTATTCCATAATTGCGATGCTAAGTTTTATCGCTTTCTCAAGACAGGTTCTTGATAATCTACAAGTATCAAATATTATAGAAAATGTTTTTAATGATTGCGAGTAACTTATTGATAAAGAGGTAGAACTAAGAAAAAAAGCTAAGCATTATGAAGAAGGCTACGAATCTACAAACTTATCAATTGTAGCTGAGAGCTCAGGCTATTTATTTGAAATAAAATCAGATGATATTTTTAAAAAGCTTAATGGCATAAAAGCAGAATTTGTTATAAACAAGAGAATTGGTGAATACACAACCAAAGGAGAAAGCGTAGGGGAATTAAATATATTCCAATGCAAGTTAGATGATAATGATAAAAAAGAATTAAAAGAAAAATTAAGTCCATTGTTTATAATAAATGCTTACAGTAATGAAGAAGATTATCACCGTGGAATTGTAAACTTAAGCGAAATTGCGAATATGGCCTTAAGCCCTGGCACAAATGATCCAAATACTGCAATAATGTGTATAAATAAAATGTCATCATTGCTAGGGAAACTCTTATCTACAGGCAATCATTTTGTAATCCTGAAAGAAGACGAAAATGTAAAAATAATTTATCAAAGTTATTCTGTAAAGGACGAACTATATCTTGGTTTCAGCCAGATAATTTCCTATTCAGCAGGAGATCCCTTGGTTACCAAAGAGATTTTACAAGGAATTTACATCATATACATTATGGCAGATATAAGTGCTAAAAAAAGCATAAAAAGTTTTTTTGATGATAGCTACGAAATTTTAATAGAAAATTTTACCCACGAAATTCATTTGGATATTTTTAAAAGAATAAAAAACAATATGGAAGAGTACGTAAGCTTATAGGAAAATACATCTGAATCCATTTGAATTTAAATGCATTCAAAATCAAATTAAAAACGTGGTCAATTAGTTTAGTATTTGTGGACCACGTTTCGATAATAACTCTGGGCCCGTTTTCGGTTGATATTTACATGATGAAGTATTTACGTTTGAGGTTAATGCATTTAATATAAGCAAAAAATAAATATCTTTAAATAAAAAATACAAAAAATTACTATTGAAAAACAATGATTTTGAACTTGTGTCAATATTAAAGGAAAATGGGACAATTTTTTTTAAAAAAATAGAAAATGATTCCAAACCCAAAAATCTATATGATAGATTTAATAATTGCAAATCTACAAATTATAATTCTCCGGTACTGGGACTGGGACTGGGACGGGACTAAAAATTTGACAATGTCCTATAATTAGATGGATTTGGTGATACTCCCGTCTTTGACAGTTGCGAAAGAGTCAAGAGCCCATAAACGGTGTAATTACGCCATTTATGATCTCTTGTTTTCTTTTCATAATCCGGAAACATTCTTCAATCTGCCATCGCTTTTGATTAATACTTATAATCGTTGCCACATCATCTTCCAGGTTTGTGCATACGGCATAGAAACCGTCATAATGTTCCTCTATAAATTCCTATAAATCGATATTTCTGAAAGAAGAGTGAAGAGTCTTTACGGGAACTCTCTTTTTTGTTATAAAAGAATGGAAAAATGCTGGAAAATTACAAGAAATTTTCTTTTAGACCAGGAGGCCAATATGGGATTAGAGCAGGAAAATCCGGTTTTATTTTTAGAACAGGCGAAAGAAGCGGTAAAGCAACTGGAGGATTGTAGAGTCCGCAGCGAGTCTGCCTTGGAAAAAGAAAAACAGGGAAAACTGGATTTTGAGCAGGAGACGGAAGCCCTGAAGCAAAAGATTGAAAAAACCATTTTGGAACGGAAAAAAGAGCTGGAAAGCAGCTATGATCAGCAACTGTCGCAAAGTGACGGCAAGATTAAAAAGGTTCAGGAAGCCAGAGAAAAAGCGAAAAATAAGGGGATTAAGGAGAGAGTGGCAGAAGAATCCGGTCCCTTGAAGCAGGAAAATGTGGAGCTGAAACGGCAGTATCACGGTATTTGCACCAGAGAGGGAGCGCCTTTATTCTGCACTACAAAGCTCTTCGGCATCTTATTTAAGCCGGTGTCTTTCTCCGAAGTGTTGGGAATGGTTTTCTTTTTCTTACTCTTTTTTGGGGCCGTTCCTATTGCTATTTACTATTTTCTGGTTCCCCACAGAGCTCTGTTTTTGGTAGGAATCTATCTTCTGGACATCTTGATTTTCGGTGGCCTCTATGTCTTTATCGGGAATAGAACCGTGGGCAAATATAGAGAGGTGGTAAAGCAGGGAGCAGAGATCCGAAAGAAAATTCTTCGCAATAAGAAGCAGATAAAGCGTTTAAAGAATGAGATTCATAAGGATTCTAATGATGCGCCCTATCATCTGGAAGAGTTCGATGATGAACTGAGTAGACTGAATCAGGAGAGAAATGAAATTATTGCACAAAAACAGAATGCTCTCCACAGCTTTGAAACGGTAAACCAAAATATTATACGAGATGAAATCGAGAATACGGAGAAGGAGCGACTGGCTACTTTAAAAGAGCAGTGGCAGCAAGCTTCTCAAGAGAGGAATAGTTTAGAAGGGCAAGCGCAGGAAATGCAGATTGCCTTAACCCATAAATTCGAACAGTTTATTGGGAAGAAGCACCTAAATGAAGAGGATATATTGAGAATGATTCAATTCCTGCAAAACGGACAGTGTAAGAGTCTGACAGAAGCGGTTTTAAAGCTGGAAGAGCCGGAAGTAGAATCCGTGGCGAATCCCTCGGCAGATTCTGCAGGTTAAACGGCAAAAAGGTACTGTAAAAATCAAAATAACAAAAAGATGTTTAGCAATATAGGTCTGAGATTGGAGAAGCCGACGAAGGCGTTCCCCAATCTCAGACCTATATTGATAGAAAAAATATTTTTATTCTTAACGAGTATCGCTCCCGGTGCCGGCGGTATCTCGTTTGTTATTTTAATTCCGTTTGTTCAAAGGAGATTCCCAGCTCCTGTAAAATTTTTGCTTCTCTATGATGGCAGGTGAAGAGAAGAATTTGCGCCGGATAAGCCTTTTTTAAGTAGCTTAGACTGGCGGAAAGTCTTCGTTCATCGTACATTGCAAAGCTGTCGTCAAAGAGCAGAGGAAGGTATTCCTGATTCTCTCTTTGCAGAAGAAGAGCGATGGAAAGTCTTAGTGCCAGATAGAGCTGATCAATCGTGCCTGTAGAAGCCTGTTCCAGGGGAAAGAATCCCTCCTTTGCATTGACATAAAGCTGTAGATTTTCATCAATCCATAAGGAGTCATACCGACCATTGGTGATTTCGGCTAAGGCATGCCCACAGTTATCGTTTAAATGGAATGCAAAGCTATTGCGAATTTCCGTAGCAATCTGCTGAATTCGTTCTTTTGCTTCCCGAATAGACTCCAATTTTTCCTGAAGTTTTTCATTTTCCTCCAGAGAAGGACGAAGCAAGTCTGCCTTATTTTGTAAAATTCCGTACTGACGCAGAAGCTCTTCTCTTTGTTCTCTTTGGCTTTCCGCAAGGCTGCTTTCCTTCCAGAGAGCCTGTTCTTTTTCATAATTTTCCTCTAAAGTCTGTAGAAGCTTTGCTTTTTCTTCCCTTTCCGTCCACTTTTCTAAAATGGTGCTGTAGTACTGCATAATCTTAGCTTGAGAATAGCCTTGGCTTGCACCTTTTTCGGAAAGCTCTTCCTTACTGCTGTTTTGAAACTGTAGAAAGGCGGAAATTTGACGTTTTCCCAAAAGCTCTTCAAATTCTTGTTTTTCTTTCTTTATCCAGTTTTGATGTTGATTAAAGACTCTTTTTTGAGAAAGAGCCAAAAGCAGAAAAAGCAAAAAGGCACAAAAGAAAGGATACAGGTATGCGGAAAAGCCCATAGAAAAGAAAGGAAAAGGCGGTAAACTAATCATGGTATAGGCATAAAGAAAGCTCATTACCGTTAAAACTGCAAAACAAAGGGCAAAAAGGCAGAAGATAGGATATAGGATCAGGCTGCCTTTGCTAAGCTCCTTTTCCTCCTGAGCATGGTTCAGATACAGCAGCATCCGATCTTGTTCTTCTAAAAGCGCTTCCTTATTCCGAACTTCTTCCTTCTCCAAAAGGGTGGAAAGAGCCTCTAAATCATTCTTGATTTCTTGAATTCTTTCCTTTTGCTTTTCCAATGAGGGAGATTCCTTTGATAGAGGAATCTCTTCGACAGATGCATCGGACAAGGCTTCATTTCCCGGAATAGCATCAGCGTCTAAAAGCTCTCCCTCATGGATTTGAGAAAGTGCCTTTTGGGTATTCTTTACTTCTCCCAAAAGTGAGGAATAGCGTTTTGTGGCCTCGGGAACCATTTTCTCCAGCAGTGCGGCTTCTTCCTTGTCCAAATAGCGGAGTGCCGCATCGGGACTGAGTTCCACATTTCCGCTTTGCTGAAAATTACTCAGCATTTTTTGGAGCTCAAAAACCATCTCTCTTTCTGTTGAGGATTTTAGCTGACGGATTGACACGGTATTTTTAAAGCTGTCCAAAGAAAAGGGCGCAAGAACAGTCTGTAAAAAGCTTTCCCCATCAGGGACGAGCTGTCCCGATGCCAATGCTGTGACTTCGGCCTCTCCCTCTTGGAGAAAATCTCTTTGGACGCGGTAGGATTTTCCTTGGTAGGAAAGTTCCAGACTTCCTCCGAAAGCCGTTGCTCCGGAAAAGGGACGATATTGGAAGAAAGCCTCCCGTTTACTGGCTCCCTTGGGAATCCCGTAAAGCATGGCTTGAATGAATGCATGTATTGTACTTTTTCCTGCCTCATTTTCTCCATAGAGAATCTGTAGTGAGGGAGAGAAGTCCAGAGAATAATCCGAAAATTTTCCAAAGCCGGCGATATGTAATTTTTCCAGTATCATGACTTTCCTCCTTCTAAGAGGGCAGAAACGCCGTAAAAGAGACTTTGTTTTTCCGAAGGATTCAAATCCTCCAAATCTTTTCTTAAATAGGAACGGATGAAAAAGCCCAGAAGGTCTTGCTGGTGTTCTCTGTAAAGCGCATAAAAATCATATTGAGGGATGGTATCGTCAATCCACTCCACCAGACGAATTTCCTTTGATAGAAGATCGGGAATAATCTTTGTTTCGGGATCTCTGTTTCCGCTAAAACGAATTCTATAGATATTTTGTAATCCTCTTTTCTCGATTTCCTTTGAAAGACGTTGCCTAAGAGTTTCCTGTCCCACAGAAGGATCCAGACGAAAATGAAGCGGAATGTATTGCACAGAAGAGATTGTGTGAAAGGATAGGCTATCCAGTTTTTTCGTAATTGGATGGATATTTCCAAGGTATACCCCGTGTTTACCGGTGCTTTCCGGCCCCAGAGGTTCAGGAGATCCCGGAAAAACGGCTTTTCCGTCTAAGAAAACGGCACGTTCTTTTCCTCTTCCCAAAGCAATATAGGAAAAGGGCAGAGCTGCCGCATGAAAAGAAGCGTCTTCCGGGCTTTCCATCTTATCCCCATTCCATAACAGAAGAGGAATGGCATCCTCGTGCTCTGAAGCGAAGGACATGGCCTTCGATAGAGAATAATCCTTCTCCTGAACAGCTAAAATCTCCATTTCCGGTTCAGGGATATAAAGTCTGCTGCTTTCTTCCCTGAAAATGTGTACATTTTCAGGAAAAGAGAAGCTACGGAGAAAGTAATTTTCCTCTGCATTTTTACAAAACAAAAAAACATGGCAGAAGGGGATTTTGTGAAACAGTTTGTGTAGAGTCTCCAAGTCCTTCTGTAAGGGTGGGAGATGAAAAATCTGTCCCATCAGAAATAAGGCATCTACATTTTCCTTTAAAACCAAATCTACTATTTTTTCTGCGGAATGGAGGAGAGCATTGGCTCGTTCTCTTCCCCAGGGATGCTGAGCATCCGGAACCATTCCTAAATGTAAATCCGCGGCATGGATAAAACGCATAAGGAATCCTTTCTAAGCTAATTTTAGCCTCCCGGATAACCGAGAGGCAAAAAATTTATAATTCACAGTTTCCAACGGTTCTTGGGAAGGGGAGTACATCACGAATATTGCTCATACCGGTGATATACATAACAGCTCGCTCAAAACCCAGACCGAAACCGCCGTGTCTTGTGGAGCCATAACGTCTTAAATCCAGATAGAACTCATATTCTTCCAGATCCATATTGAGCTCCTCCATGCGCTTCTTCAATTTCTCGTAATCATCTTCTCTTTGAGAACCGCCGATGATTTCTCCGATGCCGGGAACCAGACAATCCACTGCCGCAACGGTCTTTCCGTCCTCATTCAGCTTCATGTAGAAAGCCTTAATATCCTTCGGATAATCGGTTACGAAGACAGGACGCTTGTAAACTTCTTCGGTGAGGTAGCGCTCATGTTCGGTTTGCAGGTCACAGCCCCACTCCACCTTGTATTCAAAACGGTCGTTTTGTTTTTGTAAAATTTCTACCGCTTCCGTATACGTTACTCTGGCGAATTCGGATTCCACGATATGATTTAATCTCTCCAAAAGGCCCTTATCCACGAATTGATTTAAGAATTCCAATTCTTCCGGAGCATTGACTAAAACATACTGAATCACATATTTCAGCATATCCTCCGCAATAAACATAACATCGTCCAGATCCGCGAAGGCCATCTCCGGCTCAATCATCCAGAATTCCGCAGCGTGTCTTTGGGTGTTGGACTTCTCCGCTCTGAAGGTAGGTCCAAAGGTATAGATGTCTCGGAAAGCCTGGGCAAAGGTTTCTCCGTTTAACTGTCCGGAAACCGTAAGGCTGGTCTTCTTACCGAAGAAATCCTCTCCGTACTGTACCTCACCCTTTTCCATAGGAACGGATTCCAAAGGAAGAGTGGTGACTTGGAACATTTCTCCTGCACCCTCCGTATCGGAAGCTGTGATAATGGGGGTATGCACATAGACGAAGCCTCGCTCCTGGAAGAAGGAGTGAAGTGCATAAGCCACCTGAGAACGAATACGGAATACCGCCTGGAAGGTATTGGTTCTGGGACGAAGATGCGGAATGGTACGAAGATACTCTAAGGTATGTCTCTTCTTCTGCAAGGGATAACTGGCTTCCGTATCTCCTTCTACCGTAATGGAGCTGGCCTGCAACTCAAAGGGCTGCTTCGCCTCCGGTGTAGCTACCAGCTTTCCTTCCACAATTACCGCAGCACCTACGCCCAGCTTGGTTGCCTGTGCAAAGTTCTCCAAACTGTCATGGTAAACAACCTGCAACGGAGTAAAAAAGGTACCGTCGGAAATCACCAAGAATCCGAAATTCTTGGAGTCTCTGTTGCTTCGTACCCAACCGCTCACCATAACCTCTGTATCCAAATATTCTTCCTGTGATAGGAAAATGTCTCTCAATCCTGTAATTTCCATACTTCCCCCTTTATGTAAACAATATTTTTCAGTATATAGGAGGTAGAAAAAATTTTCAAGGAAATACGACGGAAACTCCCCATTAAATTGGGGGGGAGAATCAAAATTGTTTTTAAGCAATATAGGTCTGAAATTGGGGCACGCTCTCGCTAGCTTCAGACCTATATTGCTAAAAAGTTTTTTTATAACGGTCTTCGATAGGATGGGATGATTCATAAAAGCCTTTTTCCAAAGAATAAATAACTTTTATACAAAAAATAGAATAGCTTTGAAGCTTTTATAGTAAATATTTCGTAAAATTCGGTTTTCAAGCCTTGGTGTTAGTGCTATAATACAAATACCAGAAGGAGAAGAAGATTAAGAATTCTCGTAATATTTGAATAGAATTATTTGAATAGAGAGAAAGCTCTTTGTGGTTGCCAGTGCCATATGTTTTAGATGCAGAGAGGTGATGACGTGATTAAGAAAGAGATGATCGCCATGCTTTTAGCTGGCGGCCAAGGCTCACGCCTTGGGGTTCTTACAAAGAATGTTGCCAAGCCGGCGGTTTCTTTTGGCGGAAAATATTCCATTATTGATTTCCCCTTAAGTAACTGTATTAATTCCGGTATAGACACAGTGGGAGTACTTACTCAGTATCAACCCTTACGCCTGAATGCACATATCGGCATCGGTATTCCTTGGGATTTGGATCGTAATAGGGGAGGCGTTACGGTATTGCAGCCCTATGAATCTCAGGAAGATACCGGTTTTTATTCGGGAACGGCCAATGCCATTTACCAAAATATCGCTTACATCGAGAATTATGATCCGGAGTATGTGTTGATTCTTTCCGGGGATCACATTTACAAGATGGATTATGAGGTTATGCTGGAGTATCACAAGGCGATGAAGGCCGACTTAACCATTGCCGCCATGCCGGTACCCATGGAGGAGGCAAGCCGTTTTGGAATTACCGTCACCGACGAAGCCGGAAGGATTATAGATTTCCAGGAGAAACCGAAGGAACCTAAGAGTAATTTGGCTTCTATGGGAATTTATATCTTTACCTGGAAAGTGTTAAAGGATGCTTTGCTAAGGACCCGGGATGTACCGGATTTGGATTTTGGAAAGCATGTTATTCCTTATATTTTCCAGAACCAGGGAAACGTTTTTGCTTATGAGTTCAACGGTTATTGGAAGGATGTGGGAACTTTGTATTCCTACTGGCAGTCCAATATGGAACTGATTGCATTGATTCCCGAATTTAACTTGTATGAAGAATATTGGAAGATTTACACTCAGACCGATAATCCCGCTCCGCAATTTATCTCAACCCATTCCCACGTAGAACGATCCGTTATTTCTGAAGGTTGTGAGATTCATGGAGAGATTTACAATTCTATTATCGGTGCCGGTGTAACAGTGGAACATGGGGCCGTCATTTCAAATAGTATTATTATGGCAAACACGGTGGTGGGAGAGAACACACATATCGACCAGGCTGTGATTGCTGAAAATGTAGAGATTGGCAAAGATTGTGTGATTGGTACCGGAGAATACCAGGATTCTGTTTATGACAGCAGGGTGTATTGTTCAGACCTTGCTACGATAGGGGAGAATTCCCTTATACCCGATGGAGTTTCCATTGGCAGAAACACGGCGATTTATGGGAAGACGGATCTTTCGGACTACCCGGATAGATTCCTTCAAAGCGGAGGAGCGATTATAAGGGAGGATGAAAGACTATGAGAGCAATAGGAATTATTTTAGCAGGCGGTAACAACAAAAGAATGAGAGAGCTTTCCAACAAGAGAGCGATTTCCGCAATGCCGGTTGCAGGAACCTTCCGTTCTATCGACTTTGCACTTTCGAATATGTCCAATTCTCATATTCAGAAAGTAGCTGTGTTGACCCAGTATAACTCCAGGTCGTTGAACCAGCATCTGTCCTCTTCCAAGTGGTGGGACTTCGGAAGAAAACAAGGTGGACTATATGTTTTTACCCCGACTATTACTGCGGAGCATGGAGATTGGTTTAGGGGTACGGCAGATGCACTCTATCAAAACCTTGTTTTTTTACAGTCATCTCATGAGCCTTATGTCATCATTGCCGCAGGAGATGGGGTATATAAGCTTGACTATAACAAGGTACTGGAATATCATATCGAAAAGAAAGCGGACATCACCGTTGTATGCAAGAACATGGATGCAGGGGATGATATATCCCGCTTTGGCTGTCTTAAGATGAATGAGGACAGCAGAATCGTGGATTTTGAAGAAAAGCCCGTAGCAACTGATGCCAGTTGTATTTCCTGCGGAATTTATATTATTCGCAGAAGACAGTTGATTGAGCTTTTGGAAAAAGCCCATGATGAGGATCGTTATGATTTCGTAAAGGATATTCTGATTCGCTACAAGAACATCAAGCGAATCTACGGTTATAGACTGAATACTTATTGGAGCAATATCGCTTCGGTGGAGTCCTTTTATCAGACAAATATGGACTTCCTAAAGAGAAATATTCGGGATTACTTCTTTAAGCAGGCCCCTGGTGTATACACAAAATTGGCCGACAACCCGCCTGCGAAGTACAATCCGGATTGCAATGTGCATAACTCCATAGTGGCCAGCGGATGTATCATCAACGGAACAGTGGAAAACTCTGTTTTGTGCCGTAAGGTCTATGTTGGAAATAACTGCATTATTCGCAATTCGATTATCCTGAATGATGTGTATATCGGAGATAACAGCGTCATTGAACATTGCATCGTGGAGAGCCGGGACACCATTCGCGCCAATACAACCTACATTGGAACACCGGAGAATATCAGAATCGTCATCGAGAAAAATGAAAGGTATACCATGTAAAAAGGAAGGAGTATCATGGAGGTTACAGATGTACGGGTTCGCAAGGTTGACAAAGAAGGTAAGATGAAGGCCATTGTTTCTATCACATTTGATGAAGAATTTGTGATTCACGACATTAAGGTCATTGAGGGAGAAAAGGGCTTATTCATTGCTATGCCTTCCAGAAAAACTACGGACGGTGAGTATAGAGACATTGCTCACCCTATCCGCTCCACCACGAGAGAGTTACTTCAGCAGACTATTCTGGAAAAATACCAGGAGGATGCAGAGGAAGAAGGCGAAGGATTTTGATTTCGCGACGAAGTAAAATCTCACAAACCTGAGGCCACTAAGGAGATTAATCCTTAGTGGCTTTTTTGTATTCAACAAGTTTTATTTATAAATTTTCCTTCTTTGGTCGAAATGTAAAGATGGTAAGGAGCAATTTCCTTTTTTTTCTACAACGAATCAGGGAATTATGGATGCCTGAGAGTAGAACAAGCTTAAGAAATATGTTAAAATAAATGCACTAATCTATAGAGGGAATTGAATAAAGGGTTTTCTCGGAAAAGGAGTTCGGAGAAATAGTATGAATAGAATAACAGAAGTTAAGATACGTTTTATCTACCTATTGTTTTTGATTTTTGTGCTTATCTTTGTAGTAGCCAGTTCCATGCGCTACTATGATAAGCTTGGATTTTACGAGGAAAAATTTGAAGTATTACAATCCGGCTGGCAAAGAGTTTTGCCGGACGGCTCAAAAAAACGTTTATTTTCTACCGGAGAATCTGTTCCTGAGAAGGAGCTCTTAATTGAACGACAGCTGCCCCAGGATGTTCCTTATGCGTTAACCAGCTTGTTCATTCGAACAGTGCATCAGGATATTACGGTGTGGATAGACGGTAGAGTGGTATATGAATTTAAATATGCGGATATCCCGCCATTTAATAGTAAGATTCCGCCTATTTCCTGGGTTCGTATCCCGGTACAGAAGGATCAGCTTGGGAAGATGATTCGTATTGAGCTGACCGGAAGAGGTAGAACGGCGGAGAATACCCTTGGAGGTATTTATTTCGGAGAAGACGTTTCCATTATTTGTGCCATTCTTTGGAAGAATGCTTTGCAGATTCTGGCGGCTTTTTGCCTGATGTTCCTGGGAATCGGAATGTGGGTGGAATATATCCTGGTGGATAAAAAGAAGGGAGACGAAAGAGGAGCATATTATACAGGTGTCAGCCTATTCTTTATGGGACTATGGCTTGGTTGCCAGATTGATGCCAGACAGCTGATTTTTAACAATATTTTATTGCTGTGGAATCTGGAGTATTTGTCTTTGATTATGATTCCGATTCCGGCGCTACTTTTTATCAACAAAGTGGAAAAGGGTTTATGCCAAAGAGAGCTTTTCCTACTGTCCTTCCTTATCTTTATCTGTGATACCTTGATAATTTTTTCTGCGGGTGTGGGAATCTTTTCCTTCGCGGAATTAAATCTTCCCATTGACCTTTTGGGACTGATTACCGCCATTGAGGTATTGCGCAGCTTTTACATGGTTTGGAAAAAGGATAAGCACCTCTTTAGGGAGTTGACCTGGATGATGGGAGCCTATTGTACCCTAATCGGTTTCTGTATTATTGAGCTACTTTCCTATATGATTAGCGGATACGCAAATCAGGGAAAATTCCTTTCCATCGGAACCATTATCTTTGCCTTCCAGATTATGCATGCCCAGGGCATTGAGTATGATAAGGTACAGAATGAAAAGAGCAAGCTGGAGATTTCCGATAAGGTACAGGCGGAATTTTTGGCCAATATGTCCCATGAGATTAGAACTCCCATTAATACCGTTATCGGTATGAATGAGATGATTCTTCGGGAGAGCCGTGATGATGCGGTATTAAGCTATGCGCAGGATATTCAGGCTTCCGGGCAGACCTTGTTGTCTTTAGTAAATGATATTTTGGATTTTTCCAGAATCGAATCCGGAGGAATCAAGCTGGTGCCCAAGCCCTATGAATTGGCTACCGTGATTCACGAAATCAACAGTATGGTTCGCTTCCGTGCTGAGTGGAAGGGACTGCAATTTGAAATCCTTGTTGACGGAGACACCCCGGCGGTGCTTTACGGAGACGCTTTCCGGGTGCGAGAGGTTATCTTAAACCTGATTGATAATGCGATTAAGTACACGGAAAAGGGAAAAATCACTCTGAGCGTAACAGCAAGGGCTTTGGACGAAGAGGGAAATTCTCCTGTCCAGTCCAAGGAAGAAACCGGACTCAGTACGGCAAAAGCCATAGAGCTGCAGATTGCCGTAAAGGATACCGGTGTGGGCGTTAAGGAAAGTGATCAGAAGCTGATTTTCCAGAAGTTCCAAAGAGTACAGTCCGGTTGGAGTCAGAACATTCAGGGAACAGGTCTGGGACTTCCAATTACCAACTACTTTGTGGAAATCATGAACGGACACATTCAGTTGGATAGTGTATTTGGAGAGGGCTCCTGCTTTACAGCCTATATTCCCCAGTGGCAGTTAAACGAAGACCGTATCGGAAATTATGAAGAACGGTATCAGAAGCAAAGAGGAGAGAAGAAGGACTTTAATAAGGGCTTCATTGCCAAGGACGCCAGAATTTTGGTGGTGGATGACAATGAATTAAATCTTCGTCTGGTACAGAATCTTTTGAAGAGGACGGAAGTACAGATTACCTGTGCTTTTTCCGGAGAAGAGTGTATTGAGAAGTTAAGAGAAGAGAACTTCGATATTATATTCCTTGACCACATGATGCCGGGAATGGATGGAGAAGAAACCTTGAAGAAGATTCGGGAAAATGCCTTTGAAAACCGTTATGGAAAGCCGGTTCCCGTCATTGCCTTTTCCTCCAATATGCTCCCCGGTATTCGTCAGAAGTACGTAAACACAAGCTTTGACGCTTATCTGACGAAGCCTGTGGATGGAAATGAGCTGGAGAAAACCTTGTATACCTTCCTGCCGGAGAATTTAATTCGGAAGAGAACAAATGAAGAATATTTTCAGACAGAATTAAAGAAACATGCTATAGTAGAGAAGGAAGAAGAAGAGAAAACGCTGGATCGAAGTACAGGTTTGCAGTATTGCATGCAGGATGAGGAAGTATATAGAGAAATTCTGGGGCTTTTCAGAGACAGTAGTGACGAAAAGATGCAAGAGCTGGAGAAGGCATTTGCAGAGAAGGACTACAGTAAATATCGTCTTTATGCCCACGGATTAAAGACAACCTCCTTAACAGTTGGCGCCGTAAAGCTATCCGAAAATGCAAAAAAACTGGAACATGCAGCAAAAAGAGTAGTAGACAACGTAGAGAAAGAGGAAGCCGAGCATTATATTGCCTATAATCATGAGGCTTTCATGGCTCTCTACAGGAAGACAATTCAAGAAGCTAGAGAATACTTACAGTAGTCCGGGAGTTTATCCATGAAGAAAATTAAGCTTGTGGTATGTGATGATGAGCTGGTACAACGGAAATTTTTAGGGGTCCTATTAGAACGATTTTTTAAAGAGCGGAAGATTCCGGTAGAGATTTCTTACTATGGCTCCGGAGAGGAATTTCTGGAAAATAAAGAGCAGGATCTTAATCTTACAGACTTGTTTTTATTAGACATTTTTATGCCGAATTTAAACGGAATTGAATTGGCAAGAGAGATTAAAGAAAGGAATGCTCCGGGGAAAATCATTTTTATCACAGGAGGAAATGACTATGTGACGGAGGCTTTTGAATTAAAGGCATTTTCCTACATTCAAAAGCCTGTGGAATATGAGAAATTTTCTAAAGTACTTTCCCATGCCCTGGAAACCGTGGAGAAGGTAAAATATATGGAAGTCATGGTGGACCGGGAGCCGGAGCGGATTTATCTGGAAGACGTGGAATATGTGGAAACCATGGGAAGAAGGCTTCTCATTCACCTGCATGAAAATGATATGGAAACCTATATGTCCATGAAAGCCTTTATGGATCAACACGGGAAGGATGATTTTTTACAGATATCCCGCTATATTGCGGTATCCAAGGATAGTATCCAACGGATTAGCGGTCGGAGTCTGTTCTTACAGGATGGCACGGAATTACCCATCAGTGAGAAGTATTTGCCTACTGCCCGGAAGGAACATACGGAATATTTGCATACTAAGAAGATGGCCAGTGTCTAGGAAGCTAGACATGGCCTCTTTGTGTGTTTAAGAAAGATTTTCGATAGACTACTTTTAATAGATGAATTAAAAATTATTTTGTGAAATATTTTAAAGAAAATTAAGAATAAAAAACTTAAATAGAGCTTGACGTGTCTTTATCGTTTTTCGTAATATAGAGGCAGGATGTAAGATTTTTGTAAGATGTATCCAGGGATGGTAGAAAAGGAGTAAAATGAGCCAGAGAGTGGTCATCGTGGATGATGAGTTGATTCCCAGAAAAATTGCAGAAAAGGCATTGAAGGATCATTATCAGGTAGCTACTTATGACAATGCCAAAACCGCATTGGAGGATTTGCCGAATTCCAAGCCGGATATTTTGCTGGTGGATTTGCATATGCCGGAGATGGACGGCTATGCTTTCTTGAAGGAGATTCGCCGTTTGGAACGCCATGATTTGGCCAATATTCCGGTGGTAATTATGACCTCTGACGAGGACTCCGGAGCAGAGATTAAGGGTTTTGACTTGGGCGCTTATGACTATATCAGAAAACCTTTATTGCCTGATCTTTTACTTCGCCGTGTGGAACGGATTATAAAAAGAGAACAGATGCTGAAGCATCTGGAAAAAAAGGCGGATATCGATGTTTTAACGGGACTTTTTAATCGAAGTGCCTGTGTGCAACAAATTAACGAGTATTTACAAATGAAAAAAGACAACGGTCTTTTGTTCATGCTGGACCTGGACCATTTCAAGATGGTAAATGATCGTTTCGGTCATGAGATGGGAGACCAGGTTTTGATGGAAGTGGCGAAGGTGCTACAGGGACTGGTGCGTTCCGATGATGTTTTGGGCCGTATTGGCGGTGACGAGTTCATTATTTTTTACCGAGGCTTCTGGAATGAGGATGCTTTAAAGGATCGTTGTGAGGAAATCTGCCTGAAGGTGAAGTCTTGCCTGGAACATGTATTGGGCTCCTCCGTTTCGGGACAATTCGGAATTTCCATCGGTGTTGCTATGGCCCCTCAACAGGGCTCCGACTTTTTAAGTCTTTACCAAAAGGCGGATGAAGCCATGTATCATGTAAAGTCCGCAGGGAATGGGGGATATTTCGTTTTTTCGGAAAAGCAGGAGGAAGAAGAGGAAATCAGCAACGTAGTTTCCTTGCCGGAGATTCAGAAAAGAATTGAGGGCAGAGATTATTTTCCCGGTGCTTATATGGTGGATTATGAAGACTTTTGCAGTATCTATCATTTTTTAAAGCGGACGGGAGAGAGAGCGCAGCTTCCCGTACAGATGGTTTTATTTACGGTAGAGGAGAGTTCGGATGCGGATCGCAGAGGAACGGAGAATCGAATGCGGAATTTCGGAGGTCTTTTGAGTAAGACGATTCGAAGGGGAGATGTGGTGGTTCGTTGCGGTAACAAACAATATATGATTTTATTGGTTGGAGCAAGTGCGGAATCCAGTCATGTGGCTATTGATAGAGTGATGCGGCAACGATCTTTGAAGGAACAAGAAGAATATCCAATTCGTGTAGAGGTCAACAGCTTGATAGGTTAGTAGATAATTAGAGTATATAGCAGTTAGGGTATAGAATAGATAGGGTAAAGGGATGAATACATTGATTGAGGTCAACCGGCTGGTGAACCGGTTTATTTGGGGAGTACCGGCTATGGCCTGTATTCTTGGCGTGGGTTTGTATTTGAGTATCCGCACCGGATTTTTACAGCTTCGGAATTTTCCGGAGGCTATGCAGGTAACAATCGGAAGAATTTTCCGAAAAAGAGAGGCGAAAGACGGGGCTTTAACGCCCTTTCAGGCGGTTTGCACAGCTTTGGCTGCCACCATCGGAACAGGAAATATTGCCGGTGTGGCCGGTGCCATCAGTATAGGCGGTCCCGGAGCTGTCTTTTGGATGTGGATGTCCGCGATTTTAGGGATGTGCACAAAGTTCTGTGAAGTTACCTTGGCAGTTTATTATCGGGAAAGCAATAAAAAAGGGGAGCTGTTGGGCGGCCCCATGTACTATATCAAAAACGGTTTGGGCAGGCGGTGGATATTTCTGGCTTACCTCTATGCGGTATTTGGTATTCTTACGGTGTTTGGTACCGGAAACGCGACCCAGGTGAATACGATAACAGCGGCAATTAATGAAGCCTTGTTCCATTTTTCCCTATTGCCTACGGAAGGGAATGGAAGGGTGAATCTTTTTATCGGGATAGTGATTGCTGTGCTGGTTGCTTTGATTTTGTTGGGGGGAATCAAGAGAATTGGACAGGTGACGGAAAAGCTGGTTCCTTTTATGGCTTTGTTTTATATCGTATTGTCCTTAGGGGTTGTTTTCCTTCATTTTGATAGGGTTCCCTCTGTTCTTACTACGATTTTTGCTTCGGCCTTCTCTCCCAGAGCATTTACGGGAGGTGCTGTAGGGAGCTTTATTCTTTCCATGAAGAAGGGAATTTCCAGAGGGATTTTCTCTAATGAAGCCGGTCTGGGAACCGGTTCCATTGCCCATGCAACGGCGGATACCAGAAAACCGGTTAAACAGGGATATTTTGGAATTTTTGAGGTGTTTGCAGACACCATTGTGATCTGTACGCTGACGGCTCTTGTAATCTTTTGCAGTGGAGTAGATATTCCTTTCGGAAGAGAAGCCGGCGCTGAACTTACGATTTCAGGCTTTACCAGCACCTATGGAGCATGGTCCAGTATCTTTACTGCAGTGGCTCTTTGCTGTTTTGCTTTTTCCACCATTTTAGGTTGGGGATTATATGGAGCTCGATTTACAGAGTTTGTTTTTGCCTCTCCTATTGCGGTAAAGATTTTTTTAAGTCTTTATGCTTTAGTGTCTATTCTGGGTGCGACTGTAGATTTATCCGTGGTCTGGTCCGTGGCGGACACCTTTAACGGTCTTATGGTAATCCCTAACTTAATTGCTCTTTTCCTCCTGTGTCCTAAGGTCTTACAGTGTATTTCGGAATATCGCAAGAGTGAAGGATAGGTGTTAATTTTTTAGGCTACAACAGTCTTTTTGTTTTGCACATTCATAGAGAAGCTCCAATTCCCCATTTGGGTTTTCGGGGTGTGGATTTCTTCGTAGGATATTAAGGAAAAGCCTGCTTTTTCATAAAAGCGGGCGTTATTTTCCGTGTTGGTAATCAGGGTAAATTGTCCTCCACCTTCAGAGGATACATAGGGAATTACTCCTTCTTCCAAGAATTGTGCGCCGATACCTTCCCCTCTACGGCTGTTTTTTACCGCTAAAGAGCTTAAATACCAGAAGGGGCATTTTTGGCTGTGAATTACCTTTTCCGCTTTTTCTGTCATGGAAATCCATGCCAGAGTCTTGAAAATACCGCCAATCATGAAGGTTTGCAGTGCCTTTTTGGAAACGTAGTCTTTAAACTCCACACCTTTGTCCCGAGGGCTTTGGATTGCTGCTACGGCGAGAATTTCTCCGTCTTCTTCGGCCAGTAATATTCTCTGTTTTCCGTAGTAAATTTCCACGGCAATCGTTTGGATAGAGCGCACAAATTCTCTGCGCTTTTCATTTTCTTCAATAAAATTAGAAAAATAAGGATAGTCAAAAAAAGAATCGGTTAATAAGTCTACGCAGGCAGTCAAATCTTTTTCTTCAGCAAAACGGTATTTTAACATGGAATCCCTCCCGTAAATCATAGGCACATTCTTCGGAAACATCCTGTTTCCTTTTCGAAATATTTTCGACTCATTTACACAATAATATAAAATTTAGTTTTTAAAGCAGGCGCTCATCATAGGAAGCACGAATACCGCCAATAAATTTCGGCCGTACTCTAGCTGCAGTAACATGGGCGTGGAGAAGTTCCTTTTGAGAAAGTCTAAGAGGTACCGCAACGGATTTTAAGTGCATTCCGATAAAGGTATCTCCGATATCCAGACCTGCATCGGCTTGGATTCTCTCTACAAGAATAGGATCCCGGAA
>CAUUJL010000041.1:0-18037 GCA_963545375.1 uncultured Oribacterium sp.
AGCAGGAGAAAGGGGCGATTCAGGACTTCCTAAGACAGGGAGCGGATTTGGTCATTTGCATGGGAGGGATGTCTGTGGATCCGGATGACCGTACCCCTTTGGCGATTCGCCTGTCCGCGGAAGAGGTGGTAAGCTACGGGGCTCCGGTACTGCCCGGTTCCATGTTTATGCTGGCTTATGCCAAGGGAAAGGTACCGGTTTTAGGACTTCCCGGCAGTATTATGTTTTGCCCTGTCACGGTTTTTGACTTGGTTTTACCGAGAATCATGGCAGGAGACATGGTGAAGAAGGAAGAAATTGACGCCCTGGGAGAGGGCGGTTTGCTATAAAGCGTTTCATTATAACTATAAAACGTTTCATTTAGCTTTAAAACGTTTCATTTAGCTTTAAAACGTTTAGTTTAGCGATAAGAGGTTTAAGGTTTAGTTTGGGATAAGAGCTTTAGTTTAGCGATAGACGTTTCGCTAATAGGATAGGATCTTGAGCCGGGAAAGAAGGTTAGGCAGATGGAGAAAGCAAGAAAAGAAATTATCAGGGAGATTGCCGGGCTGAATTCTTCGGAGGAAAATGTGTTATTTCACTCCTTAGCGGAAGGAAGCCTTGGGGAATTGGCCTTGTTTTCTTCCGGAAAATGTTTAAGCTACAGCCCCAAATTTCCCTTTTTTGCCTCGGAAAAGGATAGAGAGGAATGTTTTTGGGCCAATCGTAAAGAGGGAATTTTTTCTCTGGGAGAGGGAAAATTCTTTGCGGAAACCCTGGCTTCCGAGAAAAAGCTCATCATCTGCGGAGCGGGACATGTGGCCATTGCCACCATTCGTCTTGGGAAAATGCTGGGATTTTCCGTGACTTGTATTGAGGATAGACCCTTTTTTGCCAAGGAGGCGGAAAAGGCAGGGGCAGACAGGGTGATTTGTGAGGACTTTGCTAAGGCCTTGGATGGTTTGGAAGGAGACAGAGACAGTTACTTTGTGATTTTAACCAGAGGCCATGTGCATGATCAGATTTGCCTTCGGAGAATTTTGGAAAAGCCGAAGGCCTATATGGGCATGATGGGCTCCAGAAGAAGAGTGGCTATGATTAAGAAGAATCTTTTGGAAGAGGGATTTTCTTCGGCGCTTATGGATTCTCTTCATAGCCCTATCGGTTTAAAAATCGGGGCGGAAAGTCCGGAGGAAATTGCGCTTTCCATCATGGCGGAAGTCGTGGGGGTAAAGAGTGCCGGAAAAAATACCATCGGTTACAGCGAGGAGATTTTGGACTCGGTGGAAAAGGAAGAAAAACTGGTACTGGCTACCATTATCGAAAGAAAGGGCTCCGCGCCCCGCTCGGTAGGAACGAAGATGTCCATCAATCCCTTGGGGGAGATTAGCGGCACCATAGGAGGGGGCTGTGCAGAGGCGGAGGTGATTCAGAAAAGCCGGGAGCTTTTTCTGGAAAATGCACCGGAAGGCTTATTGTATCATGTGGATTTAACGGATGATGCTGCGGCAGAAGAGGGAATGGTTTGCGGCGGAATCTTAGAGATCCTTTTGGAGAGATATTAGAGAGAATTCATGAAGAGGAAATCGAAATAGAGTTAGAGGGTCAGGAGAGTAGAAGATGCAGGACAAGTTCCAAAGAAAAATCAATTATATGCGAATGTCCATTACGGACCGCTGTAATCTGCATTGCCAATATTGTATGCCCAATGGGTTGGAGAATCCCCTTCCCATGGCGCATTTGCTGACTTATGAGGAGCTTTTGCAGGTGGCAAAGGCCGGGGTAGCCTGCGGCATTACCCGCTTTAAGATTACAGGTGGAGAGCCCTTGGTACGAAAAGGGGCTGTGGACTTTATGTCTTCCTTAAAGGCTCTTCCCGGGGTGGAGCAGGTGACCATTACCACCAACGGATTATTGCTTTCCGAGGCATTACCAAGATTTCGGGAAATGGGCTTGGACGGCATCAATATTAGTTTAGATACCTTGATTCCGGAGCGTTTTTATGAGATTACCGGTTTTGATGCCTTGGACAAGGTGCTTCAGGGCATCCAGGAGGCGGTAGTCAGCGGAATTCCTGTGAAGCTTAACACCGTTTTACAAAAGGGAGTAAATGAGGATGAAATCTTTGCTCTTTTGGCTCTTTGCAAAAAGTATCCCTTGGATCTTCGTTTTATTGAAATGATGCCCATTGGTTATGGAAAAGAGCAAAACGGCATCGCTAATGACTTTTTACTGGAGAAATTAAAAAGGATTTATCCGGAGATGACAAAGGACATTTCCACCCACGGAAACGGCCCGGCAAAGTATTATAAAATTCCCGGATTTCAGGGCTCTGTAGGCTTTATCTCCGCTATGCATGGAAAGTTTTGCTCCCATTGCAACCGCATTCGTCTGACCTCTATAGGAAAGATTAAGCCTTGCCTGTGCTTCGGGAACAGTATAGATGTACGGGAATGTCTGCGAAATCCGGCATTTTCGGAAGAACAAAGGGCGGAAATCTTGTTGGAAAAGATCCGGGAAAGTATCTGGGCAAAACCGGAAAGCCATTGCTTTGAAAAGCTTTCCGAGGTGACGGAAAAGCGGGAAATGGGAAGAATCGGCGGCTAGAATAGAGGATAAGTATGGGAAAAGTGTTAGCCATTTGCTTGAGCGAGCAAAAGGGAACGGAAAAATCAGAGGTGCAGGAAGCCCTGTTGGTGGAGGACTTCGGCCTTCAGGGGGATGCCCATGCCGGAAAATGGCATAGACAGGTGAGCCTGCTGGCCTTTGAGAAAATAGATGATTTTCGAAAAAAGGGAGCTCAGGTCGACTTTGGCGCCTTTGGGGAAAATCTGGTGATTGAGGGATTTGACCTATCCAAGTATCCGGTGGGGAGTGAAATCCATGTGGGGGACTGTGTTTTAGAGCTTAGCCAGATTGGTAAAGCCTGCCACAGCCATTGTGCAATCTTTCACCGTATGGGGGATTGCATTATGCCAAGAGAAGGCATTTTCTCCGTGGTAAAAAAGGGAGGAAAAATTCGGGTAGGAGATCCGGTGGAAATTTTCCCCGGGAAAAAGGATAGACCCTTCACTGCGGCAGTGATTACTCTGTCGGACAGAGCCTCTCAAGGGGTGTATGAGGATCAGTCCGGTCCTGTCATTACAGCGTTTTTGAAAGATCAGGGAATGATTGTGGAAGAACAGCTTCTCCTTCCTGACGGAAGGCCGGAACTGGAGAAAGAAATCAAGAGACTGGCGGATCAGCGGCAGATTTCTCTGATTCTGACCACCGGGGGCACCGGATTTTCCGAAAGGGATTGCACGCCGGAAGCCACTAAGGCAGTATGTGAAAGAGAGGTACCGGGGATTCCGGAAGCTTTGCGCGCTTATAGCCTTTCCATTACGAAGAAAGCCATGTTCAGCCGTCAGACTGCCGGCATTCGGAAGAAATCTTTGGTGATTAATCTTCCCGGCAGTCCCAAGGCCTGTAAGGAGAATTTGGAATATCTTTTCCCGGACTTATTCCATGGTTTAGGAATTCTTCGGGGAACGGATACAGACTAAGTGTTTTTCTTCCTAATGCTATCTTCCTTTTGGAAGGAGCTAGAACAAAGAATTTTTTAGAAAAAATGAAAAGAGGATGAAACAGGGTTCTTTTTTCGGGAAAATGATTGTGGTCTAGAGGCAGAGGGAAGCAAAAATAGAAACAAAAAACAAGCAAAAAAAGGAGAACAGTATGAAAAAGAAGTTTTTGTTAGGAATGGCGTTAGCCGCTGCATTGGCAATGACTGCCTGCGGAGGCGCAAAGAAGGCGGAGACTACTGCTATGGCCACAAGTGAAAAGGCCACAGAAATGAGTAGTGAAAAGGCTTCTGAAGGGACCACCAAAGCGAATGAAGAGGCCGGCGAAAAGACGGAAGTGCAGGTTTTTGTAGCAGCTTCTTTAAAGAATGTTATGGAAGACCTGGGACAGCAGTATGAGAAGGAGCATCCGAAGGTAAAGCTTGTCTTTAATGCAGATTCTTCCGGAAAGCTTTTAAGTCAGATTCAGGAAGGCTATGCCTGTGACATTTTCTTCTCCGCTGCACAGAAGCAGATGGATACTTTGGAGGGAGAAGGAAACCTTGTAGAGGGAAGCAGAAAAAATGTGGTAAATAACCAGCTCTGTGTGATTACTTTAAAGGACAGCGGCACTAAGGTTACCGGTTTAGAGACTTTAAAGGATGCTAAGTCCATCGCCTTGGCGGACGGCACCGTTCCGGTAGGAAAGTACACCAGACAGGCTCTTGTTGCTTTAAAAATTCTTCCTGCAGTAGAGGATGTTTCCAAAATTACAACACAGGAAGTATCCGAGGCTTTAGGCGGTGTGGAAATTTCCGAGCAGTCTAATGTTTCTAAGGTTTTGGCAGCAGTGACAGAAGGATCCTCTGAAGTGGGAACCACCTATTATTCCGATACCTACGGTCATGAAGACAAGATTCAGATTCTGGAGAAGGTTCCTTACGATTTGACCGGAAATGTAATCTATCCGATTGCTCAGATTAAGAACGAAGAGGCAAGCCAGGAAGAGCAGGATGCTGCTAAGGATTTTGTTGCTTTTGTTACTTCCGACGGGGCAAAGGCTACCTTCGAAAAGTATTATTTTGATACCAAAGTAGAGTAAAAATGAATGAATTATTAGCAGGGCTCCGGTCATTAGACTGGAGCCCCTTATGGATATCTCTAAAGACCGCCTGTATTACCACGGTTATCTGCTTCTTTTTGGGAATTTTCCTGGCACAGAAAGTGAGCAAATGTAAGGAGCCTTGGCAATCCATTGTAGACAGTTTTTTGACTCTGCCCATGGTTTTGCCTCCTACTGTAGCGGGATATTTTTTGCTTTTGCTTTTCAGTAAAAGACGGCCGGTGGGAATTTTTTTGTTTTCCCACTTCGGCATTAAAGTGGTTCAGTCCTTTTTGGGCTGTATCATTGCGGCTACGGTGATTTCCCTGCCCTTAATGTATAGGAATGCGAAGGCAAGTTTTGCCCTTGTGCCAAAGGATTTGGTGCAGGCGGGAAGAACCCTGGGAATGTCGGAGGCAAAGATTTTTTGGAGGGTTATTTTGCCCCTTTCCGGGCCGGGGATTCTATCCGGCGCGGTATTAAGCTTTGCCAGAGCGCTGGGAGAATACGGAGCAACCTCCATGTTGGCCGGAAATATTCCCGGAAAAACCGCCACCATTTCTCAGAGGATTGCGCTGGTGATGCAGGACCAGGATTATCTTACCGCCGGCGTTTGGGTGGGAGTGGTGCTGATTATTTCTCTGTTCTGCATGAGCGCTCTACAGCTTTTGGCGAAGAGGAGGAAGTAAGGTGTTCATCCCTCCGCTAATGCCATTGTTCTTTCAGGCACGCTTTCGCTAACCTGCGGAGCATTCATCCCGCCACTAAGGCCATTATTCTTTCAGGCACGCTCCCGCTAACCTGCGGCTGGTAGCGGTACTAAGCTTCAAACTTCGCTTTGCTTGTTTTCAGCAAGTACCGACCGCCTCGGATTGCCTTCAAGAACAAATGGCCTTAGTGGCGGGATTCGGAATGGGAAGTAAAAAGCTGTATTTTTGAAAGGAATCTTCATGAGTATAGAGCAGAACTTAAAAAAATCTTCTTTTTGTAAGCTGTCCTTTCAGCTTCCTTTGGATAGTTTTCTTTTGGATATTCATTTTGAATCTTCTAAGAAAAGGATTGGTATTTTGGGGGCTTCCGGTTCGGGAAAGAGTATGTGCTTAAAAAGTATTGCCGGAATTGTGACGCCTAAGCAGGGGGAGATTCTGCTAGGGGACTCCTGCCTTTTTTCTTCTTCGAAAAAAATCAATCTGCCGCCTCAAAAGCGAAGAATCGGTTATCTTTTCCAGTCCTATGCGCTTTTTCCTCATTTGACGGTGTGGGAAAATATTGCCATTGCAATGCAGGGTAAGGAGAATAAAGAGAGCAGGTCGGAGCGGATTTTCGCCTTGCTTCGGAAAATGGAGCTTTCGGGATTGGAAAAACGTTTTCCGGCAGAGCTTTCCGGGGGACAGCAGCAAAGGGTGGCCTTAGCTCGTATTTTTGCCAATGAGCCGGAAATGATTCTTCTGGATGAGCCCTTTTCCGCCTTGGACTTGTATTTACGGGACAAGATGCAGGAAGAGCTGATGTTGCATTTGGAGGATTTTCCGGGGCAGGCCATCATGGTTTCCCATTCTCGAGACGAGATTTACCGCTTTGCAGAGGAATTGATTATGCTGCAGGGGGGAAGGGTTATCGGTCAGGGAGATACCAAAGAGGTTTTTGAAAGACCGAAAAATCGGCAGGCGGCAATCTTGACCGGTTGTAAAAATATTGCAAAGGCGAAAAAGCTGGGAGAGCATAGCATTTTCATAGAGGACTGGGGGATAGAGCTTACGCTGGAGCGGGAAATTCCGGAAAAGCTTTCCGCCATCGGCTATCGTGCCCATGATTTTATTCCGCTTTTTTCCGGAGAAGAGGAGAATTCTGTACCGGTAAAACTGCTTTCCAAGGCGGAGCTTCCCTTTGAGCAAAACTTTTATTTTCAGCCGGAAAAGGGTGAGGGCGAAATTTGCTTTTTGGTGCAAAGAGATGGTCCCTATGGTAAAATGCAGGAGATTCCCAAGGCTTTACAGCTTCGGGAAGAGAAAGTACTTTTCTTGACGGAGGAGTAAATAAGAATTTTCATGGTATCTCTGATGATTAAGGTCAGATTAGGAAATAGAGTAGAAAGGTATTTATGTTTACAGCAATAGAATTATTTGCCGGAGCAGGTGGCTTGGCTCTTGGATTGGAAAAAGCCGGTTTCCAGTCTTTAGGCTTAATAGAATTTAATCAAGACGCATGTAATACTTTATCGAAGAATAGACCGCATTGGAGAGTTATATGTGAAGACATTGCCAACATTTCTAAACTGGATTTAGAACAATACTTTAGTATTAAAAAGGGGGAATTGGATCTTTTATCCGGTGGAGCACCTTGCCAAGCCTTTTCCTATGCGGGTAAACGCCTTGGCTTGGAAGATGCAAGAGGAACTTTATTTTATCACTATGCGGTATTCTTAGAAAAATTGCAGCCGAAAATGTTTTTATTTGAAAATGTTAGAGGCTTGCTCACCCATGATAAAGGCAAGACCTATGCTACAATGCTTAATATTTTCCAAAGTGCAGGATATACTATTCAAAAGAAAGTTCTAAATGCTTGGGATTATGGCGTGGCTCAAAAGAGAGAAAGACTGATTACCATAGGAATACGAAAAGATTTGGAAGATAAAATCAAATACGATTTCCCCAAAGCATATGAGTATAAACCCTTATTAAAAGATATATTGTTGGATGTGCCTCCCAGCGTAGGAGTATCCTATGGAGAGAATAAAAAAGAATTATTTGAATTAGTACCTCCCGGTGGATATTGGAGAGATATAGATGAAAACCTTGCTAAAGAATATATGAAAAGCTGTTGGTATATGGAGGGGGGAAGAACAGGAATTCTTCGGAGGATGAGTATGGATGAACCATCATTAACAGTGTTAACTACTCCCTCTCAAAAACAAACAGAAAGATGTCATCCACTGGAGGCTCGACCCTTCACTGTTAGAGAAAATGCTCGGTGTCAAAGTTTTCCGGACGACTGGGAATTTTGTGGAAGTGTTATGTCACAGTACAAACAGGTTGGAAATGCAGTACCGGTAAATCTTAGTTATGAGATTGGAAAATCAATATATAACGCATTATCTAAGGAGCATAAATAATGGACTGGAAATTACAATTTATATCTCAAGAGAACCTAATCAAGCATGTTAAAGCAACGATTGATAAATATGGAGAAAAACTGGAGTCACTTGATATTGTGAGATTTAATAAGAATATCATTGACCCTGTTAAAATGATTTTTGACAAGACTGTATACCAATCTTCATGGGAAGAAATTATTGGTAATGAAATTTTCCGGCAAAGAGATAAGTCTAACAATAATGATATTGGATATTTTCATCAGAGAATATTTCAATATATCTCCGGTTGTCATGTTCCGGACAATGGAACAGAAGGCGGCTGGGATGTTGTGTTTAAAAAAGAATCCGGAATTGATTTGCCGGAGGGAGACAAAGTAGGAACAATTTATGTGGAAATGAAGAATAAGCACAACACAATGAATTCCTCCGCTTCCGGAAAAACGTATATTAAGATGCAAAATCAACTCTTAAACGATGATGATTGTGCTTGCTTTTTGGTGGAAGCTATTGCGAAAAAGTCACAAAATATTAAATGGTCTACTACAGTTGATGGAAGATCGGTTTCTCATAGAAGAATACGAAGAGTAAGTATGGATCAATTCTATGCTTTAGTCACAGGACAGGAAGATGCCTTCTACCAAATTTGTATGGTACTTCCCTCTATTATTTCGCAAGTAATCGCTGAAGGAGGCGATGAAGTTAAGGTTCCACATGATAGCGTATACAAAGAATTAAAAAAGATATCCGCCAAAGTAAATCAGTCAGATGAAGACATAGCTATGGCTTTATCAATCTATTTATTAGGCTTTAGTACTTATTCCGGATTTTCTGAAGTTCTTGGCAATATATACTCAACAAATTTTGAGAGTAAACGAATTCAAGAGATGTATGAATTTGCAAAGAGTGAAGATAGTAAATAGATTGGGAGAAATATGGGAGAGTTTAGTCATTTTGATGATCAGGGAAATGCCAGAATGGTGGATGTTTCCGGAAAGGCGGATACAGAAAGAACCGCTGTGGCCAGAGGAAGCATTTTCCTCAGTAAAGAAGCTATGGAAGCGGTGCTGGGAAGAAAGGTCAAAAAGGGAGATGTGTTCACCGTGGCTCAGGTAGCCGGGATTATGGGGGCTAAAAAATGCTCGGAACTGATTCCCCTTTGCCATATTTTACCTCTACAGTCTGCCAAGATTTCCTTTCAGATTTCAGAGGAAGAGGGAAGGATTACGGTGGAGTGCCTTTGTAAAACCGCCGGAAAAACAGGGGTGGAAATGGAGGCTCTCACCGGTGTTTCCGTAACTCTTCTGACCATTTACGACATGTGCAAGGCCATTGACAAAAGGATGCACATGGAGGGGATTCACCTTGTAGAAAAGCAGGGAGGAAAGAGCGGTGCCTTCTATTACGAAGAGGAGAAGAAATGATTTATCTGGATCATGCAGCCACAACAGCGGTATCGAAGAGTGTCAGGGAAGCTATGCTTCCCTATTTTTCTGAGGATTACGGGAATCCCTCCTCTCTCTATCTTTTTGCCCAGAAGGCGAAAAAGGCGGTGGAGGACAGCAGGAGAAGTCTTGCCGGTCTTTTGGGCATTAATCCAAGGGAAATCTACTTTACCTCCGGAGGGACGGAAAGCGATAACTGGGCGATTCTTTCATCCTTTTATTCCGCCATGGAAAAAAAGAGCGGTCTATCCCGCTCCGATGCAGAGCAAAAGAGCGGTCTATCCGACTCCGATGCAGCAGGTCAGAAGCAAAGACAGCCCCATATTATCTGTTCCGCCATAGAGCATCATGCTATTTTGGAAAGCTGCAAATTTGCGGAAAGTCTGGGGGCAAGAGTCAGCCGGATTCCGGTGGACAGTGAGGGATTTTTGGACTTGGAGGCTTTGGAGCAGGCGATTACAGAGGATACGGTTTTGATTTCCGTGATGGCGGCCAACAATGAAATGGGAACGATTCAGGATTTGCGGGCTATCGGAGAAATTGCGAAAAAGCATGGGGTGCTTTTTCATACGGATGCGGTGCAGGCTTTCGGGCAGATTCCACTGTTTTTAGAGGAAATGGGGATAGACCTGCTTTCCGCCAGTGCCCACAAGCTTCATGGACCCAAGGGCGTTGGACTTTTGGTGATTCGAAAGGGCGTTCGTCTTCCGGCCTTCCTTCATGGGGGAGCCCAGGAGCGGGGCTTTCGTGCCGGTACGGAAAATGTTCCCGGTATCGTAGGCTTTGCCAAGGCGGCAGAGGAAGCCTTTTCCGGCATGTCGGAAAGAGAGAAAAGAAAACGGGAGCTTCAGAAGCTGTTTTTCAGAAGACTTTTGGAAGAGGTGCCTAGAATCAAGATTACGGGGGTGAATCCGCTGGAAGCTTCCGGGGAAAAAAGACTTTCCGGCAATGTGCACATTTGCATAGAGGGAATAGAGGCGGAGAGTCTCTTGTTGCTTTTAGATCAAAAGGGCATTTGCGCCAGCGCCGGTTCCGCCTGTGCCAGCGGTTCCGTGGAACCAAGCCATGTGTTACTGGCTTTGGGAAAAAGCCATGTGGAGGCCTATTCCGGACTGCGTTTAAGCTTTGAAGAGGACTTAAAGGAAGAGGAGCTGGAGTTTACTGTGACAGCGATTCGAGAAGGAGTAGAGCGTTTAAGGCGGAATTAAAGGAATCTTCCATGGAGAGAAAAGGAGGGCCGGAGATGAATATGGCACTGGAAAAACTATTAGCAGTAGGACGGGAAGAAGGAAGAGAGGAAGGAGAAAGCAGAGCAGCTCAATTAATGGGGCTTCTTGCGGAACAGGGCAGGCTGGAAGATATTAAAAAAGCTTCTTTGGATCAGGAGTTTCGGAAACAACTACTCAGGGAGCTGAAACTCTAAGGGCTAAAGTAAGAGGCTTTCGGATTCTAAATATATTTGAAAAAAGAAAAAAATTATTGACAACAGATTTACATGTGATAATATATTCATATGTAAATCTGTTGTTGCTTTTTTGAGTGGTTTTTATAGCCTGCCATTCATTATGCAAGAGAAGAGGGATTTTACAAAAATTTTTATCGTAAAGCTTGTAAAGCCCGTAATCTCAGAAAGGAGAGGAATGAGTCAAGTGATTGCCTTGGAACATCAAAGAGCAGATAGTCATGCAACGATTTCCGAGGATAGCTTATGTGATTTAGCGGAAGTGTTTAAGGTCTTTGGAGATTCCACCAGAATCAAGATTCTCTACGATTTGTTTGAAGGAGAGAAAAATGTTACGGAGATTTGTCAGGACTTGGAAATGAATCAGTCCGCCATTTCTCATCAGTTAAAGATTCTTCGTACCGCCCGCTTGGTTAGCGGAAAAAGAGTGGGGAAAAGCATTCTCTACTCCTTGGCGGATGAGCATGTCAAGACCATCATTGCCATGGGCATTGAGCATATCGAAGAATAAAAGAAGTGATGAGAAATCAATGAGAAATCAATGAGAAATCATAAGAACAGAAACTATTTACTATAGGAAACAATAAAAATCAATATAGAAAAGAGGAGAAAAAATGAAGAAGAAGTTTGAATGTGAAATTGATTGTGCAAATTGTGCGGCTAAGATACAGGAAGCTATCGGAAAGATTCCGGGAGTACAGTCTGTAAAGCTAAACTTCATGATGCAGAAGTTTACCTTGGAGGCGGAGGATGATCGCTTTGAGGAGATTTTGCAGGAAGCCATCCGTATAGGAAAGACCATTGAGCCGGACTTCACCGTGAAGGGCGTGTAGGAGAATAAAGTCCAAAGCTTGTAGTACTATGAGTAGAGTATTGAAGCGGATTATCAGAGTAAGTACCGGAAAAGCAATAGTTTAGAGTAAAGTATAGAGTAGAAAAAATATAGTAAAGAAGAGCAAAGCATAGAGTAGAAAAAATATAGTAAAGGGGAAATACCATGTCAGAGAAACTTATTCGGGAAAGAAACAAGCTTCTTCTTTCCGTCATCTTATTCTTAATCTTATTGATTGTGGAAAAGACGGGGATTCTTCCCTTCCTTCCGGAGCATTCTCTTTGGTATCTTCCGCTTTATCTTATTCCTTATTTTCTCAGCGGTCTTTCCGTGGTAAAGGAATGTTTTCTGGGAATCAAAAACAGGCGTCCCTTTGATGAAGCCTTATTGATGACTGTGGCCACCTTAGGCGCCTTCCTTTCCGGAGAATTTGCGGAAGCGGTGGCGGTAATGGTCTTCTATCAGATGGGAGAGCTTTTCCAAAGCTATGCGGTAGGAAAAAGCAGAAAGTCCATTAAGGAGCTGATGGATATTGTACCGGAGCTGGCCCACATTGAAAGGGAAGACGGCACCGTAGATACCGTGGATCCGGATGAGGTAGAAGTAGGGGATATGCTTTTGGTAAAGCCGGGAGAAAGAGTGCCGGTGGACGGCATTGTCCGTCAAGGAGAAAGCATGGTAAATACGGCAGCCCTTACCGGAGAGTCCGTCCCCAGAGAGGTATTCCCCGGAGAAAAGATTATTTCCGGCTGTATCAATGGAGAGGGCATGCTTCGTGTAGAGGCTTTGAAGGCCTTTGAGGATTCCACTGTTTCCAAGATTTTGGAGCTGGTGGAGGAGGCCTCCGAGAAGAAATCCAAGGCGGAGAACTTTATCACAAAGTTTGCCCGGATTTATACCCCGATCGTAGTATATTCGGCATTGGCATTGGCTATACTGCCAAGCCTTGGCCTGTTCTTGGGAACAAAAATAGGCCTGGTGTCTCCGGAGTTTTTCGCAGCCCATCCTCCCCTTACCTGGTTATATCGTGCCTGTACCTTTTTAGTAGTGTCCTGTCCCTGCGCCTTGGTGATTTCCGTGCCCCTGTCCTTCTTCGGAGGAATCGGTGCGGCTTCCCGAGAGGGTGTACTGGTAAAGGGCTCCAACTATCTGGAGCTGGTATCCAAATTAAAGGTTGTAGTGTCCGATAAAACAGGAACCCTAACCAAGGGGAATTTCGCCGTGCAGGAGATTGAGCCTTGGGAGGGAATTTCCAAGGATGAGCTTCTTCGCACTGCCGCTATGGCGGAAAATGGTTCCACCCACCCCATCGGGCTTTCCATTCTCAGCGCCTACAAAAAATGGATGGAAGATTCTTCGAAGGCTAATGCTTCTCCGGAAGATGTCGTAGTAGAAAATGATCCGATGAAGCATTCTTCCGGAAAGGAAAGTAACAGTCTTCCTTTCCCGGAAAATACGGAAAATCGCAGCGGTGCAGGCTTGATTTCCATTGTGGAAGGGTGCAAAATTTTAGTGGGAAAGGCCAAGCTTTTAGAGGAAGAAGGCATTTCCGTACCACAGCAGGATGAGGGAGCTGCCACCATTTGCCTGGTAGCAAAGGACGGTCAGTATCTTGGAAGAATTTTGATTGCGGATGAGGTGAAGGAAAGCAGTAAGGAAGCAGTTTCGAAAATGAAGCAGCAGGGCATTGAAAGTGTGGTTATGCTTACCGGAGACAGTACTCCTGTAGCGGAGGCGGTAGGCCGGGAGCTTTGTTTGGACAGTGTTTACGGAGAGCTTCTTCCCGCTCAGAAGGTGGAGAAGGTGGAAGAAATCCTTAGCTCTTTAAGCGGAGAAGGAGAGAAGCGCAGCGGATATCTTGCCTTTATCGGAGACGGAATCAATGATGCGCCGGTACTTTCCCGAGCGGATGTGGGCATTGCTATGGGAGCTATGGGGTCGGATGCAGCCATTGAAGCGGCGGATGTAGTCATTATGGATGACGACTTAAGCCGAATTCCCACCCTCATTGCCATCGGAAAGAAGACCATGACGATTGCCATGCAAAACATTGTTTTTGCCCTTGCAGTAAAGTTTTTGGTGCTGATTTTAAGTGCCGTAGGAATTGCCAATATGTGGGCGGCGGTGTTCGGCGATGTGGGGGTAACCGTCATTTGCATCATCAACGCCATGCGCTTGATGCAAAACCCGAAATCTATATAAAAGGGAAGGAGAAGTCCTGAGAAAATGGAGAAGAAACTGGATTTTTTTTATATCGGTGAGTCCTATGGGGGAAACCAGGATTGGTGTTTTGACCATATGATGCAGCTGGGGGGCTGTGGCGCCATTACCGCCTGTGACAGTTCGATTTATCTTGCCCTGCACCATGGAAAAAAATCTTTATATTCCGGAAATTTGGAAAAATTAGATCAGGACGAGTACCTTTATTTTACCGAAGAAATGAAGAAATACCTGCATCCCCGCTGGTCCGGCATCGATAAACCGGAGTTATACGTGGAAGGTTATCAGAATTTCTTAAAGGAGCATCAGGAAGAAAACCTGATGATGACCATCGTTCCCGGGGCGGAAAATGTTGCCAAAGCGAAAGAATGTGTTGTAGAGCAGATTGATAAAAACCTTCCTGTCCCCATTCTGATTTTGAATCATCAGAATCCGGATATGGATGATTATATCTGGCACTGGTTTTTGCTGATAGGCTACCGTTATCAGGGGGAAGACCCCTTGGCGGAGGGAAATGATTTTCAGATTCAGACCGTCACTTACTCGGAAGCGGCTTGGGTTTCCCTGGAGGCGCTTTGGGATACAGGCTATAAAAACAAAGGCGGCTTAATAAAGTATCACTTACTATAAAACATTAGATCTAGAACTATAGTGTAAAAAGCTTATAGGACAATATGAGCTAACCGGAGCTGATATTTTTTAAAAATTGGCTTTGATACTGGATTATGTGCATAAATATAAACCACCCTACATCTTTGATTTACAAATCTGTAGGGCGGTTCATTCTTTTTTAGAAGTGAATGGAAAAAATAGTAAAGCGAATCTTCCTGTCAGGAAGAGCTTACTGTTTTATATTCGCTTCTTTTTCTTCTTTTATAGCATCGATAATTCACCCAAAGCGATGAAGTTCTTCATTTCCTCCGTAATCCACTTGTCCTTATGGTAGAAGAGCTGACGATACATCTGCATCTCAAAGTCCTGCACCTTCAGAAGCCGTAGGCTTCCGTTGTTTAGACTTTCCTCCACGGCATATCTAGGGAGGAAGGAAAGTGCTTGATTTTCTTTGATCAATTCGATAATTACATCCGGATTTCTGGTTTCAAAGAAGGGGCGTATACCCAAATGCCGGGAAGCCAATTCCTGCTCTAAAGCGTATCGGTAATTGGAATCCTTCTCCGTTAGGAAGAAGGGCTGGTTTAAAAGCTCAGCCAAAAGATATTCTTCCTTTTTCGGTAGCTTAGCATCTGTGGAAGCCACAAAAACGACAGACTCCGGCTCCTCTAGAGTCTTCTCCCAGTTCTGTCCGTAAACCTTCTGGTCGATGTAATAGGCCAAATCAATCTGGTTATGATCCAGCATCTCGTTCAGCTCCTTCGGTGTTCCGGAGCGGATTTCCAAAGCCACGGTAGGGTAGTGTTTATAGAAATAACTGACTACCTTCGGCAGTTTAAAACTGAGCAGGGATTCCAAGGTGCCGATACGCAACCTATGATCCTTTACTACGGCATTTCCCAACATCGCATGGACATCATCCACTTTTCGAAGGATTTCATTGGCATACATCAGAAACTTCCTTCCGGGAGGGGTTAATTCAACGTGCCTTCCCACCCGGTCAAAAAAGCGGGTGTTGAATTCCAGCTCCAGTTGGCGAATCTGAATAGTTACTGCCGCCTGGGTGTAGCCCAGGGCTTCTGCCGCCTTGGAAAAGCTTTGTAATTCAACGATTTTTATAAAAGAATGCAGCTGTCTTATTTCCATGATGTCTATCCTCCACGCATTATCTTCTCAGTATATAACCAATATTCAATTTTTTGTTGAAAACGACCTATAAAATTTATTTCCGTTTCTTGCAAAATATCTTATAATAAAAAATTTTCCTATTGACTTATGTTTATTTTATCACAAAAGGAAGAAGGGGGAAAGGAACGCTTTTCTGAAGATTCTAAAAATTCTACGCATTTTCAAGGTTTATTCTATCACTGTATTTCAAGAAGAGAGGAAACAAAGCCGAAAATCTGCCGGAAACAAGAAGGAAAATAAGTAGGAAAATAAGTAGAAAAATAAGTAGGGAAAGAATAGTCTTCTTACGGAATGTATGGGAAAATATTTTGACATAGTCCGAGTCGGAGAGTATGATAGGGAACGGCGTAAATGTACGAAGAAAATTGAATAGACTGAGATTCCCTGAGAATAGCTATAAAGGAGGCTAAAGTGGAGAAAATCAAAAATATCGGAGAAGAAGCTATTTACGATGCCAGAGTCTTGGGAAAAGGAAGGTTTGTGGTCTTGGGATTACAACATCTTTTTGCCATGTTCGGAGCAACGGTGCTGGTACCCTTGCTGACCGGCTTATCTATTTCCACCACCCTGCTTTTTGCAGGACTGGGTACACTCTTGTTTCACTTCCTTTCAAAGAATAAGGTGCCCGCGTTCCTAGGCTCTTCCTTCGCCTTTCTGGCGGGGTATATGAGTATAGCACCCAACAAGGAGCCGGAGCTTCTGCTCTACGCCTGCTTCGGGGTAGCCTGTGCGGGACTGATGTATCTGGTGCTGGCCTTCCTCTTTCAGGCCTTTGGAGCCAACCGGGTTATGCGATATTTTCCGCCGGTGGTTACGGGACCAATTATCATCGCCATCGGATTAAACCTGTCCAAGTCTGCGGTGGAAAACTGTTCCACCAACTGGGGACTGGCTCTCCTGGCCATCTGCGTAGTCATCTTTTGCAACATTTTCGGAAAAGGTATGGTAAAAATTATTCCTATCCTCTTGGGGGTTCTGGTATCCTATAGCTTTGCGGCGGTTTTAGGCCTTGTGCCCTTTGAAAGCATTAAAGAAGCGCCGATTTTCGGCTTTCCGATAGACTACCACAGAACGGTTTTCTCCCTGTTTACCGAGGGCAAACTGGATCCGGCATTGCTTCTCAGCAGCAGCTTAACCATTATCCCCATTTCCTTTGCAACCATGATGGAGCATATCGGCGATATCTCCGCCATCTCCTCTACAGTAGGCATTAACTATCTGGAGGAGCCGGGCTTACACAGAACCCTTTTGGGAGACGGTTTGGCCACAACGCTTGCTTCCCTCTTCGGTGCTCCTGCCAATACAACCTACGGAGAAAATACCGGTGTGCTGAGCTTAACCAAGGTTTATGACCCCAGAGTCATTCGTCTGGCTGCCTGCTTTGCGGTACTCCTTAGCTTCTGCCCGAAGTTTTCCGCAGTGATTGAGGCAATGCCTCAGGCCATTATCGGCGGAATCTCCCTGGTGCTTTACGGCATGATTTCCGCAGTGGGTGTTCGAAATGTGGTGGAAACCAAGGTGGATTTCTCCAAGAGTAGAAATATCATTGTGGCGGCTATGATTCTGGTCTTGTCCATCGGAATCAACTACTCCTCCGAGGGAGCCCTGCATTTTCAGCTCTTCGGGATTCAGATTGCCTTCTCCGGAATTGCCACAGGCTCTTTAGTAGGAATTTTGTTAAATGCCATCCTGCCGGATAAGGACTATGAATTCGCAGAGAACAAGCCCAACGATACAGGTGTGGATTTACAGATATCACAGGGTAAAAGCTTATTGTTTGAGATTGCGACAAAATACGGTGACAAGGAAAAGAAGGATTAAAGACTAAAAAGGACTGTATTTATTATAAAGATGCGCTCTAATGCAGTATGGGTCTATAATCGGGGCACGCTCCCGCTAGCTTCGCCACGTAGCGGATACTAAGCGAAAAACTGCGTTTCTCTTGTTTTTCGCAAGTACCGACGGGCTCAGACTACCCCCTATTATAGACCCATACTGCATTATTCGCTTCATTTATTGATTTTTACAGTTCTTTTTTGTATTTATTCTACTTTACTCTGTCACCGCTTTTGGCTTATGTCCTGCTACCATAGCATGTCCTGTGATAAAGCACATCACCATTCCAACAACTGCTACAACTGCCCAGAATTGATGTTTCTTCAGCATGTTAAAATCTCCTTTCCTGATGTACCCAAACCCTGTGTTGCTTTGTAGGGTATCCGTTGATGGGTGTAGTTCTAATTATTGTTCTCAAATCAATATGTTAGCATACTTTTGCGAACCTTAAAAACATATCAAAGTTTATTTTTCCTTTTTTACGATATCGAGATATCTATACATACTGGCGGGAGAGCAAGACAGTCTATTTCCTACGGTTTTTATGGCACCTTTCATGGAGAATATGCCCTTTTGATAAAGCTGGCGTATAATATCAAGCTTTTCTGAATGACTTAGATCGCTGAAAGGAAGGGACTTGTTTATTCTATTTAATATTTCATCTATAGTATTTGAAATATTTTCCGAAAATATTGTTTGCTCATCATTTCCCTTTATTTCTATGGAAA
>CAUUJL010000042.1:0-18026 GCA_963545375.1 uncultured Oribacterium sp.
CAAAAGAGAAACTATTTTTGTATAGTTTCTCTTTTTTTCTTGGCCAAATTTTAGAAAAAACCATAGTATTTTTGTAGGATATTTACAAAAATAAGGGGAAAAAGAAGAAAAATAGGCAGGAATAAACATTAAATTCGCATACAAATACACGTAAAATAATGCTTTTCCATTAATTAAATTATTGGATAAATTAAATTTAAATTAATATAAAATAGAATTATATTGACAGGAAAGGCCAAACTAACTATTATTTATCTTGCAATTTCTTCTAATTTTATTATTTTAATAAAAAATTTAAAGGGTATAAATCGTGTTTTAGAAAGAGAAAATTGAATAAGGATATCCCGGGAAAAACCGAATCCTCTTTGGAAAAGGAAGGGGGTTGGGGGCGGTTTTGGCATTTTCGTGATGAGGGAAAGGAGTATACATGACCTACGCAGAGGAGCAAAGATTGGTTGAGGAGTTAAAATCCTTTATTTCTTCGAACTTTGTTTTAAGCCAGATTGAAGATGACGTGTTGGAGGAGAAGGTGAAGGAAGTGGTTGCCCAGAGAATCGGCAACTCTTACTGCTCCGTGGAGCAGAAGCTCTCCATCGTTCAGCAGGTTTACGGAGCCATCAGAGGCTTCGGCCTTTTGGATGCCATTTTAAAGGATGAAAGCATTACCGAGGTCATGATTAACGGCCCGGAAAACATTTTCATAGAGCAAAAGGGACATCTGTTCCAGCTGGATCGGCAGTTTGAAAGCGAGAAGAGGCTGGAGGATATTATCCAAAGAATCGTAGGATTGGCAGGCCGTGAGGTAAACCAGGCCAATCCTATTTGTGATACCACCCTGCCGGACGGCTCCCGTGTCAACGTGGTGCTTCCTCCCATTGCCCTCTGCGGTCCCACCATTACCATCCGTAAGTTTTCCAAGGAGCCTATGACCATGGAGAAGCTGATTCGCTTCGGCTCCCTAACCAAGGAAATTGCGGAGAAGCTTCAGCTTTTGGTCAAGGCTCGTTACAACATCTTCGTCTGCGGCGGTACGGGTTCCGGAAAGACCACCTTCCTGAATGCCCTGTCCAACTACATTCCAAGAGACGAGCGTGTTATCACCGTAGAGGATACTGCAGAGTTACAGATTGAAAATGTAGACAACCTGGTGCGTTTGGAAACCAGAAATGCCAACTCCGCCGGCGTGGGAGAGATTTCCATGACGGATTTGATTAAGTCCTCTCTTCGAATGAGACCGGACCGTATCGTAGTGGGAGAGGTTCGTGGTCGAGAGGCTTTAGATATGCTGCAGGCCATGAACACCGGACATGACGGTTCTCTCTCCACAGGACACGCCAACTCCACCAGGGATATGTTAAGCCGTTTGGAAACCATGGTGCTGCAGGGTGCGGCAAATGTGCCTCTGGAAGCCATCAAACAGCAGATCGGTTCCGCGGTGGACATCATCATTCACCTGTCCCGTCTTAGAGACCGTTCCCGAAAGACCATGGAGATTACGGAGGTTTTGGGCTTCCATAACGGAGAGATTCTTCTGAACCCCCTCTATGTTTTTGAGGAGGACGAGCAGAGTACCGTTACCAAGGTACACGGCATTTTGAAGCGGACGGAAAATAAGATGCAGAAGGATTTTAAGCTTCGTCTGGCAGGAATCAACACGGTGATTTAAGCGCTTTGGAGGGACAAATGTTTTTTCGGAAAAAGAAGGAAAAAGAACCGGCAAGCTACCTTTCCCCCTTGGGAACGGAGCTGACCAATTACAACGTATATTACCTGAATTTCAGGGAAAAGCTTCAGGCCTTTGCCATAGCACTGGTTATCGGCGGTGCGGTGAGTCTGGTGTTTTACGGCAATCAGTTTTTGGATGCCACAGGAAGGGCGACGAAGGCCACCATGTACGGAAACATAATCATTTTCCTGCTGGTGGGAAGTCTCTGCGGCTTCTTCTTCCTCCCCATCCGGGCCAACCAATGTAAGGAAAAACGGCTGAAGGAGCTAGCCAGACAGTTTAGAGGCTTTCTGGAATCCTTGGCGGTGGCGCTGGCCAGCGGAATGAACATGCACGATTCTCTGGACAGTACCTATAAGGATATGGTGATGGAGTTCGGAGAGGATGAAAAAATCACCAGGGAAACCGCGGAAATGATTCTGGGCTTACGAAACAACTTAGCCATTGAGGACATGATGCTTTCTCTGGGAAAGCGCAGTGCCAATAAGGATATTGAGAACTTTGCCATCATTTTCAACGTCAGCTACCGGGCCGGCGGAAATATCAAGGAAATCGTCCGAAGAACCGCGGACATTATCGGAGAAAAGATGGAAATCAGTGAGGAAATCCAGACCGCGATTTCTTCCAATAAGATTCAGTTTACCGCCATGATGATTATTCCGGTGGTGCTTACCGGGATGCTTCGGGGCATGGGCTCCAGCTTTAACCGAAGCTTTTCCACGCCCATAGGAATTGTTGCGGTGACCATCGCCATCGGCATCTTTGCGGGAGCTTATGTGATGGGACAGCGGATTATGCAGGTGGTGAAGTAAGAAGGGGAAAATGATGCGAAGCATAGCAATGATTTTAGGAACCATTCTGGCGATTCTGTTCCTGATACAGCTTTTTCGGGGACAGAAGTACGAAGAGCTGGTGGAAGGATTGGAGGAAAAGGAATTTCCTTTAAAAGATATTTATACTGTGGGATTTAGCTGGGCAGAATTACCGCCTCTTCGCTTGAGGGGAGTGCTTTTCGAGCGATTGGAGCAAAACGCCAAAGTCTTATACGGAGAGATGTATGCGGAATACTATGCCAATGTCTATTACGCCATGGCCCTTAGCTTTTTTCACTTTATCTTATGCTTTGGCTGCCTTCTGGCAGGCTGGCAGGACAACAGGAACTTCTTCTATCTGGGCATCTTTCTGGCAATTGTGGGTCTGATTTACGGCTGTGACTCCATGCGGCAGAAGCTTGTAAAGAGAACGGAAAACTGCGAAACGGAGCTTCCGGAGGTGGTTTCCACTATGGCGATTCTGGTGAACTCCGGTATGATCCTTAGAGACGCCTGGAATATGGTGGGAGGCAGAGGAGAGGGAGATATCTACGCCCTGATGCGGGATGCCAGTGAGGATATCCGAAACGGCCATGCGGACAGTGAGGCCATTTCCAAGTTCGGAAGAGCCACCAATTCTCCGGAGATTATCAAGTTTACCAGTGCCTTAATGCAAAGTATGGGAAAGGGTGCAGGAGAGCTGCCGCTCTTTTTGGCAAGACAGTCCAGTGACCTTTGGAATGAGAAAAAGCAAAGACTCTTACAAAAGGGAGAACAGGCTTCCGCAAAGCTCTTAATGCCCATCATGCTGATTTTCTTAGGCATTATTATCATTATTTTATCCTCCGCCTTTGCGGGAATTTCTTTATAAAACAAGCTTATGGAAAGGAACTAAAGGAGAATGACGCAAGGACTTATTAGCGGCGCTGTTTTCAGTATATGCAGCATTGCCGTGTATTTTCTCGTAATAAAGATATTTTTAAAGGGGCAGGCAAGGTCATCCTTCTTAAACCCCTATGCCGTGATTGGCACTTTGGCCTTTTTTTCCTTCCTGACAGGCTACTACGTACGACAAACGGCGGTGCATACCCTGGCCTTAGCCATGATTCTCTTTTGCTTCATGGTTTTGGAGTGGGCAGGGCTGGTGGATGCCTACACCATGAAGATACCAAACCTCTGCACCATAGTGCTTCTAGCGGGCAGAATCCTTTTTATGATTCCGGAGCTTCTGTTTTACAAGGGGGACTTCCCCATGATTTTACTCAACAGCTTTGTACCTGCATTTATCGCTTTGATTTTATTGTGCCTCTTATATAAGATTTCCCGCTCCGGCTTGGGTATGGGAGACATCAAGATTTTTACCGGTCTTGCGTTCTTCACAGGGATGTACGGATTTTGCGTGAGCTTACTTTTTTCCTTCCTGCTCTGTGCCCTGTGTTCCCTTCCGGTTTTACTCTTAAAGAAAAAGAAGTTAAAGGACGCCCTTCCCTTGGGACCTTTTATCTACTTCGGTTTTGGCTTTGCAGCCATGCTATCTCTGATTTAGAAAGGAGCAGCTTGTGACACAGACACAGATGGGGGTTGCCTTTGCCCTGGTATTGATTACCGGTATGGGTTGGTATAGTAAGATTTCCGACCAGCAGAGACAGGTCAAACGATATCAGCAGGAAGTGGCGGAAGCCGCGGACTTTGAGAAAAGAGGCCTGTACCAAAAGGCGGGAGAAAATTATAAAGAGGCTCTGGGCATTAAGAAGGAAGAAGCCATCTACGAAAAGATGATGGATGCCTATGAAAAGGCCTATGAGGAAAAGGAAGACCGCTACAAGGAATATATGGAGGCGGCAGAGATGGCTCAGGCGGCTTATCCGGAAAATCCGCATTTTGCTCTGGCGATTTCCCGACTGTACATTCAGAAAAACGACTATGCCAATGCCTTTTACTTTTTGGATAAGGCGAAAAAGGCAGGCTCCAAGGATAAGACCTTCCAAAAGGAATACCAGAAAATGCTCTATTCCTTCAAGACCTTGTATGGAGACTACAACAGCTACTATCCCCTTTCCAACGGCTTCTACGGGGTGAAAAACAAGGAGGGAGCAGGCTATATTCCGGCAGACGGGGAATCCTCCAACTCCTTAAAGCAGGAATTTGTAGGGCCTATCGGAGAGAAGGGCTATCGCCTGCTGCGTAAGGACGGAAAAACCATTCTGATGGATAAAAATGAAGTAACGCAGGGTGTATTTTCCAATAAAAATCCCGAAGATATCGGCTACTACGCGGAGGACAGAATTCCCATCAAGGAAGAGGGAGAATACAGCTACTACAATGCCTTGGGAGACCGGCTCTTCGGCGGATTCTCCGAAGCCAGCCGTTTCCAAAAGGGAAAGGCAGTGGTGAAAAAGGCAAAAAGAGTCTTCTTTATCGATTCGGAAGGTAAGGAAGTGGAGCTAAAGTATACGGTAAAGGACGAAAAGGGTAAGGCGAAAAAAGACGAAAACGGAAAGAAGATAGAAAAAGAACGAAAGTTCGAAGCGGTGCAGATTAATCCGGACTACAGCTTTATTGCCCAGGGCTGCATCCTGGCCAAGGAGGACGGCGCCTACCATATCTACGATGAAAACTGGGAACAGGTTTCGGACTTCTCCGCTGAGGAAGTGGACGGAATCGGAAAGGACGGCATCTTCGCCTTTTCCAAGAAGGGAAAATGGGGCTTTGCCAACCTGAAGGGAGAAGTGGTACTGGAGCCTAAGTACAAGGCGGCGAAAAGCTTCTCGGAAGGTCTTGCCGGTGTGATGGAGGACGATTACTGGGGCTTTATCAACTTAAAAGGAGAAATGGTCATTACCCCCCAGTTCTTCGGCGTGGATTACTTTAACAAAAAAGGCGTATGCATAGTGGAAACCACTCCGGAGGTATATCAGTTTATCAAACGAAATATCGTGAAGAAGGAAATCTTTACGGAAGACAGCAAGGACGCTACCAAAGAAGAGAAGGGCAAGGAAAAGGAAACAAAGCCCGAAGAAACAACGGAAGCGGAAACAGAAGCAATGACGGAAACAGCCACCGAAGCGCCGACAGAAGGAACAGAAGCAGCATCGGAAGCCCCGGCAGAAGGCGGGGAGGCAGCGCCGGAAGCGGCACCGGAAGCCCCTGCGGAAGGGGGAGAAACAGCAGCGGCCTCTCCCCCGGAAGGGGGAGAGGCACCCCCTGCAGAAGGAGGGGCTCCGGCAGCAGGATAAGATGCAGAGCGGGCGAAGGCAGCGCGGTGCTCCGGTGGCAGTATAGAACGTGGAGGTAACGCGGTACTCTGATTGGGCGGTTCAGTGGGGAAATAGCCCGGAGCCCCGCTTAGTAGGACAAATAGAGCAATCAATAAGCTGGAAAAGAGCAAAGGAGAAGGAAATGAAAATCAAATTAGCGATTTTGGAACAGGACAAGGAATACTTACAAAGAATCGTAACGGTGTTTAGCACCCGCTTTGGAGAGAAGTTTGAGCTGTATTCCTTTACCGACGAAGAACTGGCCTTGAAGACCGTTCGGGAGGTAAAGATGGATGTGCTGGTGGCGGATGCCTCCTTTGACATCAATACCGCCCTTCTTCCCAAGCAGTGCAGCTTTGCATACTTCGTGGAGTCTTCGGAAATCGAAAGCTATAAGGATGAGGCGGCCATCTCCAAGTACCAGAAGGCGGAGCTGATTTATAAGCAGATTTTAAGCCTCTATGCGGAGCGGATTCAGGGCATTACCGGTTTGAAAATCGGAGAGGATCCCTGTAAGGTCTTTGCCTTCGGCTCGGTAGCCGGAGGAACCGGGGCTTCCACCATGGCGGCGGCCTGCGCTTATCATTTCGCCCAGGCGGGACACCGGGTTTTGTACTTGAATATGGAGCGCTACGGCTCGGCGGATCTATTCTTCCATGCCGGAGGACAGCTGGACATGAGCGATGTGGTATTTGCCTTAAAGGAGCAGAAGGCCAACTTCCGTTTAAAGCTGGAAAGTGCGGTTCGTCAAGATCCTAGAGGAGTGTACTTCTTCTCCAAAGCCAAGATTGCCCTGGATATGATGGAGCTTTCCTTAGAGGAGAGACAGAAGCTGCTTCGGGAGCTAAAGCTTGGGGGCTCCTATGACATTATCATCCTGGACGGGGACTTCTCCATTGATGACGACAGCTTAGCGGTTTACCGGGGAGTGCACGGCATTGTCCTCACCGTAGACGGATCGGAAATCGGAAACGATAAGTTCCTAAGAATGCTACAGGCCTTGCAGATTAAGGAGGAAAATTCCCCCGTTCCCATCATGAAGAGAATGTACACCGTATATAACAAGTTCAGTAACAAAACCGGACAGAGCCTTCCCAAAATCGGCATTCGAGAGCTGGGAGGGGTACCTAGATATGAACACGCCGGAACAGAGGCGCTGGTGGAGACCCTGGCGGAGAAGACCTTCTTCGAGGAATTATTGAAGGAAAATATTTAAGAGCGGAATACGTAGAAGCTCGGAAATACACAGAAGTTCGTTGGCTAATTAAAGTAATAGAAGATAAAAAGCAAAAGAAAACAATCAGAAAGGGGAATAAAAATGAAGAGAAGAACACTGTTAGGTTTAGGAATCCTGGCTTTGGCTTTGGGACTTACCGCCTGCAACGGAGGAAAAGAGAAGGGTCCTCAGGGAGACAGCAAGCAGGAGGCAGACAGCGGTAAGGGAAATGAGAAAGCCAATGCCAAACCAAATGAAGACTATTTTGAATGGATGGGAGAGGACTCCATTGCCAATCTGAATGAAGAGGGTGCCAAGCAGAAGGTGATTGTGATTCCCAAGCGGGCAAAGTCCTTTGACTCCGGCTTAGGACCCGATGATGATGTGCAGCTGGAAGAACTGTATTTTGAAAGCGATGATGATTTTCAGCTGGGCTACGGCCTTACTCTTTTGAAGAAGGTAAAGAAGATTGTGCTGCCGAAGAACCAGACATCCGAGATCAGCGTAAAGTCTGACCATAACCTGGAAAGTCTGGATGTTCCGGCAGGGGTAACTAGCATTGCCAACTTTGGCTTTAGAGACTGCACCAGCTTAAAGGAAGTGAATTTTCTGGGAGAACAGTTAAAGGTGATTCCGGACTCCGCCTTCCTGAACTGTTCCGCACTGGAAAAGATTAGCATCCCCAATTCCGTAGAAAGTATTGAAGAAGCGGCATTTCAGAATTGTAAGTCCCTGAAGGAAGTTCACATGCCCAAGAATTTAAAGGAAATCGGCAGCGGTGCCTTTGCCGCGGCTCCTGTGGATTCTTATTACTTCCCCAAGGAAATTGAGAATCTAAAGGTACTTCCGGATTCCTTTGCTTCCACCGGAAAGAGCAATTTCTATGTTGTGAAGGATTCCTGGCTGGACAAAAACTTTGAGGAGGTATTCGGAATCTTAGGAGAAAAGCAGTACTACGACGGAGAATAAAGCTTCCGTAGAAAGCAGTATTACGACGAAAAATAATGCTTTCGCAGAAAAGCGTTATTACGAAGAAAAAAGCTTCAGTAGGAAAAGTGCTGAAGAGGGTGCCGGAGGGAAAAGCTTCGGTGCCAAAGGAAAAGGATTTTCTGTAAGGAAAAGGAGTCAAGATGAGAAAGGGATTTCGAGAGAAAGGGGAAGATGGCACCGTCATGATTGAATGGTCCATCGGAATGCTGCTGTGCATTCTGATACTGGTGTTCTTCATCGGTTTTAGTATGTACCTTTACCAAAATGTCATGTTCCATGTTACGGCCAATGAGGCCGCGCAGGTTGTGGCGGAGAATTACAAGTATGGATCTGCCAAGAAGGATTTGAATCTGGTGAGTGAAGAAGATATTACGAATATCGGGGTGTATCGCTATCTTTGGATTATGGGGAAAAAGCAAGATCGAATAGATGCGGCAAATTCCAGAGCCTCTAATTTTCTGAACAATCGTCTCACCAATGTGAGCCTGGCAAAGTCAAAGGGTGAGGTAGATATTAAGGTAGAACGTGCCAATGATGATATCGGAAGACATCATATTGAAATTACCATGCACAAAAACTATGGATTTTTATTTGGAGAGTTAATGCGTTTTATCGGCGTTTCCGAAACCAAGCAATTGGATGCGACGGTAGCCTGCAATGACTTTGACGCCTTGGATTATGTCCATTCCGTAAAGCTTGCAAAGTATGCCAGTGAAAAGGTGAAGAGCTTTGCAACCGTATTGGAAACGGTGGACAAGGTGGTTAAAGGCCTTAACAAGTTTTTTTCATAGGGGAGAAGAATATGAAAGCATGGTTTAAAGAAAAAAGAAAAGCAATACGATATTTTCTGAAAAGGAAAGTCAACGGGACGAAGGGCATGCTATCCATCTTTTTAGCCTTAGTGGTTTCTCCGCTATTGATGTCCACCTTCATTTTCATAGAATACGCACGGATTCAGAGTATTCAGGAATTAATGAAGGAGGTCATGGGAAGCTCCCTCTATTCAACTTTAGGTCATTACGATGATTATGTGGAAGAGCGTTTTGACTTGCTTTCCATTTCTCAAAAGGATGATGTCAATACCACTTACCAGGGTTATATGAAGGCCAATATGAATGCTTTGGGCAAGGGGGCAAGCATACAGAGTATGGAGGCTTCCGGACAGCATAGTCTGGGTAGCGCCTCCATCCTGAAGCAGCAGATTTATGAGGCCAGTGAATATACGGTTATGGCACAGGCCATGTGGGACGGCTTTGACCTGGATCGTATTAAGAAAAAGCTGGACGGTCTTCCCGGAATGAAGCAGCTGAACGCCGGAGCGGAAGTGGCGAACAAGGCGGTAGGCTATGCCAATGACACCAAGGATATGATTAACAGTGTCAAGGATTTTCAGGAGAAGGCGAAGGACTTCAAGGAGAAATGTCAGAATTACAAAACAAAATATCAAGCCTTTCAAACGGCGATGCAAACCGTTGAATCCATCAGAAACAGCGGGCAGGAGGAAGGTCTTCCCGCCGCAGAGGCAGCAGCGGATGCAGCGGCCAGAGAGCTGGCTACCGCTACGAAGGAGCTTAGCACCAGTCTTGGAAACCTTTATGATGCCTCCAAGGATTTAAAGGAAAAGATGGAAAAGGTGAAAAAAGACCTTAGTGAAGTGAAGGAGGCAACGAAGAAAAAGAAAGAGGAAAGCAAAGAGGCGGCAACGGAGAGCGCAGCTTCCACCGGTACAGAGATTGCTACCATTCCTGCAGCAGGCAACGGCACCGGTACAGAGGTAGCCACAGTACCGGCGAATGGCAGCACGGAGGTGGCAACAACAGGAACTGCCGCAGATGCGGAAATTCCTGATGGAGAAGGGGCGGAAACCATAGGTACGGATGCCTATAAGTGGTTTGAAGAAATGCATAAGGTCACGGAAGATTTTGCCAATGAACAGATTCAAAAAGGAATCGATGCCATTGTAGAGGCGGAAAAAACAAGCTTAAACAATCAGGCCACTGCCCTGAGCTCCTTCACCGCTTCCGGTCATTCCATGTCGGAATTATCTTCCGCTCCTTTAGGAAAGATAGAAATGAAGGGCTTTAAGGAGGACGTGGCTAAGTATGTGGATGATCTGGTAGATGTTTTAGATAAATCAGCGACTGCGGACCAAGAGGGAGTCAAGGAAGTTATTGCCGTCGGAAGATTGGCACAAAAGCTGATGGATATGAAGATTTTTTATGACAACAGTTTGGACTCCAATATTAATCCGGCTTTATTAGCCCATACCAGCTCCTTTGATACCTCAACCCTCTTAACGGCTTCCGGATTTACAGGGATGTTACAGGATGCGATAGATTTTGCGGATGCCTGCTACGGAATTCCGAATGTTTTCAAAATGGTTACAAAATTGGCCAGCTTCTTGATTAATCTGGCAAAGTTTTTAGCGGGATTGGTAACCTGGATGGCAGAGCACTTTATCAATCTGGCGAAGTTCCTGGTGAACTACCAAGAGTATTATCACGCCTTCCTCTTATATGGCTACGCGGCATACAACCTGCCGAATCGAACGACCTATAAGAAAGGATCCACTTTAACCGGATATAGCTTCCAAAAGGTATTTAGCCTGGCAGGCGGATCGGATAAGGGTGGAAAAGGGGGTGCCATGAGCGACATCGCCTCTTTAGGGAATAATTCCGGATCGGATCCGATGTTTAAGGGTGCGGAACTGGAATATATGCTTACCGGTGCAAACTCCGAGTACACTGCCCAGGCCGGCGCCTTCTTTGACGGCTATATGCTTCGCCTGATGGTGGATTGCTATGCGGTATTTAACTCGGATATTCTGAAGGCACTTTCCGCTTTGGGACCGGTACGAATTGTAGCCACCGTCATCTTCCTCTTACTGGAACCCTTCCTGGATATGGTGATTTTGGTAAATGGAGGAACCCAGGTGCTTTTCAAGACCAAGGCATACCTTTCCATTGAGGGATTACCCCATCTGGCACAAGACATGGCCGGAATCCTGGATTTAAGTGATGATCAGAAATCAACCTTAGGTGGGATGTTTGAAAGTAAGCGAGGGGGAGGTAGCTCCACCGGCACGGAAGTAGCCATATACCATGATGATTCTGCCAAGCATGGAGGACAGGACGGCTCGGGAAAAACCAATGACAAAAACGAGATGGGTTATTTCCCGCTGGACTACACTGCCCACGGCGCTATTTTGATGATTTTATGCACCCCCTACGACCAGTATACAGATCGGATGCAGAACCTCATTCAGCTGGAAGCCAAGGAAAAGCACAAGAAGGACTTTGATTTCGACATCAACAAGGCTTACACCAGTGTACATTCCGACAACAAATACAAGCTGAACATATTTATGAATTTATCTCCTACGCTTACCGGAGGCTTCCCCTACGAAAAGCAAAAGGATTTGGCGTATTAAAGGAGAAGGGAGTAAAGATGAAACGAGAGAATACGGAAAAAGGCTCGGTAACCATAGAAGCAGCCATCATTCTTCCTATCTTTTGCGCTTTGTTTATGGCATTAAACGGCTTCTTCTTCGTGTTTAACGCCCAAAACCAAATCGCACACGCACTGGTACAATCCGCAACCAGCCTGGGCATGGATTCCTATGCCAACAATCAGATTGCCTCGGGCCTGGACGGTGCCAACGGCTTCTGGGGAAGCCTTAGCGACCTCATTCAAGACGGTTACAGAAGATTTTTTTCCAGCAAATACTTTTCCAGCCCCAACGACTGGTATGCGGGAAAAAAGAAAGGTATGGGCGCCGCCCTGGGCATGGGAAATGATGATGCCAAAAGACGTTTTGTAGCCTACCTGACCGGAGACACCAGTGACTCCAAGGCAAATCAGAAACTGAAAGCCTTCGGGGTGGAGAGAGGATTGGACGGCATGAACTTCAAGGTCGAAAGTTCGGGAGGAGATGTTACCCTTACCGTCACATATAAAATGGGTGTCTGGTTTGACATGTTCGGCAAGAAAAAGATGGATATTACCCAGAGTGCCAAAGCCAAAATGTGGGGAGAAAAGTAAGCAAAAAGGAGCAAATGTATGAAAGAATTCAAATACGAAAACCAAGGAGCCAGCAGTTTTCTGGTTTATCAGCTCAAGGAAGAGGATGTGCTGGACAATATCAGTCTGAATATGCTTACCAGCAACAAGGCCAAGGGACTGGCCTCTACCAACTATATGCAGATGGATACACAGCGTTTTATCCGCTACACCATTACCGGAAAGATTACGGCAAACCAGTTCTTTGCCCGGCCGGTAACTAAGCAAAGCTTTATGGGAATTTTCAAGGGAATCACGGAGGCCATGGTATCCGCAGAGGAATATATGCTGGATCCCGCCTGCATCCTCTTGGATCTGAATCAGATTTATACCGACGTATCCACCGGGGAGACGGAGTGCATCTGTCTTCCGGTGGAAAATGAGAAAGAGCAGAAGGATCAGAGAGAATTCCTGAAGTCTGTAATGTTCCAGGCACAGTTTGAGAATCCGGAAGAGGGAAGCTATGTCACCAGAATCCTGAATTACTTAAACAGCATTCCGGTATTTTCTTCACTGGATTTCTTGAACCTGTTGACAGAGATGGAAAGGGAAGGAAAGAAGGATAGAACACCCCTTGCTCCGGCAGCGAAGGAAAGCCTGCAGCAGGGCGTAGCCGAAATCGGAAATGCCGTTGCCAATTCTTCCGTAGGAGGCATGGCGGCAAGCTTTTTCGAGCAATCCTCCCTATCCCCTGCAGGAGGTCTTAGGCAGGAAAATGCAGTGGAGGAAGCTATCCCGGATATTCCTGTACCGGATGATATTCCCAAGGAAGAAAGAATCTCTCTTTTCTACCTCTTACAGCATTACAACAACAACAGAGCCAAGGAATATATGGCACAGCAGAAGCAGCTGAAAGCAAGAAAAGAGGCTTTAAAGCAGATTGAACTGGCGAAGAAGGGCGGAAAGAAAAAATCCGCTGCCTCCTTCAATCTTCCCGGAGGCAAGGCAAAGACCGCTTCTGCTGCTCCAAAGGCGAAGAAGCCTTCTTCCGGAGGATTTTCCTTCCAGGTTCCCGGAAAGGAGTCCGGAAAAGACAAGGCAGGGGAGGACTTGTCCGGGATAAAAAGCTTGCCCAATGCCTCGGTAAATAGCCAAGGAAATTCTGCAGGAAATCCCAAAGCTAATGCTCCGCTCAGTTCGGGGATGAATATCCCGAAGACCAATTCTTCGGTAGCGAAGGGAAATCTTCAGCCGGCTAAGCCAAGTCCCCTGTTCTCCCACCCGCAAGAAGCGGTAGGAAATGGAGGAAGAAACTTCGGTGACACCACGGTTTTGCATAGTGGTTTTCGAGGGGAGGAAACCTCGGTATTAAACTATACCAAGGCACCGGACACACCGAAGCAGCCCTATCTACTCCGGATTAAAAATGGAGAGAGGATTCCTATTACAGGTGGCATTTTCCGTTTGGGAAAAGAAGAGAAATTTGTGGATTATGTGATTCATGACAATGAGGCCATCAGCCGAAGCCATGCCAACATTATCAGCAGAAACGGACAGTATTTTCTGCAGGATAACAATTCCACAAACCATAGCTTCCTAAACGGACAGCAATGCGTAAGCAATGTGGAGCTTCCCTTACAGGACAAGGCAAGCATTCGTCTGGGGAACGAAGAGTTCCAGTTCCTCTTGCTTTAAGCACTAAGTCGTTCATGGTAGTAGCCTTAGGTTACTTTTCAATAAATATCAAACATTATCACACAAGAGCACCGAATCGGTGTCTCGCTGAGAGAAAGGAGTCTTTATGACCAGACTTGACGACATGATTTTGGCAACAAAAATTCGCGGAGAGAAGGCTTTAGATCGTTTCTTCCATGAGGAGAACGGAGACACAAACTTCATCTCTATGCTGATTCTTATTGCAGTAGCTGTATTCTTAGCAAGTGCATTTAAGACAGTAGGAAAGAACATTCTTGAGTTAGTAGGCCAGAAGGTAACTACCTTCATCAACAGCACAGCTAACTAAGCCAAACGAAAAATTGAATATGGGGTGCAATAAGAAAGATTACGAAGCTTAGAATCGAAAGAGCAAAGCTCTTCGTTCAGGCGTAGTAAAGCTTAAGGCACCAATCAGGGAGAAGACACAGCAGGATGAGTAAGCATTTGCTTTAAAAGCGTCTTGTTGGAAAATGTGTCTTTCTCCCATCAGGGAAAGGCTACTACCATGAAATTTTAACCTTTCCCTGAAACTATATAAAGAAATAAGCGTAGCAATAAGTGCAACAATATGTATAGAGATATGTATAGAAATCAATATAAAAATAAGTTTAAAAACACGTGTAAAAATACGTGGACAATAAGTATGGAAATAAGTATGGAAACAGAATCATTATAGATTGTGATAGAGCTTTATAGTTTGTTATAGCAAGAAGTAAAAGATTCTCCCAGAGAGAAAATAAAGTGTAAGAATACATTGGAAAATAACAGGGAAAAAGGATAATCAAGATGAGAAGAAAAAACATGCTGGCGTTAGGACTGAGTGCGGTACTTTGCACAGGGCTTTTTGCCCCTGCAAGCTATGCGGATATTTTAGACAATAAGGGTACTTACGTTCCGGAGGTAGAAAAAACTGCTGAAACAGCAGGAACTGTAGAAGGATTAGACGATTTTCCGGAAGAGACTGCTGTGGAAGGAAAAACTGCATCTATAGAGGAAGAAGTGTCGACTACTGATACAGAAGACCCCGAGGAGCTTGCTGAGCGAAAGAGTGAGTCTACAGAGGACTCTACAGAAGGCTCTACAGAAGATATAAGAGGAACAGATTCTGCTCCGGTAACCTCCGGATATTCAGGGTTTAGAAGTGCTGCAGTAACGAGATCCCTTGACAATAAGGTTATAAGGGTGACTGTATCATTTGAAGATTGGGACTTTCCGGCAAGAGATCATATGAAAGTGCTTCGAGATAAAAAAGTAAACGTAACAGGTGTCGTTTTAAGAGGAAATGAGCCTGGAGTCATCAATAATCCAAGCCCGGATCTTTATAAAATTCTCCCGGAGAGGGAAGTGGAAAAGAAAGTAAATGGTCAGTGGGTTCCTTACAATCTCAACTACTTTACCCCGGGGGAGTATCACTATGTATATACACTTGCTGAAGGAAAGAAGAGCCAATTTTATATTTTACCAATAGCAGAACAGGATGGAGATGGTATATTTGCTTATACAAGTGTTTCTGTGGAGGAAAGGTATTTTTATCAGAAAGGGGTACATAGTTATGATCAAGATAATTTGAAAGCTACTCAACGGGAAGATGCAAAGTATAAATATTATACCTTTGAAAGCGAAACTTTTACCGTGAAGGAAGCAAAGGTTATGGCGAAAGTATATCTCCGTTCCAGCTTTGACATCCATAATGTTAAGGCAGGTGATCCTACGAAGAGGGCAACACTTCAAGTGGAGAAGATTGTCTTAAAAGATGGTACGGAGCTTCTGCCTAAGGATTTGCCACAGCCTTTTCTTATGAATTTTCGTAACGATTTTCCCAAAAACCTGAATCAGTATAAACTCTATTTAGAAAGTTATCCGAATGAAGCAGGAAAAAACGGAAATCTCAGGTTTACGCAGGAAGAAGACAGAATTTTTCCGGAAGGTCGTTATAAGGTACTATATGTAATACAGCCTTATTATACAGTGGATAACTATCGTTTCCTGGTGTCGGAGACTGATGATAATTATGGCCAAGGTACAGAGATTTATGTCAATAATGAGCCCTATGAAGTCCGTAGGGTTATCCCCGATTATAATATATCAACCATTACAAGAATAACTTCTCCTTTCTTTGATGCGGTAAAGGTAGAGAAGAAAGAAAATTATTCCGGTAGTACAGGAAACTCCGGCTCTTCCTCTAAAGGCGGTTCCTCCGGCTCTGGTGGTTCAGGGGGAAGCTCTTCCGTTTCCGGCGGATCAGGTGGCGGTTCCGGTAGCTTTAAAGTAAGCAGTAGTTTGAGCGGACAGGTACTTGGTGTAGACCGTTCTTTATCCGGAGGACAGTGGATTCAGGATGAAAAGGGCTGGTGGTACAAAAGAGCGGACGGAAGCTATCCGAAGAACAGCTGGGGCTATGAAGCCTATAACGGAAAGTCCTACTGGTACTACTTCCTGGATTCCGGCTATATGGCTACAGGCTGGGTAGAGGTAAACGGCAGCAAATACTACCTCTTCCCGAACTCTGATGGTTGGAAGGGTAGAATGCTCACCGGTTGGCAGTGGATTGACGGAAACTGCTACTACTTAGACCCGCAAGGACAAAATGAAGGAGCCCTTTATAGAAACACCACTACTCCCGATGGTTTTACAGTAGATTCGGAAGGAAGATGGGTAGTGAATGGTGTAGTGCAAAAACAATAAAATTTCCACAAATGGATAGAAATATAGTATAATTTTATATCGTGAAATGGCAATAAATAAGAAAGGACGATGGAGATGAGAAGAAAAAACATGCTGGCTTTAGGACTTAGCTTTGTACTGGGAGTGGGTGCAAGTAGTACTCTTGCTTATGCTCTTCCTTTAGAGCAGGAAGAAAGCCTTCAGACGAGTGCGTCAGAAGTGGGAAATACAGAAGAGACAGCTTCCAATGCAGAGACCGTTGCAGAGGAAGACACCAAGGAAGAAGCTTCTGTTCTAGAGGAAAGGGAAGCCTCTGATAAGGAAAAGGAAGAGGCAGAAGAGGAATCCTCCCTTTCTACAGAAGCCTTAGGCGGCACGGACAGAGCTGCAGAAGAGACGCTCACTCCATTAAGCAGAAGTAGAAGAGCCTTGGCAGATCCTCCTTACTATGCTAGTGAAGAGGAAGAAAAAAAAGACAGAAGAAATAAAGTATTATCTGTTTTAATGGAATTTGATAATGATATTGATGTAGCGGCAAAAGATCATATGATGGTTGTTAGAAACATTCCTTTAAAGGTTAGTGCCTATGCGGTAGGAATTGCCGGAGCAAGCTATGATTACAAACAATTTAGAATTCAACCGGAAAGAGTGATTGAGAAAAAAGAAGGGAATAATTGGGTAGTTTATTCTTTGAACTACTTCACCCCCGGAACATACCGTTATGTTTACATTTTAGAGATAGTACAAGGTTCTCCGTTATACCTTGAAGAAGGCGAAATCAATGGAGAGAAAAAGATTACAGCAGAAGCACATATACAAGGAAATTTTGTCAATGGTGTACACAACAATTCAAATTCTATAGCTAAGATTATACCGTTAGAAACAGATAGTTCTGTAGGGCGAAAATATCGCTTAGAAGGAAGGGAATTTGCCGTAGAGAAAGAAGAGACAATTAGTAAGGTGTATCTAAAATCCAACTTGGATATTTATAATATTCATGCAGGCGATTTGATGAAAAGGATTACTTTATCTTTAGATAAAATGGAGTTGACAGATGGAACGGTAGTGATGAATTCGGATACGAATATGCCGTTGCTTGTGAACACAATGAAAGATTATCCCGATAATTTACAACAATATAAAGTAAGATTATATAGCCATAAAAATGAAGAAGGATATATAGGAGCTGTATTTTATATAACAGAGAGTAAGCCTTATACAGTAGGTTTATATCACAGCTATTTTTTTATAAGACCTAATTACCAGATAGGGAAATATCGTTTTTTGGTGAATAATACAGACGATGATTATGGAAGCGGGACTCAGTTTTATATCAATAATGAATTATATAAAACCAATACAGTTGGAATACAAAGGGAGTTAACGACACAAGCATATCTTCAAAGTCCGAAATTTGAAGTGAAAAAAGTAGAAAATCCATCCAATAATAGTTCCGGAAATTCCGGTAATTCTTTTCATGGAAACTCTGGTAATTCAGGAGGCAGTTCTTCCGGTTCCGGTAGTTCAGGCGGAAGTTCAAGTGGCGGATCCGGAAGCTTTAAGGTCAGCAGTAGTTTGAGCGGACAGGTACTTGGTGTAGATCGTTCCTTATCCGGAGGACAGTGGGTACAGGATGAAAAGGGCTG
>CAUUJL010000043.1:0-17999 GCA_963545375.1 uncultured Oribacterium sp.
AGCGAAAAACTTCGATTCTCTTGTTTTTCGCAAGTACCGACGGGCTCAGACTACCTCTCATTTAGACCTATATTGCCGAAAATCTATTTATCATTTTGATTTTTTACAGCTCCTTATCCCTTCTCCTGTAAACGGTAGGCTTTCAAAAGCTGCTTGGCCAATACCGCAGTAGTTACAGCGCCCAAGCCTCTTGGCACCGGAGAAATCTTTTCGGCAACGGTTGCCATAGTATCAAAATCCACATCTCCTACAAGATTTCCCTTTTCATCCCGGTTGGTTCCTACGTCGATTACCGTAGCCCCCTCCTTACAATAAGAAGAGCCTATTGCCTTTGCTTTTCCCATACAGCAAACCAAAACATCCGCTCTCTTAGTCACTTCTTTTATATTACTCGTTTTACTGTGGCAGAGAGTTACCGTGGCATCCTTATTGGTCATCAAGATGGACAAGGGTCTTCCCACTACCAAAGAACGCCCCAAAATGCAAACTTCCTTTCCCGCCAGAGGAATCTTATAAAAACGGCACATTTCCATAACCGCCTGTGCCGTGCAGGGCGCAAAGGCACTTTCATCCTTTAAAATCAAGCCCGCCATATTCTCTCTGCTGACCCCTTCCACATCCTTTTCTCTCTTAATCATTCTGAAGGCTGTTTCCTGATCCAAATGAGAGGGAAGGGGACGAAATACCATGATTCCGTGAATCTCTTCATCATCATTTAAAAATTGAATAACCTCCTGAAACTGTTCATTGCTGCAATCCGCCGGAAGCTGATAGCTCTTTACTTCCAATCCGAAGGATAGAAAACGCTTTTTAATGGCCTTCTCATAGGTAACATCCGCCGTCCTTTCTCCTACACGAATAAGCGCCAAAGCCGGCATCACCCCGGGTCTTTCCGCCAAAAAGGCCACACATTCCTTCTCTATTTCTTCCGCCACCGGTTTTCCCAATAATTCTTCCATACTTCCTTACTACTCCTTTCCCCATTTGAAATTAAGTCTTTATAATCCTCTTACCACGTTTTCTACCGCCTGAATAATCTCTTCCAGCGAAGAAATGCCCGTTCTTGCCCTATTGCAAACTGCCTCTCTTTTCGCCTTGATTTCCCGATTCTGCATACTTTTGGTATTAATATATACATTCAGTATGGCACTTTCCATGGCTGTCTTCAGGAAGCCGGCCCCCACCCCAACATCCGACAGGGCAATTCGGGAACCTCTCTCCTGTAATCGGGCAAATAATGGAATCTTCTCTAAACATAGCTCCAAAAGCTCTGTAGGTACCAAAGATGCCTCTATAAGACAGTTCTCCATAGTTTCTCTGTAAATCTTTTGTTCTTCCTCTGTTTCTCTGGGTAAGGAATATGCCTTTGACAGAGGCAGGAAAACCTCTTCATCCTTTGCTTCCAAAGCAAGAGCCTTCTGTTTTGCCTCCTCCAGGGATTTCATGATTTCTTCCAGTTCTTCCTGAAAGTCTGCATAGCTCTTCTTTCCCAATGTAAGATTTCCCACCATCATTCCCAGAGAAAAGGCAAATGCAGCCGATAGCGCTGCCGCCCCGCCGCCTCCGGGAATCGGACTCTTGGAAGAAAGAGCCTCTAAATACTGAACAACGGTTTCTTGCTTCTGCTCTTTCATACCTTTCCCCTCCTGCACTTGGCCCTTAATGGACTTCTATAACATACCAATCCTATATCCTATAATTTTGCTGTTTATACTAGCATAATATTTCTGTTTTATACAAGTTTTCTGTTTTACACAAGCTTTCCGTTTCGCACAAGCTTTCTGTTATACACAAGCTTTCTCAATGCAATATGGTTGCCCAAATCGCTTGAGTGACGCCAACAAGACAGGACACGATACAGGGAGAACAGGCCTAAACACAAAACAAGGTTCCAAGCCGTCTTCCTCCACCGGCTTGGAACCTTCACACAGTATTTTGCTTTATTATTCTTCGAAGGAAAGAATTTATTCTTATGAAAAACTTCCTTTTACGCTTTCTTCTCCTGTAAAGCCCTTACTAGCTCCGGGAGTCCGAAAAGGGTGATGAAGCCCCCGGCATCCTTATGATCGTATAAATCTCCCGTGGTAAAGCTTGCCAGGGAAGCATTGTAAAGAGAATAGGGAGAAGAGGTTCCGGCCTTTATGATATTTCCCTTATAAAGCTTCATCTTGGTCTCTCCGGATACCTTCTCCTGGGTGCTCTTCACAAAGGCCTGCAAAGCTTCCCGAAGAGGAGCAAACCACTTTCCTTCATAAACCACCTGAGAAAACTTCTCCTCTACGATTTTCTTCATTTCCATGGTCTGCCGATCCAAAATCAGCTCTTCCAACTGCTTATGGGCTTCCAAAAGAATGGTTCCCCCGGGAGTTTCGTAAACTCCACGACTCTTCATCCCCACCACGCGGTTCTCCACAATATCCACAATGCCGATACCGTTCTTCCCCCCCAGGTGATTCAGTTCCTCAATCATCTCCTTCAAGGACATTTTCTTCCCATTTAGTGCCACCGGCACTCCCTTTTCCCAAGTAATGGATAGAGCGGTTTCCTGATCCGGTGCCTTCTGGGGCGTTACGGAGAGCATCAAAAGATGCTCATAATTCGGCTCCGTCTCCGGGTCCTCCAGCTCTAAGCCTTCATGGGAAATATGCCAAAGATTCCTGTCTCTGCTGTAGGAATTCTCATGGCTTCCAAAAGCCAGGTCAATGCCCTTTTCCTTACAGTATGCCATTTCATCTTCCCTGGACTGAAAAGTCCAAAGCTCTGTCATCCGCCAGGGGGCAAGAATATGCAGCTCCGGTGCTAAAGCCTTAATACCCAGCTCAAAACGGATCTGGTCGTTACCCTTTCCGGTGGCACCGTGGCAAATGGCGGTAGCCCCCTCCTTTCTGGCAATTTCCACCAGTCTTTTGGCGATAGCCGGACGAGCCATGGAAGTCCCCAAAAGGTATTTATTTTCATAACAGGCATTGGCCTGAATGCAGGGAAGGACATAGTCCTCGCAGAATTCATCCTGAATGTGCTCGATATACAGCTTCTCCGCTCCGGACAACTTTGCCCGTTCCGGAAGGTCGGAAAGTTCCTCTTCCTGGCCCACATCCACGCAGACACAAACGACCTTATAGCCAAAATTCTCCTTTAGCCAAGGAATGATGGCAGTGGTATCCAAACCTCCCGAATAGGCCAGGATAATCTTCTCTCCCTTGGTATTTCCTTCCGGTATCATGCTTCCCATATTGACTCCTTTCAAAATTCTATCTTCTCCAAAAACGCTACTCTTTATTCAAGACCAGCTTAGAATAATAGATATTTATTCATTTGTCAAGTATATTTATGCATTCCAAAGTTCCCCCGGAGCTCCTTTGGTCTTCCTGTTCTTTACGCAACTTTCCAGCGAAATGGCATCATAGATATCTTCTTCCGCTAAATCCGTGAATTTCTTGTACTCCTCTAAGGAAAGCTCTTCCAAATCCTTTCCTTCCTTTTCGCAGTACAAAACCAACTCTCCTACAACACCGTGGGCAGTACGGAAGGGCATACCCTTTTTCACCAGATAATCCGCCACATCCGTGGCATTGCTGAAGCCTTTTTTCGCACTTTCCCGAAGGCGTTCCAAGCGGAATTCCATGCTATCCAGCATTTTCGCCATTACCCGAAGGCAAAATTGCAGGGTGTCCATACTGTCAAAGGCCACCTCCTTATCCTCCTGCATATCCTTGTTGTAGGCCAGAGGCAGGCCCTTCATGGTGGTCAGAAGGGAAAAGAGATTGCCGTAAACTCTGCCGGTTTTTCCCCGAATCAACTCCGCCATATCCGGATTCTTCTTCTGGGGCATAATGCTGGATCCGGTAGAATATTTGTCAGACAGGCGGATGTAACCATAGTCGTTACTGTTCCAAAGAATGATTTCCTCACACAATCTGGATAAATGCATACTAATCATGGATAAACAGAATAAATATTCAATCAAATAGTCCCGATCCGAAACGGAATCCATGGAATTTTCCGTGGCTGCAGTAAAACCTAGCTCCTTTGCCACCATTTCCCGATCTAAAGGATATGTAGTTCCCCCAAAGGCTCCGGCACCCAGGGGAGAGAAATTCATTCTCTTCTCTCCGTCTAAAAGACGACTTCTGTCTCTTAAAAACATTTCCTTGTAGGCCCCGAAGTGGTGAGCGATGGTCGTGGGTTGGGCCTTTTGCAAATGGGTAAAGCCCGGCATAATATCTCTTCTATGCTTCTCCATGAGTTTATCAATAACGAAAAGCAGCTCATCCAGATAGCCTCTGCACTCTTCACTGTTTCTCCGTACATATAGACGCATATCCAAGGCCACCTGGTCATTTCGGGAGCGGCCGGTATGCAATTTCTTCCCCAGCTCTCCGATTCTTTGGATTAAAACCGTTTCCACAAAGGAATGAATGTCCTCCGCATCCCCTTCTATCAAAAGCTTCCCGGACTCTAAGTCCTTTCGAATCCCTTCCAAGCCCTCTTGAATCTTCCGTCCTTCCTCTTCCGTGAGAACACCAACCTTGGAAAGCATTTTCACATGGGCAAGGGAGCCCTCCAAATCCTCCATTGCTAAACGCTTATCAAAGGGGAGAGAGGCATTGAAGGCCTGTGCCAACTCATCCACGTTTTCTGTAAATCTTCCACCCCACAATTTCATCCGCTACTCCTTTACATCCATTTTTTCCACTTCCAGTCCCCGTTTTCTTCCTCTGGGAAGTCTACCGGTATAAACCTTTATCGGGTAGGGACTGTGGCCTCTCTTTCGGCTTCTTCCATTAGGAATATTGTCATGGGGAATCTTCACCCGCAGGTTCTCTGCCCCGGGGCGCTGCTCCAGGCTTTTCGGCGCCGGTCCCAGCTTCTTCCGAATCAAGAGAAATGCTGCGAAGAAAAGAATTGCCGTAAAGCTTAGCAAAAGCCCGAACCTCCATCCCTCCGGCGTATATTGTAAACGAACGGTGTGCTGTCCTTCCGATACGGGAACGCCTAAAAATCCTGTAAAGATTGCCTCCGGCTCCACCTTATTGCCATCTACCGTGACCTTCCAACCCGGATCATAGGGAATACTGAAGAAAATCTTGCCCTCTTCCTTGGCCTGCACCGTACCTTCTATCGTTCTTGCATTCATTTTACCAAGCTTAAATCCTCGTCCGGACAGAGCTTCCACAAAATCGGAAAGTACATCATAATGAAAACGATATACGGTGGCATCCATGCTCTGCCCCTCCGTCTTGGAGCTGAGCTTTACTTCCGTTCCGGCGGAAAGATAGCCTAAATCCAGCAAATATCCCCTATCCACATGGTCATAGCTTTTTTCTCTCTCCGGAAATTGCACCTTGACCTCTTCCACCTTCGTGTTATTCACATAGGCAAAATAGTGCCCTTCCTCTGTCGTAGTAAAGCTGTAATCCTCTCCTTCTCGTTCACCAAGAATGGTTTCTAAAGCATTTTCCCCTGTCAAAGATTCGGAAATACTGTTTTGTACCAGCGCCGGAGTCCCCGCCTTTTCATTCCACTGATTCAGCTCCTCTTCGCTTAAAGCAAAGCCTACAGGCAGAACTTGGGTATTTTCATACAGGCGATAGTCGCCCTCTCCTGTCCAATAAGCCAGCCCCTGCTCCTCCGCATTCTTCAATTCTTCCTTGGTAATCAGATATTTTACCGAAAGAAGACTGTTCATCAAGGGTGTGGCCCCATTAATCGCGTAAGCATTGGTGGAAGCTTCCATTCCCAATAGGGTATAAACCTCCGACATTTTTCCGTAGGCTGTGGAGGAGAAAATAGAGGCACTGGGATACTGCATTAGTGCTCCGTCATCCTTGGTTTTTCGATCCGCCCTATCCACACGGTAAAAATCGGAATCCTCCAGCTTTACTTCCGAAAGCAGGGTAGCCGTTTCCTTTTGCCCCTCCAGATAATTCGCCCGATTGGTTGTAGGCACGGAGGTCACCGCCATATTTGCCGTAGCTTCTATAAAGCAAAGAGCCAGCAAGGTATAGAAAAAGCTTCTTGGGGTAAATGCTTTTTTCTCCAGCACAAAGAGAAGATAATACAAAAAGCTGAAGAGCATGCCCAGATAGAAGACAGACCAGTGAAAGCCCTCCACCGTAATCAGCTTCTGGCACAAAAGCGCAAAGACAAAGCAGAGGAAGAAGGAAAGGCTGTAGTCTTTTTTCGTATTCCCTTTACGCTTCACCATAAGCTCCGCCCCCTGGGTAAGGAGGAGGAAAATGTACAAGAAGCTCTGTCTTGCAGGCAGGCTGTTGGGATAATGAAAGCCATGCCAGATAAAATTCAAAACATTGATGGAAAAGCTTAAAAAGAAGAAAATGCTCAGGATAGCGTAAAAGCATTTTCGGGAAAGGGAAATGCTTTGATTTCGATAATACAAAGGCAACAAAAAGAGCAACAAGGTTCCGGCATAAATATTAGGCCAATGTTTTAAGCCCTGTTCCGTTTCCACGAAGGCAAACTGTCTGGCCAGCATGTCGATAATGCCAAAGTATTGGGTAAAGGTCTTCGGAAAGGAAATGCTGGAAGAAGCGGTAAAGCGCAGGGCAAAATAAGCCGGGAGCAGAAAAACCGCCGCCATTGCCCCGGCCAAGAAGGAATAAAGACCGAAGCGAAAAAGAATCAGAAAAATCCCCTGTCTTCTTTCCCGAAGGATAAAGAAAAATTGGAACAGAAAATATACCACCAAAAACAGGCAGATCATAATACTGATGTAATAATTGGAAAGAATGGACAGGGCCAGGCTTACCGTATACAGTCCAACTTCTCCCCTTTCCATCATTCGCTCCAAGCCCAGGAGAATCAGAGGGAAAAGCAATACACAATCCAGCCACATTACATTCCAGGAATAGGCCGCAATATAGCCGGACAGGGCATAAAGCAGGGCAAAGATTATAAAGTAGGGACTGTTTTTCTGAAAATGATAACGAAAATACAGGGAAGCCGTAGCGCCCGCCAGTGCAATTTTCAGAAGCACCAAATAGCTTACATACTCAATCACCAAGCCCTTAGGGAAAAGCAAAATAAACCAATTCAAAGGGCTGGCCAGATAGTAGGCAATCAGAGCAATAAAATTGCTGCCAAGGCCTATATGAAAGCTATAGAGTAAAGATTCCCCGGATTGCAGCTTTCTTTGAAATTCCTGAAAAAAGGGAGCGTACTGATGATATAAGTCCGTACGCAAAAAGCTTTCTTTTCCAAATGGAAATACCCCCTTTGCCACAAAAATCCCCAGCATGGCCAGAAGGGGGAGCAGGAAGGAAATGATTTCCTGCTTTCCCAAACGGATTTTCTCGAAAGCGCTTCTCTCTTTATTCATAGCATCTTCTCCTTACTTAAAAATCAAAAATTTGCTGGCAAAGTAATTTCCCACCAGATTAATGACCGAACTTCCCAGCCATCCCAGTCCATGGGAAAAATGCAAAATATCCACAAAAAATACCAGCAGGAAAAAACTGGCTATGCCGGAAAACACCCTCAGGGAAAAGAAAGAAATAAATTCCTGAATTCCCTTCTTTTCCGTTTTTTGAAAGACAAAAAACTTATTTCCGTAGTAGGCAAAGACCACCGCCAAGAAGAAGGCAACGCCATAGGATATTTTATAGGAAAAAAAAGGGGAAATTGATTGCTTTTGCAAAAGAAGATCCAGAACGTGGTAAATCACGTAATTCACTAAAGTGGTGAGAACCCCCATTACAAGATATCGTATACTTTCTAATAATTGCTTATTCATTATATTTTTTAACACCTTAAATTCTATTCTTAGTTTTTGAACATGCCTAGTATACGAAAAGAGGGAGGGGAAAGCAAGAAGGGATAGGGAAGTCCGGGAAAATAATACTGTAGGCAAGAAGAGAAAATAATACGCTATAAAAAACAGCTTTGGTACAGGGGCTAAGATTGTCCCTGCGCCAAAGCTTTTTTGGGTATAAGTATCTTTTGTATCGCTGTTTTTGTAAAGCTGCGTATCCCTTACTTTCTTACTGCCTTTAGCTTTCTACCATCTTTCCTTACCGACTTCTCCATCTACTCTATGCTCTAGCCGGCCTTCTTGGGAGAATGGGCATGGATTCTTTCTTCCACCTCCACTCTGGGGATGCTTAAGGAAATGGAGAGCTCCTCGTAAAGAATATCCTCTGCCTGCTCCATAAAGTGTAAGTCTAAAAGGGTGAGTTTTTTCCCCTGTCTTGCCCGTTCCACTCTTCTTTCCATCAAGGTCTTAATCACCTGTAACAATGCATCCGGCGCACAGCTCTTGATACTGTCTCTGCAATTCTCTTCCCGCTGTTTCGGCGTCTTACATTGTAAGGCATGAATGTTCTCCACACTAAGCATAAAGCTTTCCGCCTGCTCTCTGGTCATTACCGATCGCATGTTGGTCTTGCCTGCCTCTACCGGAGCATATACGGCACCATCCGGTTTCTTTACTGCCTGCAAGATATAATATTCTTTGTCTTTTGGAATTCCTTCTAAATTCAGGTGTGTCGTTCCGATAATCTTATGGACACCCTTACAGCCATAAACCACATACGTGCCTGACTGGTACATTTTCTCCTCCTATTCTATTGAGATATTTACGATTTCCTTAAAACTGCTTATGATTGTAACATTCTCCCAATAGGATTACCAGCATTTTGCACGATTTATAAAATTTTTGTCTGACTTAAATAAAAAGAATTTATAAGTAATCGCTTTTTTATGCGTTTTTCTTTTTTACTTATGATAAGGCTCCCCTGCATTAATGCGGAAGACTCTGTATATTTGCTCCAAAAGAATCACTCGCATAAGCTGGTGGGGAAAGGTCATAGCGGAGAAGCTTAAGGAATAGTTGGCTCTGGAAAGGACGGAGGGAGCCAGTCCTAGAGAGCCTCCGATCACAAAACAGAATTCACTTTCTCCGTGGAGAGCCTGCTTTTCCAAAAATTTGGCAAAGGCTACGGAGTCCAGCTCCTTTCCCAGGATGGCTAGGGCAATCACAAAGGCACGATCCGGAATTTTACTAAGGATTCTTTCTCCCTCCTTCTCCAAAACCTGCAAAACCTCCGTTTCACTGGCTTCTTCCTTGGTCTTTTCATCTGCCACTTCAATAATTTCCCATTTACAATAGGAAGAAAGGCGCTTTCCGTATTCAGAAAGTGCCTCTCTATAAAACTTCTCTTTGATTTTTCCAACCGCAATAATTTTAATGGTCATAGTGTCCCAACTCTGTTTTTTACTCTGTTCTTCTCAATATTATCCTCTACTACGCTCTGTAGGAAGTACGCGAATACAGGATATTCTATATTCTTTAGACTCTGCCTCTTGGATACTTCGTCACATCAAAGGAAATCAGCTTCTTATCCGCATAGCCCAGAGCGTCAAAGTAATAGTTTTTCCCCTCAATCAGATAGGAAATGTTGGTTTCTCCCTCGGCCTGTACCATGCCTCTGGGGCGTCCCTGCTCATCCTTTTCAAAGTAGAAAGTGTGGAACTTTCCATTTTCATCCGGAATGCTTGCCCATCCTGTTAGAACTACCCCTGCAGTATCGCTGTTTTGCTCTTTATTGTCATACTGGGCGAAAAACCAGTGGCTGTCCTCGTTAAACCAGCCTTCAGCCATCTTTCCTTCCGCATTGAAGTAATAAAAGCGGTCTCCAATCTGTACCCATCGATCCTTGGCATACTTCCAGGACTTGGACTTTACGTCCAGATACAAAAGCTTCCAGGCGCTGTCTTCCTTTTCCCAAAGATATGCGGTGGTGCTTCCCTTCTTCACGCCGGTAAGCTCTTCCTTGGTGGCCGCTCTTTCCTCTGCGTGCCCCTGAAAACTCTGAAAAGAAAAGAGGAATAAGAAGGAGAAAAGCAGGAGCAAGCTACCCCATACTCTTCTCTTCTTATCCTCTGCCGTTGTTCTCTCTGCTTTACACATAAAACCTCCCGTCTACTCGGGAAGTTAAAGCTTAGGAAAGAGCCTTCTTTCTTTCCAGAACCTGCTCAAGCATCTGTCTATACTTCATAGCCTTTTCTTCCTCCTCCTGCACCTTTTCCTTCGGTGCCTTGGACAGGAAGCGCTCATTCTTTAACATTCCCTCTGCACGTTGAATTTCTTTCTTCAGCCTCTCCTCTTCCTTCTCCAAACGCTCTCTTTCCTGATCCAAATCCACCAGATCAGAGAAGGGAAGGAAAATGTTGGCCTTCGGTATCAAGACAGAAACAGCATTTTCAGGAATACCTGTTCTGTCTTGCTGTATTATAACATCCTGTGCATAAGCAAGGGTAGCAAAGAATACCTTACTATGTGTAAACGTTTTTCTTAACCCCTCGTCCTCGGTTACGAAGTAAACCGTAGCCTTTTTGGATGGGGGAACATTCATTTCTGTACGAATATTTCGGATGGCGCGAACCGCTTCCTTGATGGTCTCTCCCTCTTTTTCCGCCTCGGAAAAGTCCAGTTCTTCCGCAAAAACAGGCCAATCCGACAGCATCAGCATCTTCTCTTCTCCCGGGAATAAAGATTTTTCCGTATCGTAAATCTCTTCCGTAATGAAGGGGCAGAAGGGGTGCAACAAACTTAAGGAAGTTTTCAAAACCTTTAAGAGAGTCCAAAGAGCAAGGGTCTTACTCTCTCCCCCCTCACTGTAAAGTCTGGGCTTTACCATCTCGATATACCAGTCACAGAACTCTTCCCAGATAAAGTTTTGAATCTTATCCAGAGCGATTCCCAGGTCAAAGGACTCTAAGTTTCTGGTTACCTCGGAAACGGTGTGGTTACACTTGGAAAGAATCCACTGGTCTGCAAGAGCCAAATTCTTCGGAATGACGGAAAGCACCTCTTCCAGACTTGCTTCCTTCTTTCCTACCAGGGAGAAAAGAGCTTCTTTCTCCTCTTCCTTTACATTCATAAAGAGGAAACGGGAAGCATTCCAAACCTTATTCATAAAGTTTCTGCTGGCTTCCACACGGCTATGATAGAAACGCATATCGTTTCCCGGGGCATTTCCGGTAAGAAGAGTCATTCTCAGAGCATCCGCCCCGTAGGTTCCGATGATTTCCAAAGGATCGATTCCGTTTCCTAAGGACTTACTCATCTTTCTTCCCTGATCATCTCTAACAAGACCGTGAATCAGGACCTTCTTAAAAGGTGTCTTTCCGGTTTGCTCAATTCCGGAGAATACCATTCTAACTACCCAGAAGAAAATGATGTCATAGCCGGTAACCAGCACATCCGTAGGATAGAAATACTTGTAATCTTCCGTCTCCTCCGGCCAGCCCAAAGTCTCAAAGGGCCATAGGGCACTGGAGAACCAGGTGTCAAGAGTATCCTCATCCTGACGAAGGGATGCACTCTTACACTTTGGACAGCATTCCGGCTTTTCCAAAGATACGATCAGCTCTCCGCAATCCTCACAGTAGTATGCAGGAATACGGTGTCCCCACCAAAGCTGACGGGAAATACACCAGTCCTTGATATTTTCCAGCCAATGCAGGTAGGTCTTACCGTAGTTTTCCGGAACAAATTCCAAATCTCCCTTGTTCAGCGCTTCGATAGCGGGCTTTGCCAGCTCTTCCATCTTCACAAACCACTGGGGCTTTACCATAGGCTCAACGGTGGTTCCGCAACGATCATGCACACCTACATTGTGGCTGTGAGGCACCACCTTCTTTAAGAGCCCCTGCTTTTCTAAATCCTCCACCATCTTCTTTCTGGCTTCATAACGATCCATGCCGTTATAGGGGGAGCCTTCACAGAGAATCTTGGCATCATCCGTTAAGATGTTTAAAACCTCTAAGCCATGTCTTTCTCCCACAAGGAAATCGTTGGGATCATGGGCAGGAGTAATCTTTACACAGCCGGTTCCGAATTCCTTATCCACATAGGCATCCGCAATCACCGGAATCACTCTGTCCGTCAAAGGAAGATGCAGCTGTTTTCCTACGATGTCCTTATATCTCTCATCCTCAGGGTTTACAGCCACCGCCATATCCCCTAAGAGAGTTTCCGGTCTGGTGGTAGCAATCTCCACAAAGCGACCTTCCTCTCCCACTACAGGGTAAAGGATGTGCCAGAAGGAGCCTTCCTGCTCCTCATGTAAAACCTCCGCATCGGAAATGGAAGTATTACAAACAGGACACCAGTTAATCATTCTGGAACCGCGGTAAATCAAGCCCTTCTTATACAGGCGGACAAAGGTTTCCAGCACCGCATGGGAGCAGCCCTCGTCCATGGTAAAACGAAGACGATCCCAGTCTGCGGAGGAGCCCATCTTATGGAGCTGGTTTACAATACGATCCTCGTATTCTTCCTTCCACTTCCAGGCCTCCTTTAAGAAGCCTTCTCTTCCCAGCTCCCACTTATCAATGCCCATATCCTTCAGCTTATTGATAACCTTTACCTCGGTGGCAATGGCTGCATGGTCCGTTCCCGGCTGCCACAAGGCCTCAAAGCCCTGCATTCTCTTAAAACGAATCAGGGTATCCTGTAAAGCATTGTCCAGGGCGTGTCCCATGTGCAGCTGCCCGGTAACATTGGGAGGCGGCATCATAATGGTAAAGGGCTTCTTATTAGGATTTACCTTTGCGGCGAAGGCATTTCCCTTCAGCCACTTTTCGTAGATACGGTCCTCTACCTCTTCCGGATTATATTGTTTTGCAAGTTCTTTCATTTTCCCCTCCTGTAACTAGGCTCTACCACGTATTTCTTCTTTCCAGGCTTCCAGCTTTTTCTCCGCTTCTTGGAAAAATGCCTCTTCTCCCTCGTTATAGGCATTCTTCAGCTCTAAAATTCCTTCCGCCTGATCCGCTTCTTCCAAAGCCTCTTCCCACTCTGCCTGCCATTCCCTGACCAGGTCTTCCTCTATTCCCTGCCAAAGCTCCTTATACCAATCCTTCGGAAAGGTAATCTGAGACAGGAAATACAGTCTTCGTAAAGCTGCCTTATCCTGATTTTTTTTATACAATTTCGCAAAAGCATCCCCTGCTCTTTGAAACTGCTTTAGATAAAGGTAGGACTCCGCAATCTTACGAAGCCTTCTGCCATTTTCCTCCAAATGATATGCGTCCTGATAGGCATCCAAGGCCTTTCTATATTTCTTCAAGGAAAAGAAGCTGTCTCCCATCCTTTCCTTCCGTTCCGGCTCGGACAAAGTCTGAATCCTTCTAAGCTCTAAGGAAAAGTCCTCCAGCTCTCTCTCCGTAAAATAGGAGCACTCCCGAAGCAGACGAAAAAGCAAACGCTCCTCCCGCTCCCCCATGTCCTTTAATTGCTTCAGCTTTTCGGAAAGCATGGGGCGGTTTAAGCCGGTACTGACCCATTCCAATAGACGATGATCCACAAAATGCTCCGGAATCAAGAGGGGATACTTCCCCACCGCATAGCAAAGCTCCTCCAAGGAATGGATGGAAATATCCAATCGCTCATAATAATAGGGAAATGTAGCTTCTTTTTGACATAAAATCACTGCCATGCTTTACTCCTTTCCCAAACTGATTCGCTCTTCAATCACCATTCCGGAGGCAGGGTGCAAGTCTCCCAAGCCCTTGTCCTCCACCCGAATCAAAATGGTGGAAGCATCTACAAATCGACTCTTTAAAGAGAGCTTCGTGCAACGCTCCTCTCTCTTCGGAAAGCCTTCCAGCAGCATCCGAAGCTGCCTTCCCTTGCTTCCCACGAAGGGCTGCACCGTAAAATCAATATAATCCTGTCGGTCCGGTAGGAGCAAAAGCTCCTCTTCCTTTTCCAGCCAGGCATCTCCCGCCTTTGCCAGATAATAGGGAAATTCCCTTTCCTTCTGACTCACCCGGAGGGAAACATCATAAGCCACCCTGGTTTCACAAAGAAGGAGATACTCCTCCTCTTCTCCTCTTCCCAAAAGCTTGGCATATTCCAAAGCCCCGATGGCAAAGAGGAAGGATTCCACGCAAACTCTTCTTCCCTTTAAAAGCTTCTTCATAAAGCCCGGAGCAAATTCCGTACTTTCAAAGCCCTTTCCGGACAAAAAGAAGGCACTGTAGACCTTCCCTCTGGTAATTTTATCGCTAAGCCCGGAAAGAATCTGGTCTGCCATCCGCTTACCCTGGGGCTTTTCCATAATATCGAAGGAAATGGCCTCCGGCTGGGCTTCCCCGGCGGAAATAGCATACTTCTTCGCCCCCTTGGACACCTGCATTTCATAGTAGTGAAGCACCTGGTTGGAAAATTCAAACATGCCCACCAATCGGTTATAGAGGGTTTTATCCTGCCGTAAAAGGTAGTGGGCAAAGGCCTCGGTGTGGCTGATGCACTGCACCGAATACTCCTCTCCGAAAAGCTTTTCCAGAAGCTCCTTTAATCTTTTGAAGAGCTCCGGCTCTCCCTCCCGAAGGGTAAGGACTAAAGTATCCTTTCCCTCTTCCTCCGGAAGCTCCTTCCCCTCAATTCTTTTCTCCCCCTCCGTCAAAAGGGAACGAAGGAAGATGGACAGAAGTTCCTCCGCCTCATAGCACTGCCCTTCAATGGTGGCACTGCCCTTTTTCTTAAACAGGGACAGAAGCTTGTCCACCAGTACTACTCCTCCGGTGAGATTCTTCTTGTAAGCCTCCTCACCGATAGAAAACTGCGTCCCTCGCTTCTCTCTACAAAGAAGAGTAGGAAAGCGATATGTATATTCTTCCTGATATAGGGAAATGTCGGTATAATCATCCCCTAAACTAATGCCAATGCTTTTCACAAATACCTCTTTCTCTTACTCCTCCAGTAATTTCGATAAAGCAATTTCCTTCTTGCCGTACTCTTCCATCATTTCCAGTAAAGGCTCTGCCTGCTTCTCCGTCATCAGCTCACACATCCGACAAAGCTTGGTATAGGCATCCTCTCCCGCATAGGATTTCTCAGATAATTCTTTCTTCAGGGTGGACTGATACAGTAGCGTGTCCTCTTTTCCTACAGTAAAGCGATATTCCATGCTTTCTCCCGGGAAAAGCAGGAAGGAAGCGGTGTAAATACCGTGATAGCACTCCTGTAATTCCTCTCTGTGGAACTCCTCTTCTCCCTGATTTCTTATAGACAGGAAGGGCTTTTCCTCTTCTCTTCCGTGATACTCCAAGACGGATTTTTCTAAAATTTCATTGGGCAGGGAAAGGAATTTTCCCAGCTCCTTGGTATAGCTGAAAATCAAAGATTTTTCCAAAAGAATCGGCAGGAAGGCGTTAAGCTCCTCCAGCTCTTCCTCCTTAAGCTCCTTTCTCTTGGAGAAAGAAAGACTGAGTGCCAAAAGATAAAGCACCGGCACTCTTTCCTTATGACTTTCTCCCCGCACCTCTTCAAAAATCTGCTGCATAATCCATTCTTTTTCCGGCTTCTGTCCCAGAAAGACAGAGGCGGAATAGGCTGTAAAAAAGGCACGAAGAAGCAAAGGATCCGCTCCCCCGTAACGGGTATAGAGGGCAAAAATCTCTTCGCTTTCCTTTCGTTTTTCCGTGAAAAGGCTCTGGGCCAAAAGTCGCTCTCCCATGTTTAAGAAGGAGGAAGAAGGAATCTTCGCCTTCTGCTGCTTTCTTTGGTCTGCTGCCCGCATCATTTGCAGCATCTCTTCCGTGGTACCGTTATATTCCTCCAAAAGGAAATGAAGAATACTGTCCTTTTCCAGCTTGGAAAGAAAGGCCTTTTCCGAAAGATACAAAAGCATCTCCCTTTCCTCTTCTCCGTAGACCTTCTCTCCCCGGGCCTCGGAAAGAGCTCCCTCTAAAAATGCTTCCAATGCCCGCTTATCCAGGGAAAGGTAGGGATAAGCAATGAGATATTCCAAAGCCTTGTCATAGTCCCCCCGATAAATCAGGGCACTGAGCACATCCTCCTTCTCTTCCTTCTTTAAAGCCCCAAAGGGAAGGGCATGGAGAAATTCCAGATTCTCCTTCGGGAACTCTACCCCCTCCGCCTTCTTATGGTAAGAAAGAATCAGATGCAAAATCTTCATCCGAAAATACAGGGTAAAATCCTCATAGGAAAAGGCCTTTTCCATGAGCTCCAGGTCCTTACTGTCGGAAATTCCCTTTTCCACCAGGTTAAGAGTCTTCCGAATCAGGAAAATGCCCTTGTCCTCAGAGAGGCTTTGGCATTTCTTCTCCAACTCCGCCTCTTCCATCAGTCTAGTCTTTCTGTGGGGCACCCGACTGTAGCGATTTCCCAAGGCATCCTGGAAAAGCAGAATCATATTGGGAAGGGGCATGGGCACTGTACAAAATCCCCCCTTCACCGGGAAGGAACATTCCCTGCGCAAAGCAGGGTGAGTCAGTACCAGACGCTCAATGCTCTGATCCTCCACCTCCACCAGATAACTGTTTAAAATCTTCGGAAGGAACTCCGCCATCCTTTCATCAATCATTTCCGGTAAAATCAGCTTGCTATACAACAAAGCCAGCTCCTCATTAATCTCCCCCTGCAAAAGACAGGAAATGGCATAGTCCTGCATCGGTCTTGCAAAGTGGGAGAAAATCTCGGAACCTTCCTGGAAATTCTTCAAAATATTATAATAAAGAGGAAGCTTGATTCCCTCTTCTAAACGATACTCATAGGAGAAATAAAGATATACCCCCTTGGGTAATTCTTCCGAATATCCCATGGGCATAGCATAAAGGAGGTTCTCATATAATTTTGTAATCTTAACATTCTCCTCTACACCCTTTTTGTAAAGGGCAAAGGCGCTAAGACTCCAGTCTCCTCTGTGGATGCACTCTGTAATCTTTTCTTCCAGGCTTGCATCCTCCGGAAAATGAAGAACCTCTTCCCTTTCCTCCCGTCTTTGGTAGGGAAGCACCTCCCGCCTCATGGCATTCTTAGGCCGATGAGAGAAATAAGTCAAAAACTCCTCTAAAGCAAGAGTCCTGTCCCCGCAGGGCTTTAAAAGCTCATAAAGTCTAAGGGCGGTAATGTCCTGAAAAATAGGAGCTTCCAAAAAATCGCTGTAATCAAAGATTCTGCTGCAAGCCTTTCTGTCTTCCTCCGCCATGTGTTGCAAATGAGAAAAATCCTTAATCTCATGGATTTGCTTTGCAGAGGGCTGTTTTTCCACCACAAAAGAATAGGGAATCCGTTTCTCTCCCCCATTGTAGACAAAGCAAAGCTCCCCTTTGATTTCTTCTTCATCCCCCAGGTTCTTCGTATCAATGGTAAAACTCACCTTGGTACGTACACCTCCAAAGGCAGATTTATGCAGGGTTAGATAGGGTCCCTTGGCATAGACCAGGCCACGCATGGCGACTCCGTTTACCGACTGCAAAAAGATTTCAAATGTTCGACTTTCCCGATAAGGAATTACAGCCATAATCTGCTCAACAGAAAAATGCAGGGAAGGGATTCCTTCCTCGATAATTCCTCTGGCTAACTTATTGATTTTTTCTCTCATAGCAAACTCTCCATAGGGCTTTATTTTAGCACAGGAAGCCCTTTCGAGAAAGACAGAATTTTCCATTAACGCTTCCTTCTATTGCAACTAGGCTTACAATTCTGTTAAACTAATTCCATTCTTTGCTTTTTTCTCTTTCAGGCTCAGACTTTTCTTTCGGAAAAGCAATTTCCTTAGAGCAGTATAGCGTATTTCTTAGAAAAAAGCGCATTTTGCAAAGATTTATATTCTGAACAAGACGGAAACTCCCAAAAAACAGAAACTCCCATTTTTATGGGATAAAGAAAGGAATTTATGGCTACAGAAGCATTGACCCAATACAAACTGATGATTCTTTACTTACTCCATTCCGTAAAATACCCCCTAAGCAACAGTCGGCTTAGCGGATTTTTTTTAGAAAATGAATATACCACCTATTTCACTTTACAGCAATGCATCAATGATTTGGTGGAGGCTTCTCTCATTTCCGCAGAGCACAGCCAAAGCACCACCCGCTACGAAATCACGGAGGAGGGCAAGCAGACATTAAATTTCTTTTCTCAGGATATCCCGGAGCTGGTGCGGGAAGACATGGACCTCTTTCTTTCCAAAAACAAAAGCCGCCTGCAAAGTGAGGCGGCC
>CAUUJL010000044.1:0-17876 GCA_963545375.1 uncultured Oribacterium sp.
TTGAACTTTGGAAACGTATTGTTTTTAATATGGCTGTTAGTAACACGGATGATCATCTACGAAATCATGCTTTCATTTTCACAGAAAATGGCTGGGAACTCTCGCCTCTTTACGATGTAAATCCGGTTCCCTATGGCGATGAATTATCCTTAAATGTTGATGAAGAGGATAATAGTATCAATATTGACCTTGCAATACAGACGGCTGTCCGATTTGGAATTTCCGAGACGGATGCAACGACCTATGCAAAAGATATTCTGACCATTGTAAAAGAAAACTGGGAGAAGCAAGCTAAAGCTTGTGGATTGTCCCGTCGGCTTATAGAAGAAATGCGTCCCGCCTTTAGCGCTTGCTATAGATAATTCTTTCTGCTCGCTTTAATTTCTAATTTCTCTGCTCTTGCTAATCGTTCTAATCATTCTAATCACACTTATCAAGAAGAGTGATTAGAATGATTTAACAGACAATGTCTACCAAATCCGGAATAGAACTAACTGTATTTGTAAAGGTATAGATTATACCGTTTGCTATAAATATAGCCTATATACAGATAAAAAATTTTCGGATTATGCAAATACCCACTATTCCTATATGCTAAAGGGGAATTAAGAACAAGAAAGTTTATGAAGCTGAGTTGCAGGTTAGGAGGGTATAGAATGAAGGGAAATTTAGTTTTTACTGCCACTACATTACGAAAAATTGCTTTATTGGGAATATTGTCATTAAGCCTTATTGCTTGCGGAAAGGCAAAGTCGGGGGAGGGCAGCTCTGCCGGCAGTCAGGCGGCAACGAAGCAGGAAAATGACGGTACTGCAAAGCAGGAGGAGAATGGCTCTACCGACCAAAAGGCGGAGAATAAGGATAATAAGAAGATTCCTTTAAGAGTGATTGCGAATAACAACAACGTGGCTCATATCGATTCCGTTATCGCGCAGTATGCAGGACTTTATGATAAGAATGGATTAGACACTACGATTCAGTTCAATCCCTCTAATCCGGATAACATTCAGGCACTTCTTGCCGACAAGGCGGATTTGGTTTCTGCCGGTTCCTCTGCGGTATTAAATTACATTGATAATGGTTCCGACATTGTCATCATCGGAGGACAGATGTCTTTGGGAGAAACGGTTTATGTGCGTCCGGAAAGAGCGGAGGAGTTTAAGGATTTATATAACCCCAATACCTTATATGGAAAAAAGGTTGGTGTAACCAGATTAAATACGGGAGACGTGGCTTTCCGCAAGATTTTAAAGGATAAGGGCTTGGATTTATCCAAAATCGAGTTTGTGGAGCTGGATTCTCAGGCAACGGTTACCCAGGCAGTCCTTAAGGGGGATGTGGATTTAGGCATTAACTTCTTAACCTTCCGTGATGGTGCGGAGAAGCAGGGACTTGTTCCTGTTAGCCAGCTGGATGCGGAGGATGAATGGCCTGACTACATTTGCTGCCGACTTTTCACCACAAGAGATAAGCTGAAGGCGAACAGAGAAGCCTATGTGGATGCGCTGAAGGCGAATATTGAAGCCTACAGCCTTCTGGAAAATGACAAAGAGGCTGCGGAAAAAGCGGCTCGTCAGGGAATTGACTTGGACGACGATGCTTATCAAAAGCAGGTTTATCAATACGGTCATCTTGGTCTTAGTCCCAATCCGGACAGAAAGAACACAAAAGCTTTCTTCCAGGCCATGGTAGATATCGGATACTCTAAGGGAAATGTAAATATTGATGACTATATTGACACCACTGTCTTTGAAGATGCTTTAAATGAGCTTATAAAGGAAAATCCGGATAACAAGACTTATCAGGCTTTGAAAGCGGAAAGTGAAAGCACCAATAAAAGCAGCAATTAAAATAGTTCCGACAAATAAAAGTATCAATAAATAAAAGTTTCAACAAAGAATAGTACCAATAAAAGGAGAGGGTTGTTTTGAGCAAAATAGAATTGAATCATGTATCCTTTGAATATATTGACAAAAAGAATCAGGTATTTGGCGCCCTGGAGGATGTTTCCTCAACGATAGAGGACGGACAGTTTGTCAGCATTATCGGAGCCAGCGGATGCGGAAAAAGTACAATTCTAAGCATTTTGGCAGGCTTAAACCGCCCGAAGTCGGGAGAGGTACTCATTAACGGAGAAAAAGTAAAGGGAACAGGCAAGGATCGTAGTGTTGTATTTCAACACTACTCCTTGTTTCCTTGGATGACCATTGAAAAGAACCTGATTTTCGGCATTAAACAAAATATCAAAAATCTTTCCAAGAAGGAGCTGCAGGAAAGAGCTTCTTTTTACTTGGAAAAAGTAGGTCTAAAAGGTGTGGAGCACAAGTATCCCTCCGAGCTTTCCGGCGGAATGCGGCAAAGGGCGGCCATTGCCAGAACTCTTGCCATGGACACGGATATTTTGTTGATGGATGAACCCTTCGGTGCCATTGATGCCAGAAACAGGGTGCTTTTACAGGATTTGCTTTTGGATATCCTAAAAGATACCAAGAAAACCATCGTTTTTGTTACCCATGATGTGGACGAGGCGCTGTATTTGTCCGATAGAGTTTTGTTTATGAAGAACAAAAGAATCGAAAAAGACATCAGGCTTCCCTTTGAACGACCAAGATCAAGGGAAGAACTTCTGGGAAGCTTGGAGTACAGAAGAATTCGGAAAGACATTGTTTCGTTATATTATGATTATGATAGAAAAGAGGAAAATGTAGTTTATGTGGAAGAAGATTCATACAGTAGTGCCTCACCTTCTGTTTCTGGTTCTGAGCCTTATTATTGTACAGCCCTCTCTTAGCGGGACGAAGGGATATTTTCCCTTTTTGTTTGTGGTATTTGCATCGGAAGCGATTTTGCTTCTTTTTCGCAAATCTCCCGTAGCTGTAAATATCGGTATCATACTCTACTGTATTCTGATTTTCTGGGAAATCATGACCGCTAAAATCGGGGTGAAAAACAGCATGCTCTATCCTGCTCCGGAAAATGTTTTTAGCGTTTTTCTGGGAGACCATCAAAAGATCCTGCAGGGTGTATTCAGTTCTTTGCAACTTCTGTTTATTGCTTTTATTATCGCTACCGTACTGGGGGTATCCCTGGGTCTGTTTGTGGGCTTGTCCGACCATTTAAGCGGAATCGTCCTTCCTATCGTCCGGGTTATCAGCCCCATTCCGCCGATTATTTATTCTCCCTATGCCGTGGCATTACTACCGACCTTTAGAGTAGCTGCGATTTTTGTGGTCACTTTAACTATTTTCTGGAGCCTGTTCATGAATATGGTATTAAGCGTTCGGGAGATTGATCCCAAAATCATGAACTCCGCAAAGACCTTAAATGTCAGCAAGTTCAGCCTGATTGTAGACGTGCTCATCCCCTACAGTTTACCGGGACTGATTAACAGCATTTCCGTTTCCATTTCCACATCCTTTTTGGTACTTACGGCGGCAGAAATGATTGGAGGTACTTCCGGTCTTGGTTGGTACATCAAGTATCATTCGGATTTTGCAAATTTTGACAAGGTCGTCTTCGGCATTTTCATGATCGGCCTTGTGGTGACCATCTTGAATTTTGGTGTAAAATCCCTAAGAAGAGTTTTGGTACCTTGGAAGTAAACAGGAAATTGAAGTGAGGAGTCTTATGGACGGATTTAATGAGCGTGTGCACGCATATATTCCGGCAAAATACTATCATTATCTTAAAGAGTATTTTGGAGAAAGAGGGAAAAGAGCATTTTTACACGCGGTGCAGTACTATGGAGCCCAAAGAGGAAGAAGAATGGCGCAAAGAGCCATCAGAGACGGGGTTGAGCTGACACAGGAAAATTACAATTATTATGGAGAGTGGATTAATACGGAGGAAATCAAGAGGGAAGGCATTGAAAACCGTGCTGAGCTTACCTCGGATGGTGTGATGAAAATCAGTTCCTGCCCCTGGTATACCCAGTTTCAAGACATGAACAGCCGAGAGGCGGGAGCGCTTTATTGTAAAGATTTGGATGCCTCCATTTCCAGAGGCTTTAACCCGTTTTTGGGCTATGAAGTGGAGAAAACCTTGCATGAAGGAGAGTACTGCATTCATCACCTTCGTAGCGGAAACATTGGGGAAGGGGCAAAACGCGGAAAAAATCCGGAGAGTCTGCGACCTTTTGCATATCACTGTGCTCACATTTTTTATGCTTTTAAGGAAGTGACGGAAGCGATTTTTTTAAGGGAAGGCATGAAGGTCTCCGAGAAGGTTTTGGAAGATTTTCAAAAAGACTATGGGGAAGAAATGACAGATGCTATAGTAAAGTATCGCAATGTTAATTTTAACGTATGTGACTAAGTTTAATGCATGAGAGTAAGTTAAAAGAATGAAAGCAAAATGCAAGTGACTGAGCTTAAAAAACTAAGCGTTATGAAATTCACTAAGCTTAGAAGCGTTAAGAGAGAAACCGGAAAGGAGTTTCAAATGGCAAAAACAATCGGATTTTTAGGCGGCGGTAACATGGCAACCGGGATTATCGGCGGATTAATTGACAGAAAAAGCTATGAGCCGAAGAATATCTTTGTTCGGGAAATCAATAAGGACAGAGCAGCTTGGCTTCAGAAACAGTTTGAGCTGAGCATTGTGGAAAGCAATGAAGAGCTGGCCGGAAAAACGGATCTTATCGTCTTCGCGGTAAAACCCCAGGATGGAGAAAAGGCCGGAAAGGATCTGGCGCCTTACTTAAAAGAAAAGAAAACCATCGTTTCCATCCTGGCAGGAAGCCAAATCGAAAAGCTTCATGCCTGGTTAGGAGAAAATGTTTCTATTGCCAGAATCATGCCCAACACCATGATTGAATCTCAACGCGGATATAGCGCTCTTACCTTCGATACTTCTTTTGATGATGCAAAAAAGGAAGAAGTCAGAGGCATTACAGAGTCCATCGGAAAGACTCTTGAGATTCCGGAAAGTCAGTTTGATGCCTTTACGGCAAGCAGCTGTGCCGGTCCGGAGTGGTTGATTCTCTATGCAGGAGCTTTGGTGGATGCGGGAGTGAAAACCGGACTGAATCGTGACGACGTTCGAAAAATTGTTATTGAAAATCTTATCGCCACAGGGAAGGTTTTGGAGAACACCGATAGACACTTCTATCAAATTACAGACGAAATGAACACTCCGGGAGGAATCGGTATCGCCGGACTTCATACTTGGCAGAAGGCCGGACTTCACGGCATCATTATGGATGCGGTAGAAGCGGCTTATAAGAGAACAACGGAGCTTGGAAAGTAAAAGCTCCGTTTTTTCTATGCTCGTTTTTGAAAGATATTGATTCTGAATCCTATGCCAAGGAAGATGCTATAAATTCTTGACACCCTCCATTTATTGGGTATAATGCTAGATAAAAGCATAAAACGGCGATTGGATTGTGTGCAAAGTCGCCAAAAACTTATCGAATTTGGAGGAAAAGTATGAAAAAAAGAAGAGTTTTATCCCTTGCGTTGGCTCTAGTCCTAGGATTTTCTCTGCCGGGCTGTGCCAACAATGCACCTAAGGCGGAAAGTGAGAAGGGCAGTACTGCGGCAGGAGAGACAAAGGCTGAGGAGGCAGGCGGAGAAAAGGCAGAATCTTCCGAGGGGCTTAAGGAGATGAAGCTCCCCACCTTCTTGGCAGGAGAAAATGTTGGAGCAAAGTTCTTTCTTCCTCAGGTAGAACGTTTTAACAAGAAATATGAAGGAAAGTATAAAATCACCGTGGAAGAGGTGGTACAGGATTCTTATGCAGAGAAGATTAAGCAACTGGCTACCCAGAAGAAGCTTCCTGCTTTGGTTCATAGCCCCGGTTCCGGTGGCATTGATGCCCAGTGGTTTAAACAGGTAATTTTGGACAATGACCTTGCTTACGATTTAACCGATTTTGCTAAGGAAACACCGGAGCTTTCCGATTTGTGGATTCCGGAATCCAGAGAGTATTGTACCTATAACGGTAAGTTGGTGGTTTCTCCCATGCTGGTAATTCGTCCTATCGGCATGTTTTACAACGAAGATCTGTATAAGCCGGAGAAAGCTCTCGGAGAGCTTAGCTATGAGGAATTTGTTTCTTCTTTAGGGGACAACAAAATTGCCTTTATGACCTCTGAAAATGCTTGGACCTCTGCTTTAATGCTTTCCGCCCTTGTGGGAAATGAAGAAGGGGGAGCAAAGCTTTTACAGGATAGTGTAAAGGATAAGCTTTGGGATTATACTGAAGAGCCATTTGTAAAGGGCGTGGAGAAACTACAAACTCTTTTACAGAAAAATGCTTCCGCAAATACTTTAGGAGCAGCTTATGCGGATGCAGCCAATGCTTTCATGAGCAATAAGGCGGCCGTAATTCCCAACGGTTCCTGGATGGTTTCCGAGTTTAATGAGGAATCCAAGGACAAGTGGAGTAATGATTTTAAGGGATCCTCCGTGCATGCCGGCATTTATCCGGGAAATATTGCATTAGCAAACCCCGCAGGATACGGAGATTTCTGGATTCCTGCAACTGCAAGCGATGAGGAAAAGGAAGTGGCTAAGGCCTTCCTTGCCTTCCGCGGCAGTCAGGAAGAGTTGGAAGCCTATCTGTTGGCAGAGGGTGGAACCGCACCAAAGCTGAAGTATAGCGAGGACTTCTTGAATAAGCTTAAGGAAAACCCCTTGTTATACGAGTACAATCAGAGCGTAAATGATGATACAAAGTATGTACCTATCTTAGGGGATGTATTCCCGGCTTCTATCGGGGATCAGGAATTCGGAAAGCTCTTACCAAAGCTGATTGACGGAAGCTTGAGCCCGGAAGAGTTCTGTAAGGAACTTACAAAAAAGGCAGAAGAGGCAAAGCAGTAATACTTTAACAGTAAAAGGTTAAAGTATTGCTATTCTGAAGTACGAAGTGGAACAGCCGGAGAGTGTATTAGGCTAAGAGAAAGAATAGTACGTAGGATATTAGCCAATAGAAATTTAGTAAAACAGATTAAGCAAAACAGACTAAGCGAAACAGATTAAGCAATAGAAAGAGTAAAGGGGAGTAAAATAGGATGAAAGCATCAAGCTTGGAAAGACGGAATTATAAGTGGATTGCCCTGTTTTTGCTCCCCTCCTTTTTGGTTTTTCTCTTCTTTTATTTACAGCCGATTCTCAGTATTTTCCTGACTTCCTTTACGAAGTATGACGGCTTTAACCGTCCCCGTTTTGTGGGATTGCAAAATTACATACAGCTTTTTGGGCAGGAATCCTTTCAGCTTTCCATGAAGAATCTTTTTTTGTGGTCTCTTATTGCCACCATTCTTCATGTGGGCTTCGGAACGATTCTTGCTTTTATTTTGTTCCAAAAACCTAGAGGCTGGAAATTCACCAGAGCGGTTTTCATGGTGCCTAATGTGATTTCCGCAGCAGCTTGGGCTCTGATTTATCGTTTCATTTTCAATGATGAAATGGGCTTTATGAACGGTCTGATTCGCCTCTTTAACAGGGATTTTCATCACCAATGGTTCTTTGAATCTCCTTATGCCTTTTGGGCGGTGACGCTCACCTGGCTTTTTTATGCGGTGATTGTAACCCTTCTTGTGATGAATGACCTGTATTCCATTCCGGAGGAGGTATTTTCCGCGGCGAAGGTGGACGGCGCCAATACCCTTCAGATTCTTTGGCATATCGAGCTTCCTATGTGTCGTATTTCCATCGGAACCTCCATTATTGCCTCCATTACGGCCAGAATTGCCATGTATGAGCAAATCGCTCTAACTACTTCCGGAGGGCCGGGAAACGACACCATGAACCTCCCCCTCATTTTGATGAAGAACATTTTGGACTTAAAATACGGCTTGGCCAATGCCAGCGGTGTGATGATGTTTTTAGCGGGAATCTTGGTGCTGCTTTTGGTGCATAAGGGATTTCGTTTAAATGAAGGGATTTATGACTAAAAGTAGAGGTTCGTGAAAGTGTAGAGCTTTCAGATGAAGTGAAGCATTACGGTCTAAGCGAAGGGATTTATCGAAATGAAAGCATTTTTGCAAAATAAAGAAAATATCAATGTAAAGAAAAAGAAGGGATTCTTATCCTCCCTTCTCATTGGATTGCTTTTGTGCTTTACCATTTTGATTTCTCTCTTCCCGATTGTGTGGGTGATTTTATCCTCCTTTAAAACCAATGCGGCGATTTTATCGGATCCCTTTTCCCTGCCTACAGGCTTTTCTTTAGAGCCCTACAGTTATATTTTTTCCAAGTATAATTTTATGCAGTATTTTTTGAATTCTACCTTGGTTTCCCTTTTCGCAACGCTACTGGCTTTATTGATTTATGCCATGGGAGCCTATGTCTTTGCCAAGTATAACTTCCCCGGGAAAAATCTTCTTTTTATCCTGTACTCCATCACCCTTTTGGTGCCGGCACAGTCCAAGGCTCAGCCGATATTTTCCCTTTTGATTCATCTAAATCTCTATGATTCTCTGCCGGGACTCAGCCTTGTGTATATTTCCATGGGATTGGCTATGAGTATCTTTGTATTAAGGCCTGCCTTCCTTGCCATACCCAAGTCTTTGGATGAGGCGGCGATTTTGGAGGGAGCGGATTTCTTCACCGTCTTTTGGAAAATCAACCTTCCCTTGGCAAAGGGCGGATTAACTACAGCAGGAATTCTTTTGTTCCTTGGAAACTGGAATGAGTATTTCTATGCCTCATTGTTGATTAGTTCGGACAAGGCCAGAACACTGCCATTGGCTTTACAGTTTTTCACAGAGTCCTTCTCCTATAATTATCCCAGACTTTTTGCGGCTTTGACCGTGGTGGTTTTACCGGGAATCTTGCTCTATGCAGTTTTAGAGGAGCAGGTGCAGACGGCAATGGCAAGCTCGGGGATAAAGGGATAGAGGATAAAAATTTGTTGTAAAATTTATAATGCGTTAGAACTTAAAATGTTTATCAAGCAAGATTACCCCCTCGAATTCGAGGGGTTTTTTAATGGATTAATTCGTCCATGTAATTAGTAAATGTTGTTTTTTACAAGGAAAAAGCTTCTTTTCGGATTTGCTCGAAAGAAGTATGATAAGATGGCGGCGATAAAGAAACAGAGCTATGATTTTCTCTTTGTATAGGAAGACGGCAGACAACTGGAGAAACTAGGCGAACTTTTCAAAGCGGAAAATCCCTTAGAAGCTTCCATGGATACAGCATTTTCCTTAGAAGAGGTAAATGAAGTTTTAGACAAAGTAAGGCAGGGAAAATCAAAGGGAAAACGATTCTGAAAATTGAGTAGGAGGTATTTTATGACAGGAGTAGAGAAGGTTGCAGAATATTTAGAGAAGGCGAAGATTTTTTATCTTCTTACAGCGGAAGATGGAAAACCCAGTGGCAGACCCTTCACCTTTTTTCTGGTAGATAATGGGGATATTATTTTCTTGACCGGGCAGCACAAAAAGGTTTATCAACAGATGAAGAAGAATCCCTATGTGGAGCTTTTGGCTTCCGATGCCGGGAGTTTTATGAGGATTGATGGGGAGGCTGAGTTCTTCGAAGAAGACAGCCTATGGGATAAAATCGTGGCAAGAGAGCCATTGATTCCAAGGTTATATAATGATGAAACAGGTTTTAAGGTGGCTCTTTTTCGCTTAAGACACGCCAAGGTAGAGATTGGCGGGGCAGTGAAGATTCAAGATAGCTTTGATTTAAATTAATACAATGGGCAACGGTTCAGTCCGTTGCTCATTTTCAATATATTATTTTCTGTTTTTGGGAAACTGGAATGAATATTTCTATGCCTCATTGCTGATTAGTTAGGATAAGGCAAGAACTTTGCCATTGGCTTTACAGTTTTTCACAGAGTCCTTCTCCTACAATTACCCCAGACTTTTTGCGGTTTTGACCGTGGTGGTCTTACCGGGAATCTTGCTCTATGCAGTTTTAGAGGCTCAAGCACTTATTGGGCGGTGTTAAAAAAGAGATTGAAAGAAGAGGGAAATGAACTGCTTACAATTTGTAAGCAGTTAAAAATGAAAGCGGCAGACGGCAAGATGCGTTTAACGGATGTAGCGGATATGCAAGGCATTTTCCGTATTATCCAGTCAATTCCATCACCTAAAGCAGAACCGTTTAAGTTATGGCTCGCAGAGGTTGGAAAAGAGCGAATTGATGAAATTATTGATCCGGAACTTACAATAGACAGAGCCTTGGAGGCCTACTTAAAGAAGGGGTATAAAAGGGAGTGGATTAATCAAAGACTGCAAGCTATTCAAGTCAGAAAAGAACTTACAGATGCATGGGATGATGCAGGAAATGCAAGAAAGGAAATTGAGAAAGAAACGGGAAAACCTGTTATTACATCGAAAAATGCTATGGATTTATCAAGACTTATTGAAGATGTGGTGAAAGAGCCTATAAACAAGACAGAGGCTAACAAAGAAAAAAATAAATAAAAACATTCATTTGGAGATAGCAAAAAGTGGCTATCTCTTTTTAATATCATAAAAGTGTGGTTGTTGGGGAACAATCAGCTTAAATAGATACACTTATTTTAATGCTTAAAACATATAAGAATGTTATAGATACGGTGACAAACTTACCCTATTTTATAGAGCAAAGGATAAAAATCCTTGAATTCACCCTGAAAATAAGAGATAATTTTTCTGTCAGGTTCAAAAATGGAATAGCGACAAGAAAACCCTATTTCACAGATTGGAGGATTTATGCAACATTGTATATTAGGAGATAATGATTGTCCCATTTTGGAGATTCAGTTAAACCCGGGCGAAAGGGTGAAGATTGAGAGAGGTTCCATGGCCTATATGGCCGGCGTGGAGTTGCAGGGAAAGATGAATTCCGGCGCTAACGGCGGCGGTCTGGGCGGTTTGTTAAGTGCTGTGGGAAGAAGCATTGCCAGCGGAGAAAGCATGTTTATTACCGAGGCTGTCGGCGTGGCCAATGGGGGTAGAATCGGCGTGGCGCCTTCCATTCCCGGAAAGATTGTTCGTTTAGAGATTGGGGAGAGGCAGTATCGCCTGAACACCGGTGCGTTTCTGGCCGGGGATTCTACGGTAAGCTATGCCATGAAAATGCAGGATTTGGGAAAGGCGTTCTTCGGTGGCACCGGCGGCCTCTTCGTCATGGAAAGTCAGGGGCAGGGAGATCTGTTTGTCAATGCCTTTGGAGACCTTTTGGAGCTGGAAGTGCATCCCGACAGCCCCTTAACCATCGACAACGACCATGTGGTGGCATGGGATAGAAGTCTGGACTACCACATTTCCATAGCCTCCGGAACCTTCGGATTCACCACAGGGGAAGGCCTGGTCAACCGTTTTATTGGAGAAGGAAAGGTGTATATCCAGACCAGAAACTTAAGCAGTCTGGCTTCTGCTCTGCCCATTGCCAGAAACAATAAGAACAACGGCAAGGGTGGCTTTGGCTTATAGAGCTTTCTATGTCCTATAAGCAGTTTCGCTTCCATCGTAAACAAAAATACTTTAAAATGAAAAAGGAGTGTCATAAGCCGAGCTTGTGACGCTCCTTTGCGTTAGTGAATTCCTAAACTTTATCTGAAAAGAATATTGATATGTGGAAGAGAAGGGAAAAGTAGGATATACTGCAAAACAGTTTTTGTGAAAGCGAGTTTTTATCCTATGAAGAAAAATGTAAGCGGGCGCGAGCTCTTATTCATTGCCTCCCTTCTCTTCGGCATGTTGTTCGGGGCAGGGAACTTGATTTTCCCGGTATCCTTGGGGCAAAAGGCGGGAAATACGGTTGGTTTAGCCACTCTGGGCTTTTGTATTACCGGAGTGGGGATGCCTCTTTTGGCGATTGTGGCCATGGCCCGTACGGAATCCGCCAGTATGTTGGAACTGGCATCAAAAGGGGGAAAAGGTTTTTCCCTCTTTTTTTCCAGTCTGCTTTATCTTTGTATCGGCCCCCTGTTTGCCATTCCCAGAACCGCATCGGTTTCCTTTCAGGTGGGGCTTTATCCCTTTATCGGGGAAGGGTATCAGAGGCTAGGGCTGCTGATTTTCACCTTCCTGTTCTTTTTGGCGGCGCTGTATTTCTCCCTTCGTCCGGGGAAAATCCTGACCTATGTGGGAAAAATTCTGAACCCGCTCTTTCTCTTCTTTTTGGGAATCCTTTTACTCACTGCCTTTCTACATCCTATGGGGGCAATTCAAAGTCTTCCCCCTACAGGAGAATATGCGAAAAACAGCTTTGTCACCGGACTTTTAGAGGGCTACAACACCTTGGATGTGGTGGGGGCTCTGGCCTTTGGTAACATTTTGATTGAGACCATAAAAAACCGGGGAGCGAAGGACGGAAAGGAAGTCTCTCGCTTAAGCATCATTTCCGGAAGTATTACCACGGTGATGATGGCCATCGTGTATTTTGCTTTGGCTTTTACCGGAGCGGCCAGCAGAAGTCTTTTTTCTTTGCAGGACAATGGCGGAGACATCCTGCATTCCGTTTCCACCCATTACTTTCCACGCTTTGGTGGAGTGCTTTTGGGAATCATCATTTGCCTTTCCTGCCTGAAAACGGCAGTGGGGCTGATTACCTCCACCAGTCTGGCCTTTGCGGAAATGTTCCCCAAGGGGCTTCCCTATAAAAAGCTTGTGCTTTTGTTTACCTTCTTTTCCTTCGCTATTTCCAACCTGGGCTTAAGCAGAATCATTCAATTTACCGTCCCGGCGCTTTATTTTATTTATCCCATGAGTATCGTGCTGATTGTACTGTGTCTGATTGGAGAGCATTTTCGATTTGAAAAAAAGATTTTCCAAATCGCTCTGTATGTTACGATGCCCTTTGCCCTTTTGGATGCCTACAAGGCACTGCCGAAGGAGCTACAGGGGAGAATTCCCTTTCATGAGAAAATGATGGAGCTTCTTTCTTATATTCCTCTTTTTTCTATCGGAATGGGCTGGGTTATACCGGCGGTTTTGGCCTTTATCCTTTCCTTTCTCTTTTGGAAAATGCGGGAAAGGAAAATGCAAGGTATCGTTTAGAAATAGCAGAAAAAATAGCGGAAGGAATCCTTAAAGATATCTTTCCGCTGTTATTTTCTAAGGACTCTGTGCTATACTCTAAAGAAAAAAAGAAAGGACGGAAGACATGAAGGTTGTTCTTCTTGCAGGAGGCTTAGGCACCAGAATTTCGGAGGAATCCCATTTAAAGCCGAAGCCCATGATTGAAATTGGAGAAATGCCTATTCTATGGCATATCATGAAATATTATTCTTCCTACGGTTTTAAGGAATTTATCATTTTGGCAGGGTATAAGCAGTATCTGATTAAGGAATACTTTGCCAACTATTTCCTGCACAATGCGGACATTACCTTTGACATGGGAAAGAATACCATGGAGGTTCACAACAGCGAGGCGGAGGACTGGAAGGTAACCGTGGTGGATACCGGTCTTCACACCATGACCGGCGGAAGATTAAAGCGGGTGGAAAAATACTTAAAGCATGAGCCTTTTATGCTGACCTATGGAGACGGAGTTTCCGATGTGAATCTGGAGGCTCTTTTGGACTTCCATAAAAAGCATGGCAAGCCGGCAACCATCAGCATGGTAAACCTTGCCCAGCAAAAGGGAGTTTTGGATGTGGATGCCGAAGGGCAGATTCGTTCTTTCCGGGAGAAGGAAGAAAAGGACGGCGCGGTGATTAACGGCGGCTTTATGGTGCTGGAGCCGGAAATCTTTGACTATCTTCAGGACGATAATACCATCTTGGAACAAAGTCCCATGCAGAATCTTGCGGCGGAAGGGAAGCTGATGGGCTATTATCATGACGGCTTCTGGCAGTGTATGGACACCCAGAGAGAGAAGAAGCTTTTAGAGGAGCTGTGGGCAAGCGGCAAGGCGCCCTGGAAGCGTTGGTAGCAAGGGCTCTGTAGCCTGTACCTTTGTTATGAATCCTTATAGGGAATCGCAAATCGGTAATAGAACAGAGGAAGTCTTGGCTTTAAGGAAGTAGGGGGCAAATGCATTTTCAAGAATTAAAAGCTTTTTATCAAGGGAAGAAAGTATTTTTAACAGGTCACACCGGTTTTAAAGGGGCGTGGCTTAGTTTGATTTTGCAAATGATGGGAGCGGAATGCACCGGCTATGCCTTAAAGGAAGAGCCGGGAGCCTTATTCTCCCTCTTAAATTTAGAAAAAGGGATGCACTCCATCGAAGGGGATGTGAGGGACTATGACCATTTAAGGAAGGCGATGCAGGAGGCGGAGCCGGAATTGGTTTTCCACTTGGCGGCACAGCCCCTGGTGCGGGAATCCTATCTTTTCCCCAGAGAAACCTACGAGACCAATGTGATGGGAACGGTGAATCTTTTGGAGGCGGTACGGCATTGTCCTTCTGTTCGTTCCGTGCTGAATGTTACTACGGACAAGGTTTACGAGAATCCGGATCAGGAGGGCCACGCCTTTACAGAGGAAGAGAAGCTGGATGGGCATGACCCCTATTCCAACTCCAAGTCCTGCTCGGAGCTGGTTACCCATAGCTACCAGAAATCCTTCTTTTCCGAGGATTCCGCCTACGGAAAAGGAAAAAAATTTCTTCCACGCATTTCCACCGCAAGAGCCGGAAATGTGATTGGGGGAGGGGATTTTGCCAAGGATAGAATTATTCCGGATTGTGTACGGAAGAGCATTAAGGGAGAGGCAATCGGCATTCGAAATCCCTATTCTGTTCGCCCTTATGAGCATGTTTTGGAGCCTTTGTTTGTCTATCTGGAAATCGTGGCAAGACAGGCAAATGAAGAGGGAAAGCAATTTGCCGGCTATTACAATGTGGGACCGGAGCTTTCCGATGCTATTACTACAGGAGCCTTGGCAGAGCTTTTCGTGAAGTTCTGGGGAGAGAATGCAAGCTGGGAGAATCAGGCAGAGGCTAATGCCCCCCATGAAGCGGGATTTTTACAGTTGAGCACGGAGAAGTTAAAGAAGGTTTTTGGCTGGCAGCCTCGGTATACCGTGAAGGAAGCGGTGGAGAAAACCGTGGCTTGGTACAAGGCATGGCACAAAGGAGAGGACCTACGGAAGTTCTCTGAAGCACAGGTTTTGGCTTTTGCCTCTGAAGGTCGGAATTGAGGCTTTAGATGGAGCTTTTCGATGGAGCCTTTAGATTGGGGCTTGAAAAGGATTTTTAGAGGAAGAACTAAGGCTGAAGCCTTGGCACAATCAGAGCAAGGCTGTTTAAGATGAAATCAGTTTTAGGAAAAGATATTTTAGGGTAAAAACCGTAGAAAGGGTAGGGTATGGATTTAGCGGAAAAGCAGAGGCGGGGCTTCGCCATTTTGGAGGAGATTCACCGTATTTGTGAAAAACATAAAATCAGCTACCGCTTAGATTCCGGAACCCTGCTGGGAGCCATTCGCCATGAAGGCTTTATCCCTTGGGATGATGATGTGGATCTTTGTTTTTTACGGGAGGAATGGGAAAAGTTTGAAAGGGTGGCAAAGGGTGAACTTTCGGAAAACTTTGCCCTACTGATGCCTAACAGCTATAGAAACGGTCGTTCCTTTTACGACTTTGTGCCCCGTATTGTGGATTTGAACAGCAAAAGACGGGAAGTTGAGGGAGAAGAGGATGCCTTTTACGAAGGAAAGCTGAATCACCTTTGGGTGGACTGCTTTATTTTGGATGACTGCCCGAGAAATGCCTTTTTAGATAAGCTGTATCGTTTTCGACAGCAGATGATTTTCGGCCTGGCCATGGGACATCGGAGGAAGCTGGATTTTCAGAAATATTCTCCAATGGCCAAGCTTTTTGTGGCGGTTCTTGCCACTTTGGGAAAATGCCTTCCCCTGCCCTTTCTTTTTTCCTTGCAGAACAGATGGGCTCAGGGAGCAAGAAGAGAGAAGGCAGAGAGAAGAGGAGAGGATTTCCTGTATTTTTCCAACTATCAGCCGGACTTCCAGTATTGTAAAGTGCAATACAGCTGGGAGGAGCCGGTGCAGTATAAGCCCTTTGCCGGAAAGGAATTTCCGGTGCCGAAAGACTTCGACAGTGTGCTGAAGATGCTATACGGGGATTATATGACACCGCCGAAGAAAGAAGAGCAGGTACCTAGCCACGAGGAAATGATTTAGAGAGAAGGGATGAACGTGGAAAAGATTTGTAGTGTGATTGTTTCTGTATATAACGAGGAAGACAGCTTAGAGCAGTTTTATCAGCATTGCAGTCAGTCTTGCGAAAAATTACAGGAGCTGGGCTATGGCTATGAAATCGTCTTTGTGAATGACGGTTCTCAGGATAAAAGTGCCATTCTTTTAGAAGATTTTGCAGAGAGAGACAAGGAACACGTGCGGGTATTGTCCTTTTCCCGAAATTTTGGCCATGAGGCGGCTATGACCGCAGGCCTGGACCATGCCAAGGGAGATTTTCTGGTCTTTATGGATGCGGATTTACAGCATCCCCCCGAGCTGATTTCGGAAATGCTGAAAAAGTTCGAGGAGGGCTATCAGGTGGTGTCCATGGTGCGCACCAAGAATCCATCTGCCGGCTTTGTGAAAAATATTACTTCCGCCCTGTTTTACTGGATTTTAAATCATGTTTCTCCGGTGCGTTTCGAGGAAAATGCTTCCGATTTCTTTGGCATTTCCAAAAAGGTGCAGGAGGTTTTAAAGAAGCATTACCGGGAAAAGGTCCGTTACCTTCGGGGCTTTGTCCAGTCCGTAGGCTTTCCCAAAACCGGCATTCGTTATGAGGCGGCGGCAAGACAGGCGGGGCAAAGTCATTATTCCTTAAGGAAGCTGTGGCAGTTTTCCAAAAACACCCTTTTTACTTTTTCCAATCTGCCCTTACAGCTTGGCATTTTTGCGGCCATTTGCAGTGGAGGACTGGGAGCCGTGCTTTTGATTTATACCCTTCTTACCAGAAAGGGTGCCCCCTCCGGCTATGCTACCATCGTGGTAGTGCTTTGCTTTATGTTTGCAGTGCTCTTTTTCGTCATCGGAATTATCGGAGAATATATCGCTATTCTCTTTGAAGAGCTGAAGGACAGACCTCTATACATTTTATCGGATAGTAAAAATATCGAAGAAGATTCTGAAGCCTAGAAGTATCGGTATACAGAGGAAGGACAGTTTGGGATTTGAAAAAAATATATAGGTTTTCAGCAGTATAGGTCTGAAAAAGAGGCAATCTGAGCCCGCCGGTACTTGCGAAAAACGAAGGCACTGAAGTTTTTCGCTTAGTATCCGCTGCGAAGGCGAAGTTAGCGGGAGCGTGCCTCGATTTCAGACCTATACTGCTGAAAACTTGACTTGCTTGTAGAAAAATACCAAAGTTCCGACATTCTAAAAAATTCTAAGAATGAAAGAAGAAAACTCTATTTTTTTTTAAAAAAAGAAAAGCTATAATCCCCCTTGATAATAAACATAATCGAAAGTTATTTCGAACAGGAGGAAAAAATGAAAAGAATTTTAAGCACTTTGACAGTATCCGCATTGGCCGTATCTATGTTAGCTGCATGTGGCAGCAGCAATGCCGGAAAGACAACTACCGCAGCTGCTGAGCAGAAGGAAAGTGCAAAGGCAACAGAGAAGGCGATGGAAGGAACCAAGGCCGCTGTAGAAGAGATGAGCGGAGACTTCAGCGACAAGAAGGTTGGCGTATGTATCTATCAGTTCTCTGATAACTTCATGACCCTCTTCCGTACAGAGCTGGAGAACTATCTTGTATCCAAGGGATTCAAGAAAGAGAACATCAAGATCATGGACGGTGCAAATGACCAGGCTACACAGACCAACCAGATCGAAAACTTCATTACCGACAAGGTAGACGTTTTGATTGTTAACCCTGTAAACTCTTCTTCTGCTGCTACCATCACTGATAAGGTACAGGCTGCCGGAATTCCATTGGTTTACATCAACAGAGAGCCGGATCAGGACGAAGAGAAGAGATGGGAAGAGAAGAACTGGGATGTAAC
>CAUUJL010000045.1:0-17710 GCA_963545375.1 uncultured Oribacterium sp.
TCGAGGCTCTCGGCAAGAAGTTTGATCCGGCTTTACACAATGCGGTGATGACGGAAGAAGAGGGAGATGCGGAGGAAGATACCATTACCCAGGATTTGCAGAAGGGCTATACTTACCGTGGAAATGTGGTTCGCCATTCTATGGTAAAAGTAAAGAAGTAAAATAACGCTAGTTAGAAGAAGTTTTGAAGAAAAACATTTTGTATATAGAGAAAAAGGAGAGAAAATACTATGGGAAAGATTATTGGAATTGACTTAGGAACAACCAACAGCTGTGTAGCCGTAATGGAGGGCGGAAAGCCCGTTGTTATCCCCAATGCAGAGGGTATGAGAACCACTCCTTCTGTAGTGGCATTTACCAAGACCGGAGAACGTCTTGTAGGAGAGCCTGCCAAGAGACAGGCAGTAACCAATGCGGAGAGAACCATTTCCTCCATCAAGAGACATATGGGTACCGATTATAAGGTATCTATTGACGGAAAGGATTATACTCCACAGGAAATTTCCGCTATGATTTTACAGAAGTTAAAGGCGGATGCGGAGAGCTATCTGGGAGAAAAGGTAACGGAGGCGGTTATTACCGTTCCAGCATACTTTAACGATGCTCAGCGTCAGGCAACTAAGGATGCCGGAAAGATTGCCGGTCTTAAGGTAGAGCGTATCATCAATGAGCCTACAGCAGCAGCTCTTGCTTACGGTTTGGAAGATGAATCCGAACAGAAGGTTATGGTATACGACTTAGGTGGTGGTACCTTCGACGTATCCATCATTGACATCGGAGACGGTGTCATCGAAGTATTGTCCACCAATGGTGATACCCATTTAGGTGGTGATGACTATGATGATCGTATTACCAAGTGGCTGGTAGATGAGTTCAAGGCTACAGAAGGGGTAGACCTTTCTCAGGATAAGATGGCTTTACAGCGTTTGAAGGAAGCGGCTGAGAAGGCAAAGAAGGAGCTTTCCTCCGCAACTACAACCGATATTAACCTGCCTTTCATCACTGCTACAGCAGAGGGACCTAAGCACTTGGACATGAAGCTTAGCAGAGCAAAGTTTGAGGAGATTACTTCCGATTTAACAGAGAGAACTTCCGTTCCTGTACAGAATTCCATGAAGGATGCAGGACTGAGCAACGCTGACCTTGGTAAGGTACTCTTAGTCGGCGGTTCTACCAGAATGCCTGTTGTACAGGAGAAGGTAAAGCAGCTTACCGGAAAGGAGCCTTCCAAGAACTTAAACCCGGATGAGTGTGTTGCCCTTGGTGCAGCGGTACAGGGTGGTAAGATGAGCGGAGAAGAGGGAGCAAGCGACGTTCTTCTTCTGGATGTAACTCCCTTGACTCTTTCCATCGAAACATTAGGCGGTGTGGCTACTCCTCTTATTAAGAGAAATACCACTATTCCTACCAGAGCTTCTCAGGTATTCTCTACAGCAGCAGATAATCAGACTGCAGTAGACATCCATGTTGTACAGGGTGAAAGAGAGTTTGCAAGAGATAACAAGACCTTAGGACAGTTCAGACTGGATGGTATCTTACCGGCACAGCGTGGTGTTCCTCAGATTGAAGTTACCTTCGATATTGATGCCAACGGTATCGTAAATGTTTCCGCTAAGGATAAGGGAACCGGTAAGGAGCAGCACATCACCATTACCTCCGGATCCAACATGTCCAAGGAGGATATTGATAAGGCGGTAAATGAAGCTGCACAGTTCGAAGCAGCGGATAAAGAGAAGAAGGAAGCTATCGAAGTAAGAAACGGAGCGGATTCCATCGTATTCCAGACCAAGAAGGCTCTTACCGATGTGGGAGATAAGATTTCCGACAGCGATAAGGCAAGCGTAGAGGCTGACTTAAAGGCATTAGAGGATGTTCTTGCAGCAAATCCTTTGGAGGGTATTACCAAGGACGGTGCAGAGCAGATTAAGGCAGCACAGGAGAAGCTGATGCAGTCTTCTCAGGCTCTTTTCACCAAGGTGTATGAGCAGGCTCAGGCAGCAGGTGCAGCCGGTGCCGGAGCGGCAGATGCAGGAGCAACTGCTTCTGAGGGCCAGAGCGGTAACGCTGACGACAATGTAGTCGACGGAGACTTTAAGGAAGTGTAATTCGATAAATTTTCCGGAGAAGACAGGCTTAAGCCTGTCTTTTCCTGGGATTTAAAGGAGAGGAAAATATATGGCAGAAAAGCGTGATTATTATGAGGTGCTGGGGGTAGATAAAAATGCCGATGATAGTGCCATTAAAAGAGCCTATCGAAAGTTGGCAAAGCAGTACCATCCGGACTCTAATCCCGGAGATGAAAGTGCCGCAGAGAAATTCCGGGAAGCTTCGGAAGCCTATGCGGTATTGTCCGATCCGGAGAAGAGAAAGGCCTATGATACCTATGGCCATGCGGCCTTTGATCCCAATTCCGCAGCGGGAGCAAGCTCCGGTTTCGGCGGTTTTGATTTCAGCGGCATGGATATGGGAGATATTTTCTCCGAGTTTTTCGGGGGAGGCTTCGGTTCCTCCTACGGTTCTTCCAGAAGAAGATCCAATATGCCGGAAAAGGGAGCCAATATTCGTGTAGGACTTCGTATTTCCTTTGATGAAGCTATTAAGGGTGTAAAGAAGACGATTAAGATTCGCTATAAAGATACCTGTAAGACCTGTAACGGTTCCGGAGCAAAGCCGGGAACGGAAAGACAGACCTGTCCCCGTTGTAACGGTGCAGGTCAGGTAAGAATGACCCAGCAAAGCATCTTCGGTACCATTCAGCAGGTAACCACCTGTCCTGAGTGTCACGGAGAGGGAACAGTGGTTAAGGAAAAATGTCCGGATTGCCGTGGAGAAGGTTATATCAACACGGAGAAGAGCATGGAAATCGCCATTCCTGCAGGAATTGACGATGGACAGGCCATTCGTAAGTCCGGAGGCGGAGATCCCGGAAGAAACGGCGGCCCCAGAGGCGACTTACTGGTGGAAGTATCCGTTAGCGATCACCCCTTCTTTAAGAGACAGGGCGTAAATATTTACTCAACAGAAGCCATCAGCTTCCCCAAGGCAACCCTGGGCGGAAGCACCATTGTAAAGACCGTGGATGGACCGGTGGAGTTAAAGATTGCACCGGGAACCCAGTCCGATACCAGAACCAGACTACGGGGTAAGGGCGTTCCATCCTTACAGAACCCCAACGTCAGAGGCGACCACTACGTAACCTTAGTAGTAGAAACCCCGAAGAAGTTAAACAAGAAACAAAAAGAAGCCCTGAAAGCCTACGCCGAAGCCTGCGGAGAGAAGGTAGACTAGTAAAAATTCATTAGAGCACAATTTCCGTAAATTCACTAATACATTCTTCCAAACTGACGATATTGATTAAAGCGGAATCATGGAGGAGAGTAACTCCTACCATTTCACGAGAATTTTCCTGAGATAGAGGAATGACAATTTCAAGGAGGAAGAATGGAAAACACACAGGAAAACGGGTTAAGCCCAAAGGAAGCTGCTGTTAAGACACAGGCAGGCGGGAGTCAGGATAAGCCGGGCTCCAAGGCTTTTAAGAAAGCTCCGGGAGTAAAACCGGGACAGAAGAAGGCTGTAAAATCTGGAAAGAGAAGCAGTCTGGCAGGAAGAATTTCTGCATTGGTCTGCGTATCCATGTTGATAGTCTTTGTGCTGGTAAACATTGTTCTGCTGAATGCGGTAGGAAAATCCTTCGATAAGATTAATCAGGATTACTTACTTTCCACTACAGCGATGAATGTAGAAAAAGTCAAAAAGTCCATTACTTTAGCGGAGAATGCTGCAAGAGCAATCAGCGATCACTTGGAAGAAATGTATAACGAGCCGGATACCGGTGCGGCAACAGTTCCCAGTCTTTTAAGAGATACCGTTCACTTAAGCGAAAGAAGATCCTTTGAAGAAAAATATTTACTGGATTCTGTATGGGAAATGATTCGTCATGATGAACACGTTATGGGAGCAGGCGTTTTCTTCGAGCCAAATGCGTTCCAGCAGGGTGAGCCGGAATACGCTATGTACTTAGGAAGAGATAACGGAGATGAGAATAAGCGTTTCTTCAAGTTCCTGGATTACAAGTTCTACGGAAATGGAGCGGAAGAGTATTATACCAGAGCTTCTCAGGAAAAGGTTAGCCATGTGGTAGACCCCTTCGTATCCTCCATTACAGGGGAGACAATTTTTGTATTGGTTGTACCTATCCTTCATAACGACCAGTTTATGGGAACGGTAGTAGTAGACTTAAATGTTAAAATGTTCGATACTCTGGGAGTTGATAAGTCCGGTGAGGGTGCAAAGACCTTCTTTGATGTTATCAACAAGGACGGTAAGTTCGTTTACAGCTCCAATCCTGATGCGGTAGGAAAGAATCTTACAGAGTATGTTGGAGAAGAGACCTTTAAGAATGAAATTCAGAGCAAGTTTGATGGAGAGACCATTTTCCATATTAAGGACAGCCACCGTATTCGTTACTTTGCACCGCTCACCATCTATGGAACAGACTGGTATGTACAGTCCGCAATGAGCTTAGACCTTTACAACCAGGGTAAGAACCAGCTCTTCGTTGCATTGGTTGCTGCAGAAGTTATTCTGTTTATTCTTTTACAGGTAATTCTTTTCACAGCACTGAAGAAGTCTCTTAGTCCTCTCGGAAAGCTGGCAGAGGAAAGTGACAAGCTGGCAGAGGGTAACTTCGACATTAAGGTTTCCTATGCCCAAGAAGATGAAATCGGTCGTCTGGTAAAGAGCTTTAACAATATCGTAAAGCGTCTGACCTATGTGGTATCCGATTTACAGGCGAAGCTTGGAGCATTTGCTCAGGGAGACTTTGCAACAGAAATTAAAGAAGATGAGAACTATAAGGGAGATTTCCGCCCAATTCTGAATTCTTTACAGGAGATTTCCACAAGCTTGAACAGTACTTTGAAGAACGTACACACTTCCTCTTCCGAGGTAAGCAGCAGTGCGGAGCAGGTAAGCAGCATGGCCCAGAGAATTTCCGAGGGTACTACCAAGCAGGCATCTTCCATTGCAGAGCTTTCCAAGACCATGGAAGACATTACAGAGCAGATTCGTCATACCACAAAGCAGGCTGAAAAGGCTCAGCAGCTTGGTGTTGTCAGCGGTTCTCATGTAGAAACCAGTAACCAGAAGATGACTGACATGCAGGGCGCTATGGAAGAAATCACCGAGAAGTCCAAGGAAATCAGTAAGATTATCAAGACCATCGATGATATTGCCTTCCAGACCAATATCCTTTCCTTAAATGCAGCTATCGAGGCGGCAAGAGCAGGAGAGGCCGGAAAGGGCTTTGCGGTAGTTGCGGATGAAGTCGGCAACCTGGCAAAGAAGTCTCAGGAAGCAGCTCAGAATACTTCTCTTCTGATTGAAGAAACCATCGGAGCAGTACAGAAGGGTGCTAAGTTCACCGAGGAAACTGCAGAAGCTTTACACTCCGTATCCGAAAGTACCAACCAGGTTAATGATTTGATCGGAGAAATTTCCAAGGCTTCCGAAGAGGAATCTGCAGGTGTTAGTCGCTTGAGTGACGGTCTTCAGGAAATCTCCGCTGTAGTGCAGGAGAACTCCGCAACAGCAGAGGAAAGTGCCGCAACAGCAGAGGAATTATCCGCTCAGGCTAACCTGATGAACGACCTTGTAGATAAGTTTAAAGTAAGATAATAGAGAAATCTGTTTATCGACATAAGCTTTAGTTTAAAACGAGATATCGCACACTACGCGTGCGATACTCGTTAAGAATTAAAAATAGAGCATAGAGAGAATGGCATTAATGCCTTTACTCTATGCTCTATTTTTTTGCATATGAAACCCGGAAAATAGAGACAGGAAAACAGAGACAGTATTGATTTTAAAATAAAAAATTTTAAAAAAAATATTTGTTTTATTTTATTTCCGGATAATCCTTTTAAAAAGTGGAAATTGAGTCGATACATCATTGGTTGAGAATAAGAAGGAAGAAAGCGTTGAGGGAGATACACTTTCTTTTTTGGGAGGAAAAGGAGTCTACAATGATGCAGGAAAGTGCGAGTAGAGGCGATTTAGGCAAAGACAAAGAAAAATGGCAGGAAAAGCAGGGATATAGAGGACAAATCCCGGCTTTTAAGAAGGGGAGAAGAGTAGGGAAACGACTCTTTGCCTTCTTTTTGGCGATGCTTTTAGCTGCCGGTCCCTTAGAAACGGTAAGCTTCGCGGAGGAGGTGTCTGCGTCGCCGTTACAAGTCAAGGAAACAGAGGCGGAAAATCAGAAGGAATCTATTTCTTTCGAGAAAGCTTCAGCTAAAGAGACAGCTTCAACAGAAACAAGTTCATTGGAAGCGCCTTCAACGGAAAGCTCTCCGATAGAAAGCGCTGTAATGGGAAATTCTCCTGCAGAAGTCTCTTCAAATGCAGCATCTTCAAAGAAATCTACTGCAAAGGAAGAACCTACTGCACCGGAAGCATCTTCAACGGAATCCACTCCAATAGAGGGGGCTTCTTCTGTGACGGATTCTTTAGGAGGAAGAAAAAAAGCTGCAAAGTTTATTTTGAATTCTGAAGAGACAGAAATAGAAGGGCTTAGTGAAGCCGGTGTTCGGATTACTGCAAAATATCCGGAGTCTACCTTTCCTTTAGATGTACAGATGGAAGTAAAGGACATCAAGGAGGAAAGTCTTTTAGAGGAAATGAAAGAGAAGGCCTTGCAAAGAGCGAAGATGCAAGATGCCGGAAATCATTTGAAAGAAGATAGAAAAAATGGAGGAAAGAAAAAAGAAGAGCAGAAGGAAGAAAGCTGGGAAGTAGACTCTCTTTCTGCTGTGGATATTTCTTTTTATGTTTTAAACGAGGACGGCGAGAAGCTGGAGGTTCAGCCGAAGAAGGGAAAAGCCGTAGAGATTACATTGGAAAAATCCTCCTTAGAAAATAATAAAGTAGATACGGAGACAGCTACAGAAGTAGAGCCGGAAGCGGAGAATGAAGCAAGAGAGGAATCGGAGAGTAGCTTGGGAGAAGATTCTTCTCAAATTGAGGAGTCTAAATTACAGGTTCTGCATTTTGATGAGCAGAAGGGTGTAGAGTATCTGGATTCTAAAGAAGAGGAAGAGGGAATCCGTTTTCAAGGAAAACGTTTCAGTCCCTATGCAGTGGTAAGAACCAGAAGAAGGAGAGATGTTCCTACAGAAGGAAACAATAACAAAATCAAGTTCCATGCCTTCTGGAGTGTTAATGCCACAGCGAACAAAGATGCTTCCATTAGTTATATTAACCCGGATTATAGTGCTACTGATGAAGACACAAAAAAGTCCATGCTGATTAAGCCCGGTAAAAATAACAACATGACCATAGGAATCAGCTATATGGTGAATTTTGCTGGAGGGGCGGGAGCACCACAGGACTATCCTACAGGTTCTATCAACATTTATCTTCCTGCAGCGATTTTTAAAGGAAAAGACGGAACGGATCAGGTAGCGGAGGACCAGAACAGCAGAAGCTTAATTTCCCAGTTTAATCCGGGAGATATTGTGGCAGCGCCGGGGGTTTCAAAGAACAGAAGTAATTATACAAAAGACGGCATTACCAAAATGGTAAACGGAGTAGCGGTGCCTTATATTAAAGTCAGTAACACGGATGCCAGAGGTCCTGCCAACTCCCTGGGGGCTATTTTTTCTTATAATTTTACGCCGACTTTGTTAAAGTATACTCATGATAGTACTTCGGGAGAAAAGGGTGTTTATGAGCTGGAATTTCCTGTATTCTTGGAAGTCGACCAGGACATGGATGGAAGCTTTACCGGTCCCCATGATGCCAGCATAGAACGAAAACTAAGAATCAGGGTGGAATCCAAAGTGAATCCCAGCACGGTGGAGCTAAGGGAGGCGAAGAACTTCGATGCACCCAAATCCGTTTATTTCCAATGGGATCCCACATGGGGGCCAAGACCTGCAGATGCGGATAATTATTTCTATGGCCTCTTTTATGGAAGAGCGGATCGTGCCAAGTGGAGTACCCAGGCCCTATCCTTTATGCCGGATATTACTTCCACATCAGCTCCGGTAGCCGGTTCCGGAGCCATTTCCTCCGGACAATTAATCGGGGTAAAGCGTTATCCTCAGGATGGAGAATTTGATACTTTATTTAATCCGGATCAAATGCTTGGCAAAATAGGAAACAGTCCCAAGGATATTGCCAAAGAAATGGGAGTAGCGACGCCCAGTGAGCCTCGTTTAGGGAATCCTATGGGAAAGACTAGCATTTTTATTGCTCCGGAATATAAGACGGAATACAAAAATAAAAACCTGGATTATAAAGAATATGCCAGCTTTGATGATGGAGGCTATAGAAATACCGCTTTTTATGCCTTTCTTTACCGTTATCCCAAAACGGACATTACAACAGCACAGAGTAGCGGACAGGATTTGGAGACCCATCCGCTAAAGTACAAAAGTACTTTTTCTGTGCAGGATATTTGGCAGGACGGGTATAGCGGTACACCCAAGGCGGAAAGTACTGCGGAACTGGAAGTATATGTACGAAAAAATATTGGGGGAGTAGCCCGTTTAGATAAATATACCAGCCAGCCAACTGATACCAATACCCAGTTGATTAAGGGAATGCAGACCCTTTTGGCGGAAGGAACTCCGGTGAGTCTTTCCTACAGTCTCTTTGCAGGTACCCATTTAAAGGATAGTGAAATCACATGGAATGGAGATCATACGGCCTATACTACGGCAAATGGTTCCAAGGCGGAGATTTCCGATGGGGGAAGATATACCCTCTTTAGCATGGACAATATTAGCAGCAGTGACGGAAAGCCCACGGAAAGCGCCGGAGTACTAAGCTATCCTTCTACAGGGGGAGATCCTTATGTGCTGTCAGAAGATGACTATTCCTATGAGTCCTTTTATCTGGCGGACTATACCGCCTATGATGTGGAGTTTAACGGCTACAGTAATGAAAAAGCCGTGAACTCCAGCAAGGCCTATACTCGCTTTGCCCCCATTGAGGTTTACGGCAAGAAGAAGGGGGGAAGTGAAGAAAAGCTTGGAGAGCTTTATCTGAATGCAGCGGGATACAAAAAATTCCGCAGTGTATCCGGAGTGGAACAGGATGCTACTGTGCAGAAACCCGTGTCCTTTCCGGAGGGAATCAAGGAGATTCGCTTTAAAAATTCCAGCTCCTTCTATGAGACCGGCTTTACTACAAGGGTAAATCTTCGCCTTCATCCTACAGAGGCCATGAAACAAAGACTGGAGAAGGACCTTCAAAATAAGAAGAACAGTTTTATTGCCGCACCGGCGGAAGGAAAATTGTCCATCGGAGATACTGAGATTGTAAAAAATCAGGTAGGAGAATTTTGGAATAAGGTAGGCTACCAACTGAGTCCGGCGAATTATCAAAGTGTGCTGGAAAAGAAAAGTATAGGTTCTATAGAGGACGATCCTGCAACAGGAAGACAAAGAAGAGCCGTTACTTTCACGGCATATAATGATATGAGTATCAATAATTCCTATGCTGCTTATCTAAATGCCTATAAGATTACAGAGGGTACTTTTTATGATTTACTGCCCTTAGAAACGAATGTTGACCCGGACAGTATAGAGATGGGAGACTATAGCTACGCGGAGTCCCGACCGACTCCGGGAGCACGCTATGAAAAAGGAAAAGACTATACCGTGGAATTCATTCCAAACTGGGAAGACTCCGGACAAACCATGATGAAAATCAAGTTTAAAAGACCGGGAAAAGCGGATTGGTTTACCGGAGGAGTCCTTACCAGAAACGGTGTTCGCGTGCAGTATAAGCTGGAAAATACCTATAGCAGTATTATTGATAATGGTGCCAACCCCAAGAATAATGTAGGCTTTGTGGATGAGACTCCCAAGCATAAGAGCAAGACGAATCTGACTACAGACAATTTTGTCGGGGCAAATTATGAGAATAAGCAGTATTTTAAATCCGTGATGGAAACTTCCACCTCGGAGAAACAGGGAATCTTGTATACGGAAGCCAATGTGGACTATAACATTCCTACCGCAGTATCCGCCGGATTTGTAAACCGTATCAGTACGGAAATCAAGAAGGAGTATATTCCGCAAAATGTTTCCTATGCAGGAGACCCCTATGTGCATAAATTAATGTACAGTACCGCTCCCAATTCCAAGACGGCAGATTATGTATTATATGATATTCTGGGAACAGAGGAGGAAAGGAATGGAGACTTTGACTATGTGGATTTCCCTGCCCTTTTAAGAAAGAAAACCTACGATGCTCACAATGCCAATACCAAAGATACTGCAGCACCGGTAGTTTATTATGCTACAGTAAAGCCGGATGTATCGAATCTCAATGTGGATGACAGCAGTATCTGGAAAAAATATGAGCCTGAGAATCATCCGGTGGACAAAAAAAGTATCGTGGCCATTGCGGTGGATGTACGAAAGACCAAGGCCGGTAAGCCCTTTTATCTTCCGGGACAAAGCGCCATCAGCATTTATGTTCATATGAATGCATCCACAGAAAAGCGAAAGCTTAGTGTGGAGAATACCAATACGGCAATCACCATTCACCGTACCTTTACAGGAGACCAACCGAACAATACATCTCAGCCTACCGATAAAACTGACATCAGTAAGCATAGGATTCTTCCGCCGATTAGCGTGGAAATCAAAGGACAAAAACATATCACCAAAGATGCCGGAAATGCAGACATCAAAGCGAAGGGAGCCTTCAGCTTTAACTTAAAGCCTGTGGGAAATGCGCCTATGATAGATGATGAGGGCAATGCGATTTTGGATACCGTGAAAAATCCGGAGGATATGGGAGGAGAATTTCATTTTCCGAAAATCACCTTCTACCGGCCGGGAACCTATCATTATACGGTAAAGGAAAGTGGCACTTTCCCGGGGGTTAGCAATGACCCTGTATCGGAAAAAGCCTTAACGGTAGAGGTGAAGGTAGATGCACCGAACTATACAAAATTAAGTGCGGAACTAAGCTATGATGGGGAAACGGAACTAAGCTTTACCAACCATTTTAGTGAGAAGGATCTGCCTAAACCGAAGGAGGAGTCGAAGACACCGCCCCAAACGCCGAAGGAAGAGCCGAAGACACCAAGTTCCAATAGGGAGAATCCTAAGAAGGATAGACCAAGACCACAGGAAAGCCCCAAGAAGGAAGAGCCCAAGAAGCCTACGGATCCGGTACCGAAGGATAATCCAAATCCTCCTTCAACACCGGAAAATCCGCCTAGAGAAGAGCTTCCTCCTGCTAGTCCTGTTGTACCTCCCAATCCGGAAACACCGAAAACGGTAACCGTCGGAAATATTCCTCCTGCAGAACTTGCCGGAAGAAGACGGGAACTGAGAGAAAGAAGAGCAAAAGTCGAAAAACGAATCGGAGAGATTCTTGGACAGACCCGGCCTTTAACGGAGGAAGAAAAGCAGGAATTAAAGGAACTGGGAGAAGTACTTAGCGGTATCCGAGAAGAAGAAAAGCTTCTTTCCAGACAGGTGTCCACAGGAGATACAAAAAATCTGAAGCTCTTGGCATGGGGATTTATCTTGAGTGCTTTATGCTTGGGCGGATACAGCGGATCTACTCTGCTAAGAAGAAGGAAGAGAAGATAGGAAAGAAGACTCTTCAAAAAACTTCGAAAATTATTGATTTTTTTAGATTTTCAAAGAAATTATTATGCAATAAATGAATTTTGCATAAACAGATAATAGGATAATAATTATTTGTCGACAAACTGTTAGGACTTCCCCTACAATAGGCAGTCCTAACAGTTTTTTTGTTCAAGACGATTGCCTTAAAAGTTATTTTTATGGAGTATTGCCTGCCTAGTGTGTGCAAGATCCCGTTTAAGGTGTCGTTTAGAAGAAGCTTCCAAGTAGGAAGAATAGAGTCATAAAGGAGTGTGACATGGAGCACAAAATGAGAAAGCAGGAGACTGCGGAAGCTATGGGAAGAGGAAGGGATACCTTAACCCGTAGGAATTTTTCCAAAAGACGTCAAAGAGGAGGCTTTGCCAAGAAGGGTATGGCTTATTTCCTCAGTTTTTTGATGCTTGCGGGAAATTTGCAAAGCGTGAGCTATGCGGAAGAAATTGCCGGAGAAACGGTAGAACGTATCGCTCTTGCTACGGAAGAAAAATCCTCTGAAAGTCTAAGAGAAAGGGCGGAAGAGAAGGCGGGGGAGGGAAAGACTTCTTTGGAAGAAACTGCCTTAGAGAAGGAAGGATCCGCATCAGAGGGAAAAAAGGAAAAGAAAGAAGAGCTAGTATCAGAAGAGGAGAATAAGACTGCTCCTTCGGAAGCAAAGACTGAGGAGTCTTCTTTGGAAGAGAAGGCTAGTTTGTCATCGGAAGAAGCTAAGCAGGAGGAAAAACCGGAGTATATGGACGCCGGTTCTTTTGAGGCTTCCTACAGTAAGGATATTACTGTACTGGCAAGCTTTTCTGAGGGAACCTTCTATGAGGGAACCAGAATGAAGGTGGTCCCGGTAGATTCAGAAAGCATTCTGGAAGAGGCCAAGGCCCTTTCTTTGAAGGATTATAAGAAAAAGAATCCGGGGGAAGAGGCGGAGGTTGAAGTTCTGGAGGCTATCGACATTTCCTTCTACAGAGAAGTTAACGGTGTGGAAAAGGAAGTACAGCCTAAGAACGGCAAGAAGGTAGAGCTTCGCCTGCAAAAAAGTAAAAAAATAAAGGATGCTTTAGAGAAGACTGAGGAAAATCTTAAAGAAGATCAAGAAGAGGATCTTGAGGAAGAACTACAGATTGTACATCTTTCTGAAAATCATCCCGGAGAAATCCTTAGTGTAAAGGAGGAGGGAGAAGAACTCCTGTTTTCCGCAAAGCATTTCAGTCCCATTATCCTAGTAAGAAGGACAAGGGATTTGGGAGAAGAGGCTGTCAACCATGAGTTTAAGGCATTTTGGACGGAAGCTCCTAATGCTCCTCGATTTGGCACGACCATTCCTAACGGCCATACTTATACCGATGGCAGTAACGGTGTAATGCGGGAACAAAGAGATTTAAAAATCATTCCTCCGGATAGTTCTTCCAACGGTACGGATACAACTACCCTGGGCATAGAGCTTACTCTAAAGGGAAACAAAAATGTCAGTTATGATGTAGGAACGGTTAATATTGATGTTCCTGCCAGAATTTTTGAAGGCTGGGATGAAAATGAACCGGACAAAATTTCTGTATATGAGAAAAAGGAAGGGAATCAGCATAAGCTGCAGCCTTCTATGGCTACAGGCTTGCTTGAGGCGCCGAATACCAATACCCAAAGTAGCTTTAATTATACCATTATCAAAAAGAATGTTCCCGGAAAGGATAAGCCGGAAGACTATCTTCGTTTAACTAACTATAGGGCGGTAAACGGTGGATTTACTTTTAAGGCGGATATTGCCTACAACCTGACTCCTTCCATGCTGAAGGTAAAGCATGATTATGCTAAGGGGGTAGGTGTCTATGACAATAAATTCCCTGTCAGCTTAAATATTGACCACAGTGATAACAGTTTGGATGTGAAACAGGATGTTCCTCTTTCCGTTCATGTGGAAACCAAGGTTGAGCCTACTAGCTTCAATTTCAAGCACGGTGAGGCGGATATGAAGCAGGGGATATTCTTCTCCTGGGATCCCAGCTGGGGCACTACCACGGATAACCCCGGTGAGTATTTCTATGGCGTTTGGTATCTAAGAGTGGATAGAGCCAGGGCAAGCTCTCAGGCCTTTGATTATAGCTTCCATACCTTAGATCCTGCAGATTCGGGTGGAGGAATCCTGGTTGGTGCGAAGAAGCTTCCTACAAACGCGGCATGGAACGTCTACTACAATAAGAGCGATATTGAAAATCATGCCAGAAACGGTTATGCGGATATTGCAAAGTTTATGGGGCCGGGAGAAAATCCTCCGGCAACAAAGCCTTTTTTGGAGAACCCCATTAATAGAAGCTATATAGGAATTCCAAAGGATCCCAGTGTAGAAAACCTCCCCACTCATCAGCCCTATGTGGCTGCCTTAAACTATGCCAACGACAAGTATAATTCCCAGCTTTATGCCTTACTGTATAAGTATCCTATGAGCAAGTTGCAAGAGGCAAAGGACAAGGGTATCGATCTTACGACCGATGGGCTTGATATTAGCAATAAGGTTGGGTTTACAGAAACTTGGGCAGACGGCTATGTGAGAAAGGGTGAGGCGGAGGCGGCACCTATGAAGGTACTTCTTCGCTCTTCAGGGCCGGGAGACTTTTTATTAAAGAAGTATAATACTGTGGATAGACAGATTTACCTTGGCGTTTTTGGATTACAAAGTATTTATAAAGGTGGTGCAGCGGCTCCTGTAGTATATAGCAACTGGAATGAAAGCTTTACTCTTTCTGCTACATATAAGGCAAAGGATAGCAGTGTAAATGTGTCACGGGACGGAAGCTATACCACCTCTGATACTAATGTTCCCGGTTCCGGTGCTACCCTTACAGACGGAAAGTATAAGCTATTCTCTGTAAAACCCAGCCAAGTAAATGGAAAAACTTTGAAAGAGGAAACAAATCAGGATGAATTCTCCAGTGATTCTATAACAAACGGTGATGTTTATAGAGGTGGCGTTTATGAATTAACAGAGGAGGACTACCATTATAGCCGTATCTATTTAAGAGATATGAAGGCCTATGATGTGGATTATTTGGGGAATCAGTTGGTAAAATTCTCCGGTAAAGCTAGCCCCAGAAAGAAAGATTCCAGCTATCCTCCCGTACAGGTTATGGTAAAGGATAAGAGATATCCGGGAAGAGGATATTTTGAGTATGGTCGCTTAAGCTATAACGACCATGGAGGCGTTATCTTTACTGTAACAGAGCCCGGCGCAATAAAGAAGTATACACTCCGTGACAATGCCGACATTTCACAAACGAATCAGCTGGACTTAGAGGCTGCCTTTGGAGATAACATTGTAGGGCTTCAGTTTAAACAGGATTCCCCCTATTATAAGACAAACTTTGATGCGTCATTCACCATAAAGGTGACTCCTCAGCCTGCTATGCGGAACTTCATTGCCGATACCATGGCTAAAGGAGACGGGTATAACATGAACTTCCTGGCAGGTGGCGCTGTAGGAGAAGTCCGTCAATTAGGTACAGCGATTATTGATAAGAGGGCGGGAAAATACTTGGCTGAAATAGGCTATGGTTTAGAGCCCTTAAATATCACCTCGGAGCTGGTAAAGCAAAACAAACCTTATGTGGACCATCCTGAGCGCAGCGAGCAAAGCATGGATGTTATTGCCTGGGGCTTTAACTGGGGAATCTTCCCCACCAGTTTACAGGAGGATGAGTATACCAAGCCTTATGTGTTAAAATCCGGAATTATCTATGATCTTCTTCCTGCAGGAACCTATGTGGACGAACGCTCTATTGTTCTGGGAACCTGGGATGCGGCGGACACTCCACCGGAAAGTAAAAAATTTGTCAAGGGGAAGGACTATACCGTAGAGTTTAAGAAGAACTGGAAAGGCTCCGGTCAGACCATGATGATTATTAAGTTAACCATTCCGGATGATGCAGAGCATCGTTTTTGGAATAAACAATATAATCGAAGCGGTTGGAAGCTAAACTATACCCTTTGGAACCCTTACACCAATATCGTGGACCGGGGAAGAACGGCAAAAAACACCTTGGGATTTGTCAATACTGACGAGAATACCATTTGGAATCCAAACTATAACCCGAAGCTTGCAAATCCGGGGAATAATGCAGATAAAATTAAATATTACGAGGAGCTTGCGCTGAATGCTTTAAACAGTAGCAATGATAAATATACCACCTCCGTAACGGAACTGAATATGCCCTACGGCCCGGTAACGGTACTGGAGGCAAGATTCAGCAATACGGTTTCTACGGAGATTGATCCCCGTTATTTAAGTACTAATGTAAGCTATATGGGAGATCCTTATACCCATAGACTGATGTATCAGGCTTCAGATAACAGCAGAACAACGGATTTGGTCATCTATGATATCCTGGGAGAGAAAAAGGATAGAAACGGAGACTTTAACGGTGTAGACATCAACAGTCTCTTGAGTAAGCGCTCCTTTGATAAGGACAATACCAACAACTCGGATACCTTAAAGCCCAGAGTCTTTTACTCTTATGAAATTCCTACTGAGGCAAAAAGAGATTTAGGAAAGGCCTTTCATGACCCGGATTACAACAGTGATACGAATCCAAACAATCCGAGGAATACCGGTACCAGTATTTGGCATGAATGGAACTACGAGGACGAAACACAAAATGTCGGCGTAGAAAAAGATAAAATTGTGGCTTTGGCTTTTGATCTTCGAACTACCCAAAGTAAGAAGCCCTTCATTTTAGATAAGAAGGGATTGCTTATTGCCAATGTTAATATGCTGGCTCATACGGATATGGATAAGATTCCTGTTGTAAACACCAATCTGGCATACCGTGTAGCTACCTTATTCCCGGGAAATGATATTCCTCAGAATGTGGCACCGGATATTGTAGAAGGCAGCAGCAGCCATAAACTGGTGGAGCCGGTAGTCTTTAAGCTTCCGGTAAAGAAGATTTTGGAAGTCCCAAAGGAATTAGCTACGCAAGCTCCCGATATTCGCGGAAAATTCACCTTCACAATCAGCGGAGAAAATGGGGCACCTTTACTGGATGAAAAGGGAAATCCTATCACTACAGTATTGAAGAACCCGGATAAGGACGGCGGAACGGTAGAATTTGGAAACATTCGGCTGATGAGACCCGGAACCTATACTTATAAAATTAATGAGCATGGAAGGAATGTAGACGGTCTTACCAGTGAGGACATGGGAGATAAATTTATCACCATTACCGTTACAGACCCGGATCACAAGAAGATGGTTTCTGATCTACGGTTTAACAGTGACAATCCTTTGACCTTTACCAATGTTTTCGGAGAAGAAATCATTGAACCGGAAATTAAGGTGCAAAAGTTCTTAAGTGCTACGGCAGGAATCAAGAAGCCGGATATCAGTGACGCTTTTACCTTTACCTTAAAGAGTAAAAATGGAGCACCTATGCCGCTAGAGGCAGGTGGTTCCGACAGTTTAAGTAAGACAAATCCTGATGCCATTGGAGGAGAGGTTAACTTCGGAAAAGTTAAGATTGCGGCTGTAGGAGATTATGAGTATACAGTCACAGAAAGCGGTTTATTCCCCGGAGTAAACAACGATCCTCGTGCCACCAGAAATGTTACTATTAAAGTTCGTCGTCTTGATGGTAAACTCTATGCTTTGGTAGGAGGAGACGACTTTAACTATACCAATGTCTTTACGCCTACACCCACACAGGGACAGGTGGAGCTTGGTAAGAAGATTTCCGGAAGAAAGCCTTCTCAGGCAGACCCTTTCCGCTTTGTACTTCGGACGGAAACCATGGAGATTTCCTCCAACTCCGTTTACTGGACAGATAAGCGAGAAGATCCAGTCTTCAATGATAAGGAAATCTTTTTCAATAACGGTAACGGAAACGATACATTTGAGGAGTATCTGGATCCGGACAACAACGTTATTAGGAATAAGAAAATTGTGAGCAACTCCGATTTGGAAGAAGGTGTTTTATATGGTTCCAGCGGTCTTATTACTGAAGTGAAGCCATCCTTAAGATCTATGCCTAAGGGACTTTTCCAGCCAATGCCGGAGGGTAGCCAGTCTGAAACAG